>JBBITK010000105.1:0-6324 GCA_037440805.1 Arcobacter sp. | reverse complement strand
ATAAATATAGAGATAAAAATCTCAATGCTAGACAAATAAAAGTTTTAAATTTTATACTTGATATTGGAATTGAAAATTTCAAAGGAAACTTAAGTAAGAAAAAATATATGATTATTTCAGATAGTTCATCATCAACTGCTTCAAGGGATATAACGGAACTTTTAGAAATGGGTTGTATTAAACAAATTGATGGAACAGCAGGTAGAAATATTTGTTATACAATAGTGATTTAATATAAAAGACATAAATCTGACCACTTAAAACTTTATACTTCTTTATATCACACATACAAGGGAATATAAAATGCTAAAAGATGTGCTATTTCTTACAAAAAATATTTTTGATGAAGCTTTAATAAAAGAAGAAAATCTACTAAATCCCAAAAGAGTTTATGATGTTTTTAGAAGTTTGGAAGAGGTCATAAGTGATGTAAAACTTGTGTCAAATCACTATTTGGCTTTGGATTTTACTGAAGAGTATTTACAAAACTCATCTTTGGGTGAACCAATAGATAAATGGAGAAAATTTTTTAATAAAGATTTAGAGCAACTAAATGAATCAGTTAAAAAATATTTGCTGTTGTTAGCCTATTTGAATCATAGTTTTGAGGAAGATAGTTATGTGCATAAAATCTATAATTCCAAAACATATTATTCTTTTGTAAGGGATAATTATAATATAGGTTTTGTGCAACCTTGCAAAGCTTTTTTGCATCTAACTTCTTTGAAAACAGATACAAATAATATGGATAGATTTTATATTTTTGAACACCAAAAAATAGATTTATCAATTTTTGAAGCTAGAGTTGGTTTAAAAAATAAGTTAAATGAAATAAATGAAGAGTTAAATAGTGAGCTTGAAAAATTAAAAGATTATATTTTCAAAAGATACACAATAGATGATTTATTGGGAAAATTTGTGCTTTATAGATGATTTCTAAAAAAATAAAGATGATTTTGATACTATACTAAAAAAATTTAATAATAAAAAATAAGGGAAAAGTATGGGCTATAATCTGCATGATAAATTAGTCGTTGCTATTAGTTCAAGAGCTTTGTTTGATTTGGAAGAAGAGAACAAAGTTTTTGAAGATAAGGGATTGGATGAATATTACAAATATCAGCTAGAAAACGAAAACAAAGCACTCAAAAAAGGGACAGGTTATAGACTTGTTGAGAATTTATTAAAAATAAATAAGTTTTTTGACACCCATGAAAAACAAGTGGAAGTAATTATTCTTTCCAAAAACAATGCTGCAACAAGTCTTAGAATAACAAATGCTATAAATGAATTAAAGCTTGATATTATAAGGTCAGCTTGGACGAGTGGAACAAATATTTCAAACTATCTCAAAGCTTTTAAGGTAGATTTATTTTTGAGTGCAGATGATAATGATGTTTTAAATGCCATAGAAAATGGAGTTGCAGCAGCGAAGATTTTACCATCCCATGAAAATATGCAAAATAGTTTTAATGAACAAGTTAAAATAGCTTTTGATGGAGATGCTGTTTTGTTTAGTGAAGAATCAGAGCTTATTTATAAAAGCAAAGGTTTAGAAGCTTTTATAGAACATGAAAAATTAAACAAAGATAATCCCCTTGAAATGGGACCTTTCGCAAAACTTCTTTTAACAATAGCAAAAATACAAGCCAAATTTCCAACAGAGCAATCACCAATTAGAACAGCACTTGTAACAGCAAGGTCAGCACCAACCCATGAAAGAGTTATAAAAACCCTAAATGTTTGGGGAGTGCGAATTGATGAAGCCTTTTTCCTTGGTGGAACAGATAAATATGAGATATTGGAAGCCTTTGGGGCAGATATATTTTTTGATGACCAAGATGTGCATTTGAATCTCTCGTCACAAGTTGTTCCTAGTGCAAAGGTGTTGAATAAAAATATTATTTTGAGTGAAAAAAAATGAAACTAATCTCTTTTATTTTGATAATAGCTTTCTCAATGGGAATTTATTACTCTTTTGATGCTTCTAAAGTTCCTGTTGATATTGATGAAGAGTTAAAAAAAGTTGCAACAAAAGAGTATTTTGAAGATTTAATAAAAAAAGATATTTCATCAAATAATTTTCAAAATGCACAAGAATTGGTGGCTTTATCTAATTCTTTAAATATTCCTTTGGATAAACAAATAACAACCAATTTAGCTCAAAATGAGAATAGAGATTATTTAGATGTTTCTTTGGAAAAAGGGAAAAATATAGTTCAAGGTTTTGTATTTGGTAAAACTGAAAATGAAGAACAGTTTTATTCTAGTATAGCTTCTGATTTTACTCTTGTGGGTGATGCGAGAGATTTTTTCAAAGAGGGAAGTAACTATATGGACAATAAACCTTATGATGAGATGGTATTAGGTTTATCGGCTATTGGTTTGGGATTGAGTGCTAGTCAAGTTTTAACAGCTGGAGCCTCAACACCTCTAAAAGTGGGTTCAAGTATTTTGAAAGTAACTGCAAAATCAGGGAAATTGTCAAAACAATTTTTAGAAGTTTTATCTCAAAAAATTTCTAAAACAGTAGATTTTAAAGCCTTAAAAACTAAAATTGATTTTTCTTCTTTGGATTCGGTTACCAAATCTTTTAATAAAATGGGCAATATATTTGATTTTTCTCATATAAAAGGCATAGCAAAAGATTTAGATTTAATCCAAAAAAACACTTCAATTTATGACACCACAAAGTTATTACAATATGTTGATGATGAAAAAGATTTACAAAAATTGGCTCAAATTACAGAAAAATATAAACAAAATAGTAAAGCAGTGATGCAGATTTTGGGTAAAGGTATTTTAAAAGCCACAAAAACGGTTGTTAAATATTCATATTTATTTATTTTTGCTATTTTAGGATTGATTTTTTCTTTATTTGGGTTTTTATTTTCTGGTTTCTTTAGCAAAATATTATTTAGGATGTTTATTAAATGAATAATAATTTACTATTAAATTTGATATAATATTAACTATAAAATATAGGAGTTAATAAAATGGTAAGTTATACTCAAAATGAATTATTATCAATTACAGATTTTACAAAATCAATTAGCAAAATTTTAGGAGATATAAAAGAACATACTATTGAAAAAGTTGGTGTGTTAAAAAATAATAAACTAGAAGCAGTTGTAATTTCAACGCAGGAATATGAAAGATTGAAAGAACTTGAAGAAATTATGAATAATATAGAACATAAAGAAATTTATGAAATAGTTCAAAGTAGAATTAAAACTTCTAAATCTGATTATGTATCAATTGAAGATATGGCTAAAAAGTTTAATATAGATACAAGTTCTTTATAAAATGTATGTTTTAAAATTACATCCTAAAATTGAAGATGATTTAAAAGAACTTGATAATTCTCTTCAAATTCAAGTATTTAAGAAATTAAAACAAATTCATAATTCTCCAGAAATTGGACTTCCTCTTGGAAATAAAAATAATATGAATCTTAGTGGATTTAGAAAAGTTTATAAAAAAGCAAATGAAAGATTGTAATTATAATCTTTTGAGGAATAAAATATTTTTTCAATAGCTTCAAGAATTGTTAAAATGTAAGTTAGATTTTTACTACTAAACATATATAAAATCCTTTTGAGCATCAAATTTTACTAATGGATTTAGTTTTTTAAAATTCATCAAATCAATTTTTGTTTTCAAAACTTTTGTTAATTCATCTTCTAATTTTAGATATTTTTCAAAGCTTAATTTACAACCATCTTTTAAAATATAAGCAATATTTATTTTTAATCCTCGTAGTTTTATTTAAAATGGTATTTTAATTTATTTAAAGTGATATTAAAACTAAATTGAAATTTCTAAGACAAATTTATGTCCTATTTATTTTTTATAATACTTGTGTTTGAAAAGAACAAATATTATTTTAATTAGAATAAAAATAATTTACCAAAAGATACAAAAATAAGTTTTATCTAAAAAGATAATTTAAAAATAATTTGAGAAGATGGTTTTTGGTAGAATAGAATCAGAGAAAAATTTAAAAGGAGTTTTGATGAGAGAAAATAAATTAATAGAGTATTTCAATTTTTTCAATGAAAATAATAATGTTGAAGAATGGTCTTGGTATAAGAGTATGAAGAAGTGGATTGAAATATTACAAAATATAAAAGAAAAAGTTAAAAATGATAATAATTTATTTAATATAGATGAATTAAATAAATTATTTATAGAATTTTCAAAAAATGAGATAAAAGATGTAGATAGTTTTCTAGAAAGATATTTATTCATGCAAGATAATGGTACAGCAAATATAGGGCAAGGTTTTATATACAATAAACATAGAGAAATTATTAGAAATAAAATAAAAGAAAAACCTGAATTATTAATAGCTATATTGAAAAATGAAGATATACAAAATACAAGTAATTTAATTGGAGAACTGATAAATATAGAAAAAAATTATAATGCTGTTAGATATAGATTTTTAAAAACATTATTTCCCTCTAAGTTTACATCAGTTGAAGCGGAAGGAAAATTTTATCGATTAGTAAATATATTAAAAGATAAATTAGATATTAAAGTAGAAGGTAATAATACAGAAGCAAAGCATGATTGGTTAATGAGACAATTAGATTCAGTAATTGAAACTAACTATAAAAAACATATTTTTTATTGGGAACTTTATTATATGTTGGATAATGATTTAGATTTAAAAAAAGCAATAGTTTATTATGGTTCACCAGGAACAGGAAAAACATATAAAGCTAAAAAAGAAGCTAAAAAATTTATTGATTCATGGGCATTAAAAACATTTAAAAAAGATAAAAAATATTTAATTGAAACAGTTCAATTTCATCCTTCATTTGCTTATGAAGATTTTATTGAAGGTATTAGACCTTCAAAAGATAAAGATTTGAAATTAAAAGCAGGAGTATTTAAAAGATTTTGTAAAAAAGCAGGAATAGTAGAGACTGCATTGTATAAAAATACTCAATTTCTAAAAATATTCGGTAATAAAAGTTTTTCAGATATTCAATTAAAAGAATTAAAAAATATTGCAAATATAAAAGATATATTACCTGATTTAGATAGTTATCCAGAAAAACTATCACTCCAAGATATAATTGAACCAGCATTTTTTATTATTGATGAAATTAATAGAGCTGATTTATCTCGTGTATTTGGTGAATTAATGTATTCTTTGGAATATAGAGGATATAACGGAAAAATAAAAACTCAATACTCATATTTAATTGATAATGAAAATGATGATGGAGAAATATTTTTTTGGGAAAATGGAGAAAATTGGTTTTTTATTCCTCAAAATGTATATATCATAGGAACAATGAACACTATAGATAGGTCTGTTGATAGTTTTGATTTTGCTCTTAGAAGAAGATTTATGTGGGAAGAAATAGAACCAAATTATGATGTTATAAAAAGTGAATTAAATAAAATTTTACCTGATGGTAATAATTTGGGAATAAAATTATCAGAAAGCTTCATAAATCTAAATACAAAAATAAAAGAAGATGAACTTTTAGGAAAAGATTATCAAATTGGTCATTCTTATGCATTAGTTATAAAAAATAAGCAATTTGAGAAAATACAAGAAGTTAAAAATTTTTTATGGAATGAATTTTTAAAATCATTAATTCAAGAATATTTAAGAGGTTTAGGAGATAATCAAAAAAGTAATGAAATATTAGAAATATTTAAAAAAGAATTTGGTGCTGAATAAATTATGATAAGTGCTGTAGAATTTTTTAAAAATAATATTAAAGATAATAATTTTGATGGAATATTCCTTCATGAAAATATTGAACCAACTTTTGATGATATATTTCATAATAAATCAAGAAATAAAAATTTTAGAAAAATAGGAATAGGAGATTATGTTAAGAATTTATATAATTTTATTTCAGATAGGAATATAGATTCTCTTGTTAATCAAATTACTTTTGGAGAAGAATTTGATGCAAATAAAAAACAAAAAATATTTAATATTTCAGGTGAGTCTTTTGAAAACTTGAAGGTTTACACAAATAATATAGTTGGTTCAATAAATTATAAAGGTGTGCAATTTAATATTAATTCTAGATTTGGGAATGAATTCTTACAATATATGATATCCAATTCCAGCGGGTTTTTAGAATTAGAAAATCTAGGTAATATTGATAAAAATGTTGGATTGGGAGAATGGATATTAATATATTATTGGAAAATACAACTAAAAAAAGCTTTTGCACTTGGTTTATATAAAACTTATAAAGAAAAAAAAGATGACTTATCTATTGTTAGAGGTAAAATAAATACTAATGCGTATATGAATAAAATTTATTTTGATGGGAAAAACCTTCT
>JBBITK010000104.1:0-6721 GCA_037440805.1 Arcobacter sp. | reverse complement strand
AGTATGTATGAATCCTTTTAATATTTTAGATGATAAAGAGGCTGTAAAAATACAAGCATATAAAGATTTTGATAAAAAAGGAATGAAAAAAGATGGAAATTAAAAATACTATATTTATCTCACTATCTTTCATAATATTATTTACAGGATGTAGTACAAAGAATGAGATTGAAAAAAAAGAAATAGAACAAAGTCTAAAGAATCAATATTTAATTACCAAAGAAGTAAGAGAAGATAATATCGTGCATTATGGACAATATGCAAAAATTTGGGTTGCACCATATAAAGACAATGTTGGAGATCTTTATGATGAAAGAATATTATATTTCTGGGTAGAAGAGCCTGATTTTAAAATTGGCGAGAAACTATCTTATAAAACAAATGCGAAAAATTTAAAAGAGAATATTAATCATAAAAGAGTTTCAATTGATGAAATTGAATTTAAAAATGAAAATGAAAAAGAACAAAAGATTGAATTAAATAAAGATGTTAGAAGATTTTTAGAAGAGAATAAAAATGATTAAATTAAAGAAAAAAATTATAAAAATCACAGATAATATTATAAAGTCTTTTTTATCATTTAAAGAAATAGCAGATAGTACAAATAGTGCTCCTACTGCACAATTAAACGCATTAAGTCAACAACATACTTTAAGTCAATTACTTTTTTACAGATATGCACAAGATATAGAATTGGAAGATGAAAAAATTGTTTCATTATATACAATGGATGATAAAAGACAAGGTATTATCTTTCAAGTTACAGCTCCAGTATTCTTAGGTGATAAAAATGAAAGAGATATGCATGAATTTTTTAATTCTATAGAACTGAATAATGTGATTGTCTATGTTAATACTTTTGCAAGTAGAAATGTGGGTAATTTAATTGAAGAATATAGAACATTTCATAATTTAGAAAAAGCAAATGTTAGAAGAAGAGATATATTAAAAGAATTAGTTAATAAGAGAGCTGAATCATTATATAAATGGGTTAGTGAACCAATGGGAAGAAATGGAGTAAGAGTAAGAAATTTTGTAAATACTATATCAATTCTTTTTCCTAAAGATACTCAACTTGATGAGATTATAAATGTATATTTAAAAACAGAAACTTTACTTTTAAATTATAACCCTAGAAATTTTGAACCTAATAAACTAATTACTTTATTATCTGAATTTCTTAAACCAGAAGATTTAATAAACAACAAAATAGTTGATGAACACCAGGTATTGAATACACAAATTGCAAGTGGTGCAAAATGGAATTTAAATCCAAATGATGGATATATGAATATTGGGGAAAAATGGAAAGGAATAACATTAACTACTGAAAAATTTCCAAAATATTTAAGTGCATTTGATTTTCAATCTGCTTTTTTTAATCCATTTGGTAAAGATGCATTAATGGCATTACCATGTCCGTTTATTTGTTCATTAGTAATTGCATTTGAAGATGTTAAGAAAGAGGCAAAAAAAACATTAGATAAAGCAAAATGGAATGTAGGGCATCTTCATTTAGTTCCATCAAAAGATGAAAAACAAAATCCTGCAATTAGAAAAAAAAGAGAAGAAAATGAAAATATAGTTAAATATATTTCTGATAATAATGAGTTCCCAGTAAAAGCTCAATGGACTTTAACTGTTTTTGATGACAGTATAAAGAAATTAAAGAAAAATACAAATGAGATAAAGAAGAAATTTAAGGAATTATCACATGATGGTAATAATGGTTGGATTTTAAAAGAAGAATCGTATTCAGGAATTTCATTTCAATCAATGCTCATGGGATTTCCACTTCAATACTCACAAATATTAAGAGATAATTTAAAAAGATTTAGAGTTTTATTTAAATCAAACAATAGTCAGATTGCACCCTTAATAGGGGGAAATACAGGACACAGAAAACCTTTTTTAGCATTTTGTGACAGAACAGGACAATTAATTTTTCTTAATTTCCTTGAATCTTTGAAGAATTACAATGTAACAGTTGTTGGACCATCTGGAACAGGAAAATCGGTTTTTCTGAATGAACTAAATACAATGTCTGTAACTGCAAATGCATTGGTTAGAATTGTAGATATCGGTGATTCTTATAAAAATACCACAAATGCAATTGGTGGAAAATTTGTAGAGTTTGATGATGAAGTAAAATTGTGTTTTAACTTTTTTACAAATATACAAACCAAAGATGTTGATATTGATGGTGAAATTATTGAGCAAGTACATGAAGATGAACTATGTACAATTGTACCAATTATTGGTGCAATGTTAAAAATGAATTTAAGAGCTAGTTCCTCTGAAAATGAGTTAAATGATCCAAAATTAAAACCTATAGTTACAATTTTAGAAGAAGCTATTCAAGTTGCTTATAGTAGGCAAGGTAGAACTGCTTCAATGCAAACTATTTGGGAATATCTTAAAGAATTAAGAGAACTATATTTTAATAGAAATCAACAAAATATTTATGAATTACTAGATCTTATGATAATTGGATTACATGATTATGTAATAAGAATTGAAGATAATGGAAATAGATTAATCGGTAAAAATCAGCAGTACTTTAATGGAGTTAATAATATTGAATTTGATTCATCAATGTTTGTTTTTGAAATGGAGAAACTAACAAAAAAAGGTGATGATTTATTAATTGTAATATCAATGATAGTTTTACATCAAATGGCTAATGAAGCATATTTTAGAAGAGATAGAGTAAAAATTATAGGAATAGATGAAGCAAAAAGAGTATTAAGAATTTTACTTTTTGCAGATTTTCTTGATGATGTAAGTAGAAGAATTAGAAAGTACGATGGTATTTTAGTAATTCTTACTCAGTATATAAAAGATTTTTTTGGAAATAAAAGTAGTGAAGGATTATTTGAAGGAGCAAGTTTTAATATTTTCCTAGAACAAGAAGAAGATAGTATTGAAGAAGCAGCTTATTCTGGAAAATTAACTATGAATGATGGACAAATTGCTTTAATGAAGTCTGTAAAAGCTAGAACACCTTATTACAATGAATTCATGGTTAAATATGGTTCATCATATATGGTTTTATTGAATAAATTAGATAATTTAGCATTTTGGTTATATACAACTAAAGGGGAACATAAAAATCAAATTGCAGACGTATGTACTAGATATGAATTAGTAGATACAGCAGAAGGTGCATGGTTCATGGCATTAATTTCTGATGGAATGAGTGAAGAAGATGCACATAAAGAGATATTAGAAAAAAGAAAAATTGGTAATTGAAAATGAATTTCTATAATAAAGTTCTTAGTTTTTTTGAAAAGAAAGACAATTCGACAAAATTTGAAAAATATTTAGAAGTTAGAAATGAATATCTCATTCTTAAAAAAACAATAGAGTTTAAAAAGAAAAAAAATTCAATAACAGAAAGAGAACTTGAAAAACAAGAAAAAAAATTAAAAGAACTTTTGAAAAAAAAGTGGTATTGGGAAAAACGATTAGTAGATGTAACTAAAGGACTTTTTATAGGTGTTGGAGTTGATTTAAAACTTGTAAAAGAAGTTGTTGCTATCTATTTGGATTGGAAAAAACTTGTAAATCACTATTTTGTATATGGAACTTCTCAAGTTGGTAAGTCAAGACTATTAGCTAATCATGTAAGACAGATGATTATGAATAATTGGAATGTTATTGTTGTTGATCCAAAAGGAGGAGAAGGACAAGAAATTCTATCATGGATAATTGAGTTTGCAGGTGAATGTGGAAGAACTGAAGATATATTCTATATTGCTCCTGTTTATGCAGATTATACAGATTGTTTCAATCCTTTATATGCGTTAGGTAATGAAGAAATAGCATCAATGGTACAATTACTTTGTAAAGGTGGTGGAGATAAAGATGCTGATTTCTTTGCAGATTTTTCATACAAAGTAGTATTAGCTTCATTATATTGTTTAGAGTTTTTAGAAACAGTGTCAGATCCAGATGGTTCAATAGTTCAAAGCAGAGTAAATAATGAATTAATTAATTATTACAAATTAATGGAATTAAGGGGAGAACAGACTGCAAAATATGATAAATTGAACAAAATTATCATGCCTGATGTTACTCAAAGAATGAATACAAAAAGACCTACTAAAGCACATATCGTAAATGATTATGCAATGGTAGTTGATAGAACATTAATTACTTTTAAAGAACTTGCACATTATTCAAATTTCGATAATTTACAATATTTAATACAGACAATGCAAGATTTTGCAATTACAGATATTGATGATAAGAAAACACTTGCAAAACTAAAATATTTAAAAAGTGAAGCTATAAATCTTATGAGAGATTTAAGAACAATTAAAGAAGATTTCTTTGTAAAAGTTTCAACTTCTTTAACAACACTTTTAAGTCAACTAAGTTCAGGGAAGATTGGACAATTATTATGTACAGTAAGAATTAATCCTTTAGTAAATAGATTGTATAGAAAAGACAAAGGATTAATTTGTATTATTCAACCTGCACCATTAAAATTTCAAAAAGTATCCGAAATGGTTTTAAAAATAATTCTTAAAATGTTTGAAAGTGTTTTTGGATTAATTGGTGCGACAGGTAGAGGAATGAGTAGAAAAGTTGGACTAATTATAGATGAAGCAAAAACAGTTATGTATGCAGGAATTGAAGAACTTTATAATAAAGCAGGAGGATTGGGTATGACAATAGGTGGTTATACTCAGTCAAGAGGGGATTTAAGATATAAACTAGGTGCAGATTTAGCTGAGGTTGTTGAAGATTGTGTAAATACTCTTTTTTACTTAAGAACAAATTCTAAAGAAGCAAGAGAATATATGGCAGGTAACTTTGGAACAATTAGAAAACATAGTTATAACTATACTACTCAAAGTACTGTAACTGATGGAAGATTTATGGTTGAAACTAATGATGAAGAACTAGTAACTCCTAATCATATTAAAGAGTTAGATATCGGAAATGGTTATATGATACATGCAAAAGAAAAATATAGAGTTGAATTCCCATATCAAGCAGAACCTTTAGGAATAATAGAAATGCCTAAACTTAAAGAAGAAGAAATGATAGAGGGATTAACAAATCTTGAAATGATAATAGAAAATGAGATGAAGAAAATGGAAGAATTTAATAATGATTTAAAGGAATTAAATTCTGATTTATATGGAGAGTCAAATGTCTCATGAAAAAAATTATAAGCAAATCTTAGAGATATTAATAGAATCTTTTGAAAAAAAATTAATTGAAAGAGAACCATTTATTAGAATGCAACTTTTGTTTATGTTTGCAAAACAACACTATTTTTATATTGGAGAGCCAGGAACTGGAAAAACTTATTTCTGTAAGTTATTATTCTCATGTATAAAAGATGCTGTAATTTGGGAAATCCAAATGACAAAAGGAACAACTGAAGAAATGTTAATTGGTACAGATTTAGAAGATCCTAAATCAATTAAGAATGCTCATTTTGTGTTTTTTGATGAGTTATATAAAGGTGATCCAAACATTTTAGTTAAATTACTTTCATTCTTAAATGAGAGAGTTTTTACAATAGATGGAGAAGGTGTACCAGTAAAATTATATGCTGCAGTTGGTGCATCAAATGAATTTCCAGTTGGTGAAATGGTAAGACCTTTTGATGATAGATTTATGGGTAGAAGTGAAATAAAGAGAATCCAAACAAAAGAAAACAGAAAAAAATTTATAAAAAAAGAGTTTGATATATCAAAAGATATTCCTGTTGATTTATTTTTAGCAGATATAGATTATTGTTTTGAAGAAGCAAAAAAAGTTGAATTTTCAGAAGAGTTTGAATTAACATATTTAAAACTTATGGAAACTACGATTAAAGAAAGTGTAAAATGTTCTGATAGAAAATTTGGGTATGCAATAGAAATTTTAAAAATGAGTGCTTTCTTAAATGGAAGAAAAAAAGTTAATAATTCTGATATTTTTATAATGAAGAATATTGCATGGAGTAATTATCAAGATAGAACAAATATAAGAAGAATACTAAATGAAGTAATGTATGGTAAGAAAGAAGATATTCAAGAAAAGCTTCAAAATATTGAAAAAGAAGTTACTAAAATCATATCATTAAAAAATTCTGATTATTTAGAATTACTTAGTTGTAAAAAAGAATTTACAGGAAGAGATAAAGATAATTTTTTCCTAATTTCAAGAGATGAGTTATTAAAAATTGAGAAATTATTAAATCAAGAATTTGATAGACTTGCAGAAATAAGCGAAAATTATGAAAATGTAAAGTTTATAGAAGATGAATTGAAACAAAATATTTTTATTTATGATGAGAAAAATGATGTATTTACTGTTGAAATAGTAACAAAAATGATTTCACTATATGAGAAAATAAAGAATAATAAATATGAAATTTCAAATTTCTTATATTCATATAGGAATTTAAGTGATTATGAGAATAAATTTTACGAGAGTAAGTTTGAAGTATAATAAGCTCACAATTATTTAAATTGGAGCTTTCTATTTATTGATTTTTTAAAAGTCTTATTTCCTCAGATTGTTTTTGTACCATGTTTTCTAATGAATTAACCGCTAACTCAAGCATTGTCATTTTTGCTTTAAAGAATTCAGGATTTTTTTCTGTTACCACAACAAATTTACTTTTTGATTTACTATTATTTGCTTCAGTAAATGTTCTTATTTGGATTTTTTTCTGTTTTTCTAAATTATATACTTGTGCAGGAACTAAATCATT
>JBBITK010000103.1:3523-6740 GCA_037440805.1 Arcobacter sp. | reverse complement strand
CATATGATGTTGTGCCAAAATCTACGATTGGCGAAAAAAGTGAAACTTGGGCCCAAACTAAGGCGTAGATGCCATATTCAGCCGTTTTAAGATAGCGAATTAAAAAGATAAATAGAATAAAATTTAAAACTTTATTAACAAATGATGAAATGCCTTTTGAACATGATTTTTATTTAAAAGAGTATCAATTATCAGAGCCTTATTTGTCTTTTTATGATTATATATTATTAGATGAAGCACAAGATGCTAATGATTGTGTTATTGATATTATTATGCAGCAATATGGAACAAAGAAAGTTTTTATTGGAGATACGTTTCAACAAATATATGGTTGGAGAGGGGCAGTTAATGCACTTGATAAAGTTAGGAAAAATGCACTAGTTTTATTTCTAACACAGAGCTTTAGATGTGGACAACATATTGCAGAGATTGCGAATAATTATTTAAGAATATCTAATGCACCTAAAGATTTTATAGGTAATGAGAATGTTAAAGATGATGAAGCAGGTTATAAAGATCATGCAATTATTGCAAGAAGTAATGCACAATTATTTCAATATTTAGTTTCTTATGGAAGTGGTAAAAAGATTTATTTTGTTGGTGGAATTGAAGGATATAACTTTAGAGATTTAGTTGATTTAGTAATATTAAGGTATAGCGAGGACAAAAGCAAAATTAGGAACAATTTTTTTAAAGATTTTGAATCAATTGAAGAACTAAAAGAATATGCAGAAAGTGCTAATGAAAACGAAATATTATCAAAAATTAAAGTTTCAATGTCAATACCAAAGCTATCACAAGAACTAAATTCTATTAAAGAAAGAACTGTTAAAAATAAAAATGAAGCTGATTTAATTGTAACAACTGCACATAAATCAAAAGGTTTAGAGTGGGATAGTGTTTTAATATTAAAAGGCTTTGTTGATTTGACCAAAGATGATGTTGTTCAAGAAGAAATAAATTTATTATATGTTGCTATTACAAGAGCAAAAAAAAGATTAATTTCTGAAACTACATTGGTATCAACGAATAGAGTTCTTAGAAAAATTAAGAAACAAGATAAGCTTGTATATGAAGAGTTAGAAATTTAATAATATTAAAGTATAAATAAATATTAATATAATATAATTTATTAATTTTTTATAATAAGGAGAATGTATGAGTATTATTGATGATTTAATCGAGAAAGATAGAAAGATTTACAAAACTGTAAAGGCAAAAATATCTGAAGATACAGAACAAAAGATTAAATTTATCTGCGAAAAAACAGGTGTTAAGGAAGATGAATATTTAGGTTTAATTTTAGAAGCATCTGAAATTGAAAAAGTTTATAAAGAGCATAAAAAGAAAGACCAAGTAACAACAAAATCTAACGAAGTAGAATAAATATTAATCATGAGATTAATTTATTTATTTTCTGAAATAAAGCAAAAATTTTGCAATAAAATCATAATTAATTTAGACAAAATTATTAGTAAATGTTCAAGTAGAAAAGATAAACAATACATAAATAATATGCTAGATGAAGCAGAAGAATTTAAAGATTTTTCAGAAAAATTTTACAAAAATAAAGAGATTTTGAAGCTTGGAATTGAAGAATTAAAAGAACAAAATGAGAGTTATAAATTAATAATTCAAGGTTTATTTATTCATTATAAAAATAAAAATGATGAAGAAATAAAACACATTTTTAAACTACTAGGTTATGAATTTAAAGAGGAAATTAAATGAGTTTAGATAAGGAATACGAGAATATATTTAGTTTGATTGATATGTTCAGTACTAAAGAAAAGGTATGTAATTTCTTTACTTTCTTTTGTGAAAATACAATAAAAGAATGTAATAGAATTAAAAAAAGTGACACAGAGATTTATTATCCAATTATATATTCTAAAGAACATGAAACATTGTCAATAAGTTTTAATTTTTTTATTAGATGTATTGCAAAGTTTTATGATGCAGGTAATAAACAAACTGAAGAATTGATATGTAAAGATTTAAAAATAGGGCAAGGAAATGAATCGGATTATTTACAATTACACAATAACAGAACATTAATATTAGTTAATATTTTGCAAGATTATTACAGCATAATTCACCCAAACAATAGAAGAATTAATGCTACAAAATTAAAAGGTTTTATTAGTGTTAAAGATAGCTATTTTATACCAATAGTTTATGAAAATGAAAAGAAAGAGCCAATTCAATATGAAACAATTCCTTTAAAAATGGAAAAACTTTTAAAGCTAGGAGTAAGTGAAAATCTCATTGATTCTATAAAAGATTTAGGTTGTGAACATAAGCTTAAAGATGTGGCTTTTAATCAAAGAGAAGTAAACAATTATTGGGAAAATAGTAGATTTTCTACAAGGAAAAGATACGAGTAAAAATTTGCGTGTATATATTATATATATATACGCATAAATATACTTATTTAAATTATATATTTTAAGTATATAGCTATATATTACTTACACGTAAGTATATATATTTAAATAGATATTTTTAAGATATATAATTTAAGAATATATCATTATATAGACAGTTATATAGATACTTCTACGAAGTAGAACAAGAGGAAGGTAAAACATATGGAAATTTTAAATATTTTTAAACTATCTGTGATTGAAGCAATTTATTTTATACCATACATTATATTTTTTTGTTTGATAATTTACATAGGAATGCTTATTTATAAAAAAATCATAATCTTCAGAGAAAAAAATATTTTTATTGAAGACAAAGAAGAAGTACTTGATGTGTTTGGGTTAAAAAGTTTGAATGATGAAATAAAATTTAAAAATGATTTGAATGAAATAAAGAAAAGTATTGAAAGCGGAAATGGACAAATTAGAGTTGAATTTTCTAAAGCGATGTATATACTGAAAAATTTTAAAGATTATAACTTTTTTTCAAGTGAAGATAACAAAATCATTTTTGAAAAATTAAAAACAATTATAGATAATGAAACAGAAATTGTTAATGAAACTATTGATTCAAAAGTTACAGAAAGAATTAAATCTGAAAAGAGTAATGAAGAGTATAAATATGAATATTTAGATGATGGTTCTGTAAAAATTCTATATCAAAAAGGTTATACAATTATTAAAGATAATGTTGTAATGGAATCAGTTAATTATGCTGCTGAAGAAACAAAAAAACAAGCTGATGAAATTAAAATTAAAACATCAACTAATGCAAAGATTGATGAGATGGA
>JBBITK010000103.1:438-3437 GCA_037440805.1 Arcobacter sp. | reverse complement strand
ATACTAATTGAAAAAGAAGAGATAAAAGATTCTAATGTAAAAAAAGAAATACTAGAAATGAATAATGATATAGAAAATCTCTTTACAAATTTTAAAATAGAGCAAGAAGAAATAATAAAAGTAAATGTGACAGATAACAATAAAAAAGAAGATGAAATAATTTCTACTACTGAAAATCAAAATAATAAGAATAAATTCCTAAAAGAGTTGTCTTCAAAGTATGAAGAGTTTGAGAATTGTAGTTTAGTATTTATTTTAGAGCAATTAGAAACAGATTTTAAAGAAAGAATAGATGAACTATTAAGTTGGTTGTTTAATCAGAATTCTTTGTTTGATAAAAAGAATAAATTTATATTTTGTGATATTGATGTGGAAAAAGGTTTTTTTTACATAGATGCAAATTTATTTTTATTTTTATTTTCAAAATTTTATAAAAATAAAACAGAAATTGAAAAAACTTTATTATATTCTGGAACTATTGTTAATGCTGATAGTTTGAAAAAAATTTTAAATGCTATTAATAAAATCATGTTTGAGAAATATAAAGATGATTTATTCCATTTTATTGGAAAAACTAAATCTCCATTTACTGAAAGAATTTTATCATACGAAATAGAAGATGAAAAGAGAATTATCTCATCACAAATGATTATGATTAATTTAAATATTACCGATGATGAATTTGAAAAAAGAATTTATAAAATAAAGGAAGATGTTATAGGTATTTGTAAGCCGAAAATATATAAAGTCTCTAGGAAAGACCAAGTTGAAATAAAATCTTTAGGTTATGACTTATTTAAAGATTTTTTAACTGATTAAAGAGTTTATAGAAATTTTTTTTTCAATCTTAGCATACACATAGTGTTTATCTTCTTGAATAGTAAGTTTTTTAATTAATAGCTTACCATTTTTGAAGAAAACATAATTATCATAATCTTTTATCTCAGAAAATAGAATTTTTTTGCATAAAAGATATATACAATTATTGAAGTCTTCAAACTCTTTTAGAAGAAAATAGTTACTTTCAGATATGTTCAAAAATTTTTTATCAAAATATAAAAAACCTGTTATTTTATTTTCATTGTTTAATATATTTAATTTAAGTAAATCATTTTCAATATTGTTTTTAAAGATATTTTCTTCAATATCTAATAACCAATTTTCATTTATGTTAAAATCGTTAATTAAAATTTTTAATTCACTAGGATTAAATTTTTTTATACGACCACTACTCAAACCTTTTGCTCTATCTAAGTTTCCATTAGTAATATTATCAGCAAAAATTTTTAAGCTCTTAAAATCAAGTATATGGTTCAAAGTATTTATTTTTTCTTGAACATTCAAGTTTTTCTCCTAGAAATTATAAAATAATTAATTTTAAGCTATTTTTTTATTGATTATAAATATTAAAATAATTAGAATCACGATATTAATTTATTTTCAAATAGTATTTTAATAAAAAAAAATAAATTAGTAGTAAATTAATGACGTATATATCCAAAAAAATTATGCAAATTTAATTATATATTAAAAATGCAATTTTTTTTAATTTTATTAGTGTAATAAATACACTATTAGTGAATATATTACACCAAAAGGAGGTTAATTATATAAGACAAAAAAAATCATTGTAATGCAATAAGAAAGGGGAAAAATTGGAAAATAGATTAATTTATAAGGCAAATCATTTCACTGTTGAAATTCAAATAAGTGAATTAAATTTAGAAAAAATTTACATAGGTAAGATAATTACTAATTGTGACCAAAAAGTACATGTTGAGAATGAATTACTTGTCTTAACAGGAAAACTGAGAAATTCTATAACTACATTTGGATGTGTAACAAGAATAAGAAGTTTTCAAAATAAAGAAATAAAATTCGTTTCATTCAATGAAAATAAAATTATGTTTAAAGATAACGAAGAAATTTCTTTAAAAGCATATGAAGATGAATTAGAATTTGAATTCTTTTGTGAAGATGTTTATAAAATGGAAATTGAAAAATTTAATCTCACGTTAGATGATTTCATAAAAAAAGAAATGAAATGAGTGATAAATTAGATCCCCTAAAGTTTTGGCAACAATTGCAAGGAACTATTGTATTGCATGATGCTATTTTTGCAACTAGAAAAAAATTAATTAAAAAAAACAAAAACTCAATTAAAATTGAGAATTCAGATAAAAAAATGAATACAGCAATATACCATAAAGGTTTAACTGTTGTTTTAGAGGCTACAAAAAGTTTTCATATACTTTTTGAAAGATTATTCATAGATATGGATAAAAACGATTTTTTACACACTGCAAGTGTGTCACAAGCATATGATACTCACTTGTTTGAGTATAACAACCGATATAAACTTCTTTCATCAATTGATTTATACACACATACGATGAATGTAGTTAATGAAACTATTAAACTTGCTGAAATAAACAAGTTTCCACAACAAGTGGTTGATATAGCTATAATTTTGGCTATTTTGCATGATTTTGGTAAAAATCAAAGCATCGCTAAAGAGTTCTCTTTTGAGAAAGATATTAAGCATCATAAAATAAGTGCAAACTATGCAAAACACATAATGTTTGAACAATACTTAAAAGATGAAAAACATGGTATTACAAAAGAATTTATCGAAATGATATATTCAATACTTAGAGCTCATCATGAGCAAGAAAGAAATAATAATATGTTTCTTGAAATTCTTATTCATGCAGATCAAAATGCAAGAGAAAAAGAATTATTTGAGATATTAAAAAATAAAAAAAAGTAAATAAAGGTTAAAGGTGAAAATATGACAGTAAAAGGACATATACTTCTTTCCCTTCCACTTGCTACAATTATAAATTCATCAATACAGGAATATTATTTTGGAATAAAATTAAATGAGTTTTATTTAATATTATTCTATATAGGCTTATTTATAGGAACAATATTCCCTGATATAGATGAACCAGAATCTTATATTGGAAGAAAATTTCCAATATTTTCTAATTTACTAT
>JBBITK010000103.1:0-427 GCA_037440805.1 Arcobacter sp. | reverse complement strand
AACACAGAGGAGTAACACACTTGCTGTTTATTCCCATTTCAATTTTATTCATTAACTATTATTTTGTTGATGATATACACTCAAAAATAGTAATTTATGCATTTGCAATTGGGATATTTTGCCACGATTGTGGGGATCTATTTACAAAAGGAGGAATTAGAGGATTTTTTTATCCTTTTTTTCCTTCACTTACATTTGGTTTACTTCCTAGAGCATTTAGATTTTATACGGGTTCAATAGTAGAATTTTTATTTAATATTTTATTAATTGCCATAAATGTTTACATTTTTTATCCAAAAATAATATGAATAAATTTTTTTGGACAATTAAGTAATATTTTATAATAAATTAATATTCTATTATATATTATTATATAAAAATTAGGGATTAATTTGAAAAAATTTTTTTATCCAGAAAGTAACATGTG
>JBBITK010000102.1:5074-6758 GCA_037440805.1 Arcobacter sp. | reverse complement strand
GTTACTTTTCCACCTGTTGCAGCTTCTACACCTGCTCTTAATGTATCTTTTGTAAAAATTGTTGGCATTATATTTTCTCACTTTCATTTTTAATTTTAATTTCTTTTTTCCAAAGATTTAAAGTTACACTTTCTAAATCTAAAGGATTCTTTATCTTTTTATAAATAGGTCTTTCTTCATCATCTAGTTCACTTGTTTCTATTTCTTCATATTTCGCCGGCGGAATAATAATATTCGCAACAAACATATCATCCTCAGTAACATTGATAATTGATTGTTCATCTTTTTGCAAAGATACTAAATTATATTGAAGACCATCTATTGTCAAAACTGAATCATCTAAAACAAAATTTGCATATTGTTCATCTTCCCCATGAATATAAATTACATTCATATTTACTCCTATAAATTAAATTTTTTTATCGTATATTTAACTTTTACTACATCAGCAGTACCATTTACATTTATGTTAAATCCATTTTTTGCCCTGTCCGAAGAATAACAATATCCTAGTTGGAACCCACCACCTAGAAAACTAACAATGTCTAAATCAACCGAATAATCTAAATCAATTAAATCATATTTAAATGGTACATATACAAAAGGTGCATTTATTAAAATCTTTGGATAGTTCGGTTCTAATTTTCGCAAATCTGTTAATGCACAATTATTTAAATATGGATCTGTAGCTTCAGTTGAATTTGCAGGAACTGTAACTTTATACAAAGTCAAAGAATCTTCTGGCGGTAATTCATTTAAGTTTGTACAATCAACCTGGAATTTACCGTCTAAATCTTTCCATAAAAAAACATAGCTATATTTTGTTTCCGCTGTTTGATTTTGTGGAACATTGGCTGTATTAGCCATATCAAAAACACTATGAATCTGTCCATTCATAAAAAGTGTTCCATTTGTTAAAGTAAGATTTCTTGTAGCTGTTGTTGATTTAACAATTGTACATCCTGATTTTATTCCTCTATTATAGATAACTACTTCACCTGTTTGAACTCGTTGAGTTAAAGTCTTCATAAGTTCTTTATTTGCCATAGCTCCTAAATCTAAAGCCATTGCTAAAGCTGAATGTTGCTCGTTCAAAACAACATCTAATTCCTGCCTAGTAACATAAGGCATATCTTCAAAAACAACCGTACTTGCACTACCTGCAATTGGTACTTTATAGTGTATCGTTCCACCTATACCGGAAGTTTTTTGGAATCTAGGCATTGAGCTAATAGCTACTAATGTTTCATTACCATTTGTTGGATCTATATAAATTAATCCTGCACTTCCTATCCATTTAGTATTATTAAAATCATAAGGAATTGGGCATTCAAAAGTTAGTGTTCCGTTATCATCAAAATAAGACCTGCTTATATCAAACTTTCCAACTAAATAATTTGCCAAAGATGTAAGTGTTGAAGTCTCATTAAAATTAATTACATCACCACTATTATTTGTCCCAAAAAGACAAAACTTTTTAACCTGTACTCTAAGTTCATTCGATAAAATCGAAACACCTTGATTTGTAGGTAATCCTGAAACTGCCATATATTTTCTCCTATATATTAAGATTTAAAAAACAAACATTAGTAATATTTGTTTTTGCATTGATATTTGTATTTAATCCACTATCTTGAAACTCTATTCCAAATATTATTATTTTCTTCATAAGTATAATATAAAT
>JBBITK010000102.1:4270-5064 GCA_037440805.1 Arcobacter sp. | reverse complement strand
AGCTTCATAGTGTTTGTGATAATCCAAATGAAATAAATCACTTGTATTATTTTGTTCAAATCCTATATTTACAATAAGATTTGAACCGTCCATAATTTTTGTATTTAACTCAATAGGCGGTATTGGTAAGTGCATAACATCACTATCTATATTTCCAAAATGTAAGTTTGCTATTGCACCTGCATTTAAAGAAATATAAGTATCTCTATCAATATTAAAACCTTTAATCTCCACTTCTACATCTGCGATATTTGAACAAACTAAAGCATAGTTAGCTTGTTTACTGATATGAATAATTTCATAAGGTTCATAATCATAATTACACCCAAAATGTATATTAGTAACTGATTCTCTTTTAACTATCATGTCTTCACAAATTTCTAAATCTGTGTTTGTTGCGCCAGAAATAGTAAAAGGTGTTTTAAGAAATAAATCAAAATCTATTTCAAAAATACTTCTTACATTTTTATACACATCTATCAATTTTTGTAATTGGTTTAAGTGTGGAAATTCTTGTTCTATTGATAACTTTATTTTGAAAAAATAAGGTTCACCACCATACTGAAACCACTCTCTAATTTCTGCTTTTACTTCAAGTATTTCCAGAACCCTTTCTATCGCCCAAAGAGTTCCTTTTTTCTGATGTAGCAAAATAGATTCTTTTATTAATGCTCTTTTTTTTGTAGTGCTTAATCTTTCATCCCAAAAATCAACCTTAAAAGCATAAGCTAAAAAAGGAAGATATTTTTCATCACAAATAAGAGGATTTGCTAAAGTCCTAAAAGCTTGTATTT
>JBBITK010000102.1:361-4219 GCA_037440805.1 Arcobacter sp. | reverse complement strand
TGATTGTTTTTGCACTACATACTCCTATTTGGTTTTCCTGAATTTCAACATTTGCAATTGGTAAAGATATAACTACTTCTTTTACACCTGGAACTTTTAAAAAATTGTTCACTTCACTTAAAGTAATTTTCACACCAATTTTTTTTAAGCTTTCAAGACCTTTTTCAAGATTGTTTATTGCAGCTAGATATATTTCTGCTGTCTCTTGATTTCCATTTATTTTAAGTTCTGCTGCAATAGCAAAATTTATTTCTTCGCATTGCTCGACAATTACATTATCTGTTATTGGTCGAATATCTTTAGTATTCAATTTTTCTTCTATTCTGCTTTGCATTAAACTATCACTATTTGCACTATAATAAAAAACTTTTACTACTCCTGGACCACCATTTATAATATTCACATCTTTGATTCTTTCATCAGCTGAAAAAGTATAAGATTTATAAGTTTCTTCACTTCCTGCAGTTGATTTATCAGACATGCTCAAAAGTATTCTTTCTCTTAATTCTGTATCAGTTTCAGGATTAGAACCATTTTTAAACATAGCTGTAGCAGTTGCAGTTACCAGATATGGTAAAGTTGTTGTAATTACTTCTGTTTTAATATCTGTTGTTGATATTGCTGTTTGAAGTACAACTAAGCCTGTGCTTTTTTTACTTCCAATAGGAATGATTACATCTTGTAAAAGTTTTGATTCATATTTACTATTAGCATCCATTAATACAAGATTTTTTGGAATAACTATTTCTTGTTTAGCTGTTTCACTTAATTCAAAATCATATTCTGCATAAGGATAAGCACCTTTTAATCTTTCTATATTGTAAAATATTGCATAATTTTCTAAATCACTACCTGTTGTAGTTGATAAGAAAAAAGCTAATGCTGATTGATTAAATTCATTTCTTAGAAAAAGTTCTCTATAAGACATTGCTTCCAGTATGATTTTAAACTCATCACTTTCTAATGGTTCCCAGTCTGGAACTAGAGTTTTGAAATTTGCAATGTTTTGATTTAAAATATCTTCATAACTTAATTCATTTAATACTTTTGGTGTTGCTAGACTATTAATATCAAACATTGCTTACCTCTACTTCTTCTTGATTTGTTAAATAAATTAGAAACACTACTTTTCCGCTAATTGGTTCTAATTTAAAATTTACTTCTTCTACTTGCACTCTTGGCTCGTTTACTTTAATTGCTTCAAATATATACTTTGTTGCAAGAGTTTTAAATCTTTCATCAAATTGTCTATCTCTTAACTCATAAAGTTTACTTCCATATAAAGGTCTCATAACCCTACTACCCAATGGTGTTTTTAATATTCTATTAATACTATCTCCAATAGATACAGCAAACATTAATCTCTACCATATCCATGATTAGTATGATTAGTTAAAGAGCCTTTTGAGTCACTAATTTCACCTGTTGATGTAATGTTCCCGTCAAAGGTAGCTCCTTGCCCACCACTTATAGATATACCACTTTGTCCAACTATTTTCCCACTAACAGATAAAGTTCCTTTTATGCTTACATTACCTGTATTGGAAGTTGTTGCAGTAATATCTAATTTATCTGCTTTTACTGTTGCTTCTTTACATACAATGTTAATTGCACCAATTGCATTTATATTTAATTCTTTGAGTTTAGTATCATAAAAGAAAGTTGTTCCATCTTCGTATGCAACTACTTCTCTTTCATTTGTTGAACCATCTGGTTCTTTTGCGCTCTTATTGAAAACACTTCTAAAAACAAGTCCTATATTAGCTTCACCGTATGGACAAAGAACCATAACCTGTTCACCTATTCTTATTGGTATAAAATGCTTTTTGAAACTATTTGCTTGACTTAGAACCGGGAAAAAATCAGTAACCCTATCATCTATTTTAACTTTTGCTAAAGCATATCCGTCTGCACTTTTTGTTTCTGACACAGTTCCAAAAAGGCATATATTAGAAATTAATCTTAGTATTTCAGGAGGCATTATTGTTCCCATCTTCTAGTATGATAGATTATTTCAAATTCTAATCTCATCCCACCGTATAACTTTTCTTTTTGTTCAACCAATGATTCACTACCTAGATATTTACATTGATGACCTATTGAATCTTCTAGGTTTTTAAATGCCTTCAACACATCACTTGATGTTTCTCTCATATTCCAAATACAATTTTTACCCTTATGGGCTATATCTATTTCTATTTTCAATTTATGTTCAAGTGAAGTTGAATCAACAACATTATCAGATGGATCTCTTACTATTAATGCAGGAAAGTCTTCTTCCTCTAATGGTTTATCAAACCATTCAAGAACATTTGCTCCTGCGTCAGAATAAAAACCATTATTTATTTTTATTTCTTCTAGTTTTAGTAAAAGTTCAGATACAATTGATTGTCTATACATCTTCTAATTCCAAATAAATAATTGTTGTTCCATCTTTTTTGTTATCTTTTTTTATAACTCCATAAGAGGAATTTTTTACTTCTATTTTTGACCTATTGGTAATTTTGTTAGTTTTAATTGTTTGAACAGTAAGCGAAGGGATACTAGCTTCCATATCACTAAAATCTTCAACCGCTTTACCTTCAAATATAACATCTGTATTTTCATCAAAACATAAATATTCAATTTCAACTGAAATATCTTTATTTTTCAAAATAAAAGAACCGCCAAACTCTTTACAGTTTGATAAATCTTTTTCTACCATTTGATCAATGTTCATTTTTATTCTGCATCTTCATTAATTAATTTAATTAAATCTGCTTTAGTCATTGTTTCATTAACTTCTAAATTTAATTCAGCTGCATAGTTTAGAAGCTCTGTTTTATTCATTTTTTCTATAGGTTTTGTTATATCTCCTAAAGTTTCATCTTCTGTTATTTCTACATCAGTTTCTACTTCTAAAGAGGCAACTCCCCTATTGATTAATTCTTTTGCTTCTCTTGCATTTACTTCAACATGAGACCCTTCCTCATACATTTCACCTCTAACAAAAATTGTAGATAGAATTAAAACTAATACTGTATCTTTCATATTTCAACCTTATTGATTTATATTTTTTGATGCACTAAATGCTTGCGCATGTCTAAGACCTATGTCTAAACTTTGGAATGCTCTAATAACTACACCGCCAGATGCAGCTTTAGTATATGGGTCAATCATAATATCTAGCCCACCCCATAAACCTGTTATCATTTGACTAAAATCACCAAAAAGCATAGTATTCGCATCTACTTGATTTGTTCTTGAAAAGTTATATCCATTAACTTGACCGTCTTCTAATAAAAATTTACCGCTGTTTGGAGTTTTTTCTGTCGTTTTTAAAATTCCTGTTACTCCTGCTCCGGCAATATAATTCATATTATTAACATCAGCATTACCTGCAGCCGTTTTTGTTTCAAAATCAACAGTATTTTTCCAATTTAAACCACCATTTGAAGTAGCACAATTTACAGCATTTACACCTGTTGTATTTAAAATACCTAAAGGTTGTCCGTTTGTTCCTGTTCCACTAATAGCAGCTTTATCAATTGCTAAAGCAATATTTGTTGCTAAATCTAGCATTACTAAATTTTCAATAGAAGGATTACCTTGTAGCAACATTTGTCTAGTATATGCAGTTGCACCACTTACAGTTTTTGGAGATAAATTCATCATACCGATTGTTAATTCACTTTCAGTAGTATCTTCACCTTCTATAACCCAATAAGCTGTAGCTGTACCTGTTTGTTTTGGAATTGCAACATTTCCACTTAATCCAGTTAAAACCTGACCACCTAGTCTAGCAATAATTAATTTATTTCTTAAAATATCAATAAAATTACCACCCATGTGTTGCGTTGCAACTAAATTTCCATTATT
>JBBITK010000102.1:0-308 GCA_037440805.1 Arcobacter sp. | reverse complement strand
TGACCTAACATTTTTGCAACAGCTTCACTTGCTTCTTTTTCAAAAGCAGCTTTTGACCAATCACCTGTAATAGCTGCAGTTAATGCTTTACTAAAAGAATAGGCTTTTAACTCTTTTTGATTTAAACCAATATCACTTGATTTACTATCTATATGTGTTTGCTTTTTACCAATAACATCTAAAGCCATACCTCTAAAAGTATCAGCTGTTGTACCTTCATCAATTGCTTTAGCTGCTAAATCTTGTAAGCCATGTTTTGAAGCAATTGCATTTATTTCTCTTACTCTTGTTCTTTCATTGTTAGTTGC
>JBBITK010000101.1:0-6857 GCA_037440805.1 Arcobacter sp. | reverse complement strand
CATCATAAACTTTGTCATTAGCAACCAAGTTAGATATATTTAAATTAGCTTTAGTTACATCTGCAGTTAAACCAGTTGGTTGGATAAGGTTATAGTTGTTAGCATCATTTCCTGAGATAGTTAAACCAGTAACAGTAACAGCTTTATTATCTCCCACATTTTTATTGGTAAAAGTACTAATAACATTTGTATAATCAAGAGCAACAGTATCAGAACCAATTTTATTAATAGTAACACTTGAAGTATCTAAAGTAGCAATATTAGTAGCATCATAAACTTTGTCATTAGCAACCAAGTTAGATATATTTAAATTAGCTTTAGTGATTGTAGCTTTTGCATTTGTTGAGTCATAAACTGCTTTATAATTTGAGGCTTTTGTTGTTCCTTTATCAAGTAAAACAATAGAAGCAATATTTGTAGCATCAGTTACATCTTTGTCATTAGCAATAGCATCACTATAATCTAACTCTTCGCCGTTAATTCCTGTATCAATGGTTACAAAACCACTTAAATTTGTATCTCCATCATAAACTTTTGTAGCTTCTAATAAAACAGTTTTTGGAGTTATTGTTAAGGCACCCTTTACTGAAGTTGGAGATTCTATATAACGAGGATTTAAAATAAAAATAGAAATATTTGAATATGAACTTAATGCATTGTTTGAGTCTTTATATACATTTTTATATGAAGATACAGTTTTATCATTCTTATCAAGAAAAATATAATCTGTTCCATATTCTAAACCATCATAAGCAGTTCCATCAAATATATCAGCATTTGACCAAACACTATCTAATGTAATATTTGCACCTGTATACTCTTTTGATTGATTTATAAGAGTATAGTCTATGGGTATTGCATAATTGTAAATTTCCCAAGTAGTAACGCCATTTACTAAAGTTAGAACAGGATATTTATAACTATCACTTAATCTTTTATTTTTTATGATATTCCAACTAGCTGTATCTTTGTATAAGTTGTAACCAAGATTTACATTAATATTTGAAGAATCATTACCTGTCATTTCAGCTGTTAATTTATTTCCTATTGTTTGTGTAACACCACTCCCTGCTTTTTCAGAATCATAGTATGAATCAGTAATTTTTGAAAGATTATAACTTGTACCTACTAATCCACCTTTTGAAGTGGTATTATTTCCTATATAAGTTACATTTGCATAGGTATTATCTATGGTTCCATTTGTTTGATTACCTACTATACCACCAACTTTAGAAGCAGCATCTGAACTTCCTGCTATATTTGAGTATACATAAGAGTTAAATATTTTACCTGCACTAGCACCAATAAGTCCGCCTATAACTGTTGAAGCAGTTGTTGAACTAGAAATATTTACAGTTGAATAAGAGTGTTCTATATTTGAAGTATAAATACTATTTCCTACAATACCTCCTGCTGTACTTGATCCTGTAAGAGTGATATTTCCTGAAGTTTGAACATTGTATAGATTTCCATCTAATGTTGAAACAATTCCTCCAATATTACCTTCCCCTGAAAGATTTAGATTTTCAAAAGACAAATTTCTAATAGTTTTTAAAGCACTTAAATTTTTAAATGGAGCAATATTATTCCCAGTCATTCTTATATTGCTTATGGTGTGACCAAAACCTTCATAATCAGCAATGGCTGTATTTATTTGAATTAGATTTGATTCAGATGAAGCATCTATATCTTTACCGAACGCAAAATATCTAAGATTATTATCATATTGAGAGTTAATATTTTTATAATCTGTAAGCGTTGAAACAACCCACCAGTTATTTACATCAGGAACATCATTACCTAATTTTGTAAATAGGTTGAAACCTGTTTGAAGATTTACCTTAATTCCTTTGGCTACATAATAGTTAGCACTATTTCCAATATTTGCTTCCCCTAATCCATAAAATAAAGATAAACTACCACTTGAACCAGTAGCTGTAATATCTTTGTTGATATAGATATTTCTATCAGATTCTAAAGTTAAAGAGGTATTTGCATTCCAAGAAACAGTACCATTTACATAAATATCACCTCTATTTGAAGTTGCATTATCAGTTCTTAATGTTATGTTATTATTTTCAAGATTTGAACTTAGTGTTAAAGCACCAATAGAGTTTGTAGTCTCAACGGCATTATCATCTGTGATTGTAAAATCAGTAGGGTCTATTAGCCAAGTTCCTGTTTTTCCTTCTTTAGACTTTGTAGTTACTTTTGTGTTTTTTGCAATATTTACAGTTTTTCCACTTGTTTCAATAAATCCACCAGCAGTTTTAGTTTGTGATGAAGCATCTAAAGTTCCACTAATATTCGCTTCTCCACCATGGGCAAAAACTTCGATTTTTCCAGTCATATCATCTAGTGATGAGGCTTCTAAAATACCTGTATTATTTACTGTATTTTTTAAAAGTTCATTTGCAGAATTTGCTGTAAGATAAATCTCTCCACCTTTTGTGATAATTGCACCTTTGTTTTCAACCAAAGCATCAACTACACTTTTTTTCACTTTTAAATCAACAATAGAGTTACCATTTAAATTGATTGATACTTCATCTGCACCTACAAGATGAACTTTTCCTTTTACTACTTCTATGTGTCCCAAGTTAGATACATTTTTACCTGTTAAAATAGCGTATCCACCATCTTTTATTTTGATTTTTCCTTCATTTATAACTGACTCTTTTGAATCACCTTTAAACTCATATTTTCCAGCTTTAAAATCTTCATCAGATAAATTTTTTGTTGTTGCTAAAACACCTGCTGTGTTTACAGAAGCATTTTTTCCAAATAAAACACCATTTGAATTTAATATCCAAACTTGTCCATTTGCATTTAAAGCACCATCTATAACAGATTTTTCATTTCCTACAACTCTATTTAGTGTAATTGAATTTGAATTTGGTTGATTGAAATTTACAACTTCATTTTGTGATATATTGAAGTTTTGCCAGTTAATAGAGGCTTTATCTGTTGTTTGATTTATGTTTGTTGTATTTGAGTTTTGAGAAATAGTTGCGTTTCCAGAAGTTACAATTCCATCACTTGGAGAAGAAAAAGATGGTATATTTGAATAAATAATCGCTGATACTATTAGAGAAATTCTACGGCTTGTTAAAATTTTAAATTTTGAACTATATTCTAAATTAGACATAAATAGATTCTCCTGAGTTATTTTTTAAGGAGATTCTACAAGAAAAAGTATTTTGTTATAATTAAATAATTTAAAATATGATGTAAAAATAATGAAGTAATTTAATATTTTTAATAATTATATTTTATTTCAAAGTAATATTAAAAGTAAATAATAAATAAAGCACCTTTATAACTTTTTTGTGAATATTGAAAAGTGGTATTTTTC
Organism: Arcobacter sp.; assembly: GCA_037440805.1. Classification (GTDB taxonomy): domain Bacteria; phylum Campylobacterota; class Campylobacteria; order Campylobacterales; family Arcobacteraceae; genus Aliarcobacter. The sequence continues at coordinate 3,502 of JBBITK010000101.1, read as the reverse complement.
GCTTCTATTGAACCTTTTAGATGTTTTTTTACAATTTCAAGACTCATATATAATCCTATACCTGTTCCTTCATCTTTGAATTTTGTGGTGAAATATGGTTCAAAAATTCTATCAATAATATCCTCTTTTATACCTCCTGCATTGTCAGTTATTTTGATAATAGTTTTTCCTTCAAGATTTGTCAATTCCAAAATAATAAATCTATTCTCAAGGTCATCGGTTTTTACAAGTTCATCCCTTGAATTATTTAAAATATTTAAAATTACTTGTAAAAGTTCATTTTCATAAGTAAAAATTTCAAACTCTTCACTTTTGATAATTAGTTGGATATTTTTTTGTTTATACTCTAAAGATGTAAATTTTTTGATTTTTTCTATTAGATTTGATGTCTTAAATATGGTTTTATTTTTATTTGGCATAAAAAAATGTCTAAAATCTTCTATGGTATTTGATAAAAAACTTGAGGATTCTATAATTGTATCCAATGTTTCAATACAATCTTTTTCCTCTAAAATATCCAAATCCTTTTTCAATTTCACAACACCAGCAGCTGTAGTTATAACAGATAAAGGCTGTCTCCATTGGTGGGCAATATTTCCTATCATTTCTCCCATTGCAGCCATTTTTGCTTGTTGAGCCATAATACTATATTGACGATTATTCTCTTTGATATGTTTTGATATATCTTTTCTATACATAATAAATAGTTTTTTCAGTTTTTTTGAGAAAGTCAAAGATATGAACAAAAAAATCAAAATCAAAATAGTTGAAAAAATAATAGTATTTTTAATATAGTTTTCAAACTTATCATTGATACTTTTCTCTTTTAAAATTAATTGTTGATTTATATCATCTTCATAAAATCCTGTTCCTATAATCCAAGACCATTTATCCAATCCTTTTACATAACTAGTTTTTAAAATACTTAGATTATTGCTAGGTTTTTTATTTTGAATATATGATATAAAATCACCATTACTATTTTTTGCTATTTCCAAAAATTTATTCAACATTTGAGCTGTATTTTGACTATCATTTATATCTAAAGCATTTTTATTTATGTACTCTTTTCTAATATGATTTAGATATTTAAAATTGTAATCTAAAATAAATATATAACCATTTTGGGAAAATCTAATTTTATTTGCATATTCAAGTATCTTTTTTTGGAGATTTTTCTCAAAATCTTCCACATATTCACCTGTTCCAATAAACCAATCAAAGGGTTCAAACTTTTTGATAAGTCCGATTTTTTTCATTTGGTTGGCATTTTCATTTGGTTTGTACCAATACCAATCAAAGAATAATTCCCCTTTTTTGTCCATGGATTGAACCATTTCTCTAATAATATATTTACCTTTTGCATCTTGATGATTATAAAAACTACTATTTTCATATTGTGGAGTAGGTGGTAACATAATATTTGTTGCATTTCTATCATATATGAAGAAATATCCTCTACCGTTGTTAAATCTTATGTTCCTAAGTGCATCAATAACAATCTTTTTTATCTCTAAATCACTTTTATTTTTATTGTTTATATAGATATTTGTAGCAATATTGTGTGCATTATTCAAAGCCTCTGTTAGTGATTTTTTTAGCTCGGTTTCTGTATTTGCTTGCTCTGTTAGGATAAAATTGTAGATATTTTCTACTTGCTCTTTTATAAGTTGTTTGTTTTTTTGTAAAAACTCTTTTTTAATATCCTCTTTTTCTTCATTGAAAAAATTTATTTTTTCATAATATAAAATTATTAAAATATTTACAGAAATTATAATTATAAAAAGTGGTAAAAAGTATTTTATTATTTTTATAATTTGTATTTCATTTTTTGAATACATTAAATTCCTAGTATAATCAAGATAATAATAGATTTTATTTAAGTTAATTTAAAGTACAATCGTAATTATTTTAGTAAGGAATAAAATATGAACAAACAATTTATCTATAAAATTGTAGTTATTTCTTTGATAATTACTGCTTTTATTACGATTCTTAACCTATACAACTCAAAAGAGAATGTACTAAAATCTTCGTTGCATAATGCTGAAATGGTGGCAGATGTTGTAAAAGGTGGTTTAACATCTTATATGTTAAATGACAATATGCACCAAGTAGATACTTACATTAACGCTATTTCTGATATGAAAAATATTAGTAATATTTGGCTTGTAAGAAGTGAATCTGTTAATCAGCAATTTAAAGCAAAAGAGATAAGAAGTCCAAGGGATAACTTAGATAAAGATGTTTTAAAAAGTGGAAAATTGCAATATTCTATCAATGATAATGTAATGAGAGTTTCTATTCCTTACAATGCCGAATCTGATTGTATAAAATGCCATAAAGTTTCATTTAAAGAGACTTTGGGAGCAATTTCATTTGAAATGAATATTACAGAACTTCAAAAAGATAATTTAAACATCATATATTTAATTCCTTTAGTATTAATGTTCGGTGCAATTTTTATAATCTATTTCTTTAAAAGAGGTTTAGATGAACACTCTTCTTCTTTTGATGAATTATCTAAAAGCCTTAATATGGCAGTAAATGGTGAGTTTAAAAGTGTAACCTATGCAAAAACTTTATCTCCAGATATACTTAATGTAATGGAAAGATTTAATAATTTGATGGTGGCTTTCAAGGATACTTCTGTTGATATTGATAAAAAATTAAGAGGATTTATTGGTTATAAATCAGCTAACGCTTCAGACTCTCCCCTTGCAGATTCAAAAGAGATAATATCAAATCTTTCAAATCTTTATCAATTTAAAAAAGAGATAGAGTTGGATAATACAAAAGAGGAGATTTATGAAAGATTATCTCAAATATTTATAAATCAATTTGATATCAAAAATTTTACATTTGTTGAAATAGATATGGTTAAACAAAAAATGTTTACGGTTGTTCAATACGGAAATACTTTCTATTGCAAAGATAACATATCTGAAAATCCAAATTTATGTAGAGCTGCTAGAACGAAAAATGATGTTATATCTATAGATTTTCATCACAGTTGCCCATATTTTAAAGAGAGCAAAAAATATCACTATTGTTTAAATATAGATATTAGTAAAAGTGTTACTCTAATAATAAATTTTGTTTTTGATACTAAAACAGAATTGGAAGAGTTAAAAGAGAAAATTTCATTTATGAAAAGTTATATAAATGAGGCTGCTCCTTCTTTAGAAGTTAAATTATTGATGGAAGCATTACAACAATCTGCATTTAGAGATGGATTAACAGGTCTTTATAATAGAAAATTCCTTGATGAACATACTAAAAAACTTATTCCTCAAGCAAAAAGAGAAAATTTCAATATTGGTGTTTTATTGTTAGATATGGATCATTTCAAAGCTGTAAATGACGAATATGGACATGATATTGGAGATAAGGTACTAAAAGAGTTGGCTAGAATTTTATCTGAATCTGTTAGAGAATCAGATGTTGTTGTAAGATATGGTGGAGAAGAGTTTGTAGTTTTACTTGTAAATATAAAAACAGA
>JBBITK010000100.1:2820-7005 GCA_037440805.1 Arcobacter sp. | reverse complement strand
GTGAAACATTTTTACTTCCTATTTTAAATTTATTAATATTATTTTATCTAAAAGCTATTAAAACTTACCTAAAATTAAGTTCTATAATCAGCGTTTATCTCAACATATTTATAACCTAAATCACAGCCATAAGCTATAAATTTACCATTCCCAAGACCTAAATCACAAATTATTTTATATTTGTCTTTTTTTAGGACTTCTGCAGCTTTTAACTCTTGTTCTTTATCAAAACAGATTTCACCTTTATTGAAAACGACAACATCATTATAAGATATAACCAATTTTTCATCATCACAATCAATTCTTGAAGCACCAATTGTTGAAGCAATTCTTCCGAAATTTGGATCTTCTCCAAACAATGCTGTTTTAACTAGAAGTGAATTTGATAAAGCTTTAGCAGCGATCATAGCTTGCTCATCTGAAACCGCATTAATAACTTCAAAAGCAGCAACTTTTTTTGCACCTTCACCATCTGCAACCATTAACATTGCCATATCAAACATAACAAGTCTTAAAACTTCCATAAAAGCTTCTTTATCATAAGCATTTGATTTACCATTTGCTAAAACCATAACCGTATCATTTGTAGAAGTGTCTCCATCAACTGATATGGCATTAAAAGTAGTTTCACTATTTATTTTTAAAGCCTCTTTTATCTCTTTTGAACTAACTTTGGCATCTGTACAAATAAAACATAACATTGTTGCTAAGTTTGGATTTATCATCCCCGCACCTTTTGCAACTGCTCCTATTTTAAAAGAAGTTCCATTTTTTAATTTCACTTCATACATGCAACTTTTTGGATAAGCATCTGTTGTCATTATAGCCTTTGACAAATTCTCTCCGCTTTTTGATGTTAAATCAAATTTTTTTGCACCTGCTACTAATTTTTCCATCGGTAATCTATTTCCAATTACTCCTGTACTACTCATAATTGGATTTAATAAATCAAAATCTAATTGAGAAAATAAAGTATCAATATCTTCAATACCTTTTCTTCCTGTTAAAGCATTTGCATTTTTAGAGTTTATTAGTACAAAATTTGTTTTAAACTCTTCTCCATATCTTTGAAAATGTTTCAATGGTGCTGCTTGAAATCTGTTTTCAGTAAAAATAGCACCAACATCACATGGGGAATCACTATAAATAAAACCCATATCGTTATTTCCATTTGGTTTTAATCCCGCATGAATTCCATCACAATAAAATCCATCAATTTGGTCTATATAACCTTTTATTGGTAAAATTGTAAACATTTTATATATCCTCTGGCTTATTAGTTAAATTTATTATTTTTTTCGCTCTTGCTATCCCTTTTTGAGAACCTACTAGCAAAAGTTTACAACTAGATTTTATAACAAAATCCCCTTTTGGCATTTGTATAAAATATCCCCTACTTTCTGTTATTCCTATTATAGATACCTTTAATTTATCTCTTAATTGTAACTCTCTTATTTCATGATTTACAACCCAAGAATCATCATTTACAAATACCTCTTCCATATCTATTGGTGTATCTTTTTTATATAAAAACTCATCTAAAACATTTTCCATATCTGGTCTAATAGCCATTGCAGAAATTCTTTTAGCCATCAATGAGGGAGTTGCGACAACTTTATCTGCACCCAATTTTTTTAATCTAATTTTTTCATTTTGTGTTTCAGCATTTGATATGATCAAAAAAGGATTTCTTCCCAACTCTTTTTCATATAATCTAACTGAAGCAATTAAAGTAATATTATCTGAAATATTTTTTGATAAAGATATTGCACCTTTTGCTGAACTCAAATGGGATTTTAAAAATGCAATCTCTTTATATGGCTCTTCTTTGACAAAATATGGATAGTTATTCTCTTTTGCTATCTCTTCTAAATCCTCACTTGGATCAACAACAACAAAAGGAATATGATTTTCTCTAAATTGTCTGGCTAACTGTGCTGTATATTCATTGTGATAAAATATCACAAAATGTCTTCTTAATCTAGCTATCTTATAAAGCATTTTTCTCTCCTTTAAAAGCTCCAACAAAGTCCCATTAGCAAGAATATCAATAACAATACCAACAGAAAATGTCATAACAACAAATCCAGCTAGCATTAATGTAACTGTAAAAACTATAGTTTCATTATTAAACTCTGATTCGTTTAAAGCTCCAAAACCTGTTGTTGTAAAAGTATAAGCTGACTGAAAAATTGCTTGCATGATTGTATAATCTTCAAGATACACATATCCTAATGTACCAATCATCATAATTGCCTGAACAAGTATTAAAGGTAATCTAAAAGGTTTTAATTGAGCGTATATTAAAGGATTTAAATCATATTGAGGTTTGGCTGTTTTTATTTCCCAACCAAGAAATTTTTTGAGATTTTTTAAGATGCTCATAGAAGCACTTTAAATAGTGCTTTTATTATGAGTGTTTTTTAAGAGTTCTTAACTCTTTTGCTGAAATTCTTAACTTAGTTGTTGTACCATCTTCTAAAGTAACTCTAACTGTTCTTAAATTTGGTAAAAATCTTCTTTTTGTTCTATTCTTAGCATGGCTAACATTGTAACCAACCATTGGTCCTTTACCAGAAACTGCACATTTTCTTGACATTTGTCTTCCTTACATAGTGAAAAATATTTGCGTATTGTATCTAATTTTTCTTAAGTTAAATTTAAATATTTTCTAAAATTCGCTCTATTTTTCTTAAATTATTATCCAATGTATAATTACTAGCTTTTTTTCTATTCTCTTTTTTTATCTGTTCCAAATCTTCATCACTCAATAACAAAGCATCTATTTTAAATGTCATAGAAGGGTCTGTAGGGGAATCCATTTTGGAATAAGTATCCACAATTTCACTGGAATTATTTGAAATAGGTACAAAAACTGCACATTCACAATACATAGCTTTTAATATATTTGGAACAAAAACTTCATTGTATGTGGGTAATACAAAAATATCAGAAATATAAAAAAGCTCTTCTATCTTTTCGTAATTTTGAATCAAAATTATATTTTTATTTGTTGTAATTGTAGGCATTTGAAATTTTAACGCTTCTATTTGTTTGGAATCTCCAGCAATTACAGCCTGATATTCCTCCTGATCAAGAGAAAATATAAGTCTTAAAAACTCTTTTAGACCTGAAGATTTAAAATCTTTTGCAGTAAATATTATAATTTTTTTCTCAAAATCGAAATCATATTGTTTTTGCAAAACCGACTTTAATTCATCAATATTTTTCTCTTCTACATTTACACTTGGATATATTACTTCTATTTTAGAAGGATCTATTTTGGCCAATTTTTCTAACTTTTGCTTATTTTTTAGGGAATTAACAATTATAAAACCGCTATTTTTAGCTTTTTCTAAAGCTTTTTCATCAAATGATGATGAATGAAAATAGATATCACTTTTATCTATTTTTGAAGAAAAGATTTCAGAAAGAAAACCTCTTTTTTTAAACTCTTTCACTCTCTTCTTTTTCAATAATTCTTCTACAATTTTTATCTTTACATCAAAAGATATTTTTATCTCTTTTTCCATTTAAAACCTAAATTTGAACTAATTTCGCTTATTATATATAAAACTCTTTTATGATAATATTTTTCAAATTTTAAAATTAAGGATTTTTTATTTTTAATTGGAAGAAAAAAATCATTTTCCTAGATAGGGATGGTGTTATAAACAAAGATTATGGTTATGTTGGTCAAATTGATAAATTTGATTTTATAGATGGGGTTTTTGATGCATGCAAATATTTTATATCGTTAGGATATGAAATTATTATTGTTACAAATCAATCAGGAATAGCAAGAGGTTATTATACTGAAGAAGAGTTTAAGAAATTGACTTTGCATATGTTAAATATATTTGAACAAAATGATATAAAAATTTTGAAGGTTTATCATTGTCCACACTCTACAGAAGAAAATTGTAGTTGTAGAAAACCAAATGTTGGTATGATTGAAAATGCTTGTAAAGATTTCAATATTGATTTGGAAAATAGCTGGTTAATTGGAGATAAATTATCTGATATTCAAACAGCTATAAATGCCAATATAAAAAATCACATTTTAATAACAACTCAAACAAGTGAATCTTTAGAAGTTTTATTTACTGCTAACTCCCTATTAGATACAATTAACATAATAACAGAATAAGGTAATAGATGAAATATAATGATATAGATTTTAAT
>JBBITK010000100.1:0-2794 GCA_037440805.1 Arcobacter sp. | reverse complement strand
GTGCTGCTGGATTTATAGGAAGTAACTTATGTTTTTACTTTCAAAATAACTATCCAGATTGCACAATAATTGCACTTGATTGTTTTAGAAGTGGAGAGACTTTTAGTAATGGAAATTTAAAAAGTTTTGGTCACTTTAAGAATTTATTAGGATTTAATGGGATTGTAATAAGCGGTGATATAAATGATAATAAGTTATTGGAATCTTTAGAAAAAAACTATCAGTTTGATTATATCTTTCATCAAGCTGCTATTTCTGATACCACAGCTTTAGAGCAAGATATTATGATAAAAACTAATGTAAATGCATATGAGAGTTTGTTAAAAATAGCTATAAAACATAATGCAAATATGATTTATGCTTCAAGTGCTGCAACCTATGGGGATAGTGATAGATTTGAAGTGGGATATGAAAAGCCAAATAATGTTTATGGATTTAGTAAAGTTATGATGGATAATATCACTTATGAATATTTAAAAAAAGATTTAGATATCTCTATTGTTGGACTAAAATATTTTAATGTTTATGGTCCAAAAGAGTTTTATAAAAATAAAACAGCTTCTATGGTAGTTCAATTCGGTCATCAAATTTTAAAAGGATTAACTCCAAAATTATTTGAGGGAAGTGATAAAATTTTAAGAGATTTTATCTACATTGAAGATATTATTCAAGCAAATATCCTTGCAACAAATCCTAAAAGTTCAGGTGTTTACAATGTTGGAACAGGGAATGCTAGAAGTTTTGAAGATATCGTAAATATTTTACAAAAAGAGTTAGAAATTGATAATGGAAAAGAGTATATTCCAAATCCATTTATTGGACAATATCAATTTTTTACTCAAGCAAACATAGAAACTACAAAAGAAAATTTAGGATATGAACCAAAGTTTTCTATGGAAGATGGAATAAAGGCTTATATTCCAGAAATAAAAAGATTATTTGATGAAGAGATTAAAAAATGAATAACTTTAAATTTAGAGAAACAAATATACTAGTAATTGGTGATTTGATGATAGATCACTATTTGTGGGGAAAATGTGAAAGAATCTCTCCTGAAGCTCCTGTTCAAGTTGTAAATGTTCAAAAAGAGAGTTCTGTTTTGGGTGGAGCTGGAAATGTTATCAATAATCTTCGAGCTATGGGTTCAAATGTTGATGTTATTAGTGTAGTTGGAAATGATGATGCTGCAAGTGAATTAAAGAATCTTTTAAAAGAAATTGAAGTTAATTCAGAAATGTTAGTTGTTGAAGAAAATAGAAAAACATCTAAAAAAAGTAGACTTATAGCCTCTCAACAACAAGTACTTAGATATGATAAAGAGAGTATTGAAGATATTTCACAAAATAGTGAAAAAGAGATTTCAAATAAATTAATAGTAAATATCAACAAATATGATGCAATTATACTTTCTGATTATGGAAAAGGTGTATTAACTACATCTTTAACACAAAATATAATTTTACTTGCAAATAAACAAAATAAGAAAGTATTTGTTGATCCAAAAGGAAAAGATTATAGTAAATATAAAGGTGCATATACCCTAACACCAAATAAAAAAGAGGCTATTGAAGCTACAAATATAGATATTAAAGATGAAAATAGTTTATTAAAAGCTATCACAAAATTAAAAAATGATTGTGATTTAACTGTTTCTTTAATAACTTTAAGTGAACAAGGTATTGCAATATTTGATGAAACATTAGAAGTAAAACCTACAGTTGCTAGAGAAGTTTATGATGTAACAGGTGCAGGAGATACAGTAATAGCTTCTATTGCATTTGCAATATCAAATGATTTAAATATAAAAGAAGCTGTTACTTTTGCAAATCTAGCTGCTGGTGTAGTTGTAGGCAAAATTGGAAGTGCAACAGCTACTTTAGATGAAATTTTTGAATATGAATCAAGTTTACACAAATCTAATTCATCAATTCACATAAAAAGTTTTGAAGAAATAGAAAAACTATCTCGTGAACTTCATAAAAAAGGTAAAAAAATAGTTTTCACAAATGGATGTTTTGATATTTTACATGTGGGACATGTGAAATATTTAGAAGTTGCAAAAAGTTATGGGGATGTTTTAATAGTTGGGTTAAATGCTGATAGTAGCGTAAGAAAATTAAAAGGTCCAACAAGACCTGTTAATATAGAAGAAGATAGAGCTTATATCTTAGCATCTCTTGAAAGTGTTGATTATGTGGTAATTTTTGAAGAAGAGACTCCATATGAACTAATAAAAGTAATAAAACCTCATACACTTGTAAAAGGTGGAGATTATGAGGGGAAAGATGTAGTTGGACAAGATATAGTAAATGAGTTAAAACTTGTACAATTTGTAGATGGTAAAAGTACAACAAATACTATAAAAAGGATACAAAATAGTGAAACAAGCAATTAATAGTGAATTTATCTCACACTTGGAAACAATAAATAAAGTAATTGAAACAATGGGTGAAAAATTGGAAGAGGCTTCAAAATTAGCTGTTGAGACTTTAAAAAATGGCAATAAAATCTTACTTTGTGGAAATGGTGGAAGTGCAGCTGATGCACAACATATTGCAGCAGAATTAACAGGAAGATATAAAACTGAGCGACGAGGACTTCCTGGTATTGCACTTACAACAGATACAAGTGCATTAACTGCTATTGGAAATGATTATGGATATGATAGAGTTTTTGATAGACAAGTTGAAGCATTGGCTAATAAAGGTGATTTAATTATTGGTATTAGTACAAGTGGAAATAGTAAAAATATAATAAGTGCTTTAAAACTCGGTCGTGAACTTGGATGTAAAAC
>JBBITK010000099.1:0-7051 GCA_037440805.1 Arcobacter sp. | reverse complement strand
TGGAACTAAAACAGAATTTTCCTCATCTTCTACACCAAGAGTTTCTATAACTTTTTTTTGATTAGATACATCTAATGATTCAAAATACAGTTCTAAACTTTTTTCTACTATTTCAGAAAACGATGTACCAGTTCTTTTATTATACGCATTTAATTTATCTACCATTTCTGAAGTCATAGATACAGACTTATTTATTTTTTTATTATTAACGGCCATTTTATCTCCCTAAAAGATTTATTAAGTTATAGTTTATTAATATTTTATTATAAATTATTATAAAAAGGATTCATATTGAATAAAATGATTTTTTTATGTTTTATTATACTTTTAATAAACTTAAATGCAAGTAATATTAGCGAAAATAAGGGAGATGTAGCGAATAATGAGAGAGGCTTTGCGTATTATCAAGAGCAGAAAAAAGAAAAAGAAAATGTTATTAATTTAGAGCCAAATAATAAAAATAACGAAGAAATTCTAATTTTATTAAGAAAATTACTTGAAGTAAATATTGAAATAAGAGATATTCTAAGAAATGAGTATGATCCACAACCAAAAATGATAACTAATTCAAAAGGAGAAAAATGTATTGCAAATTCTTCAGCTGATTGTTTTGAAATGCCAATTACTACAGAAGCAAAAAGAACACCTGTATATAAAGAATGGTTAGAAAAAGGTGATTTAAACTCATCATTAAGAAAAAAACAATGGGAAGCAAAGTATTTTAATGAAATATCAAATAGAGCTTATATGGATATGGCTGCAATAACACAATTTGGTACTCAAGCATACCCAGTAAACTATAATACTTACACGAATAATACTACTGGTTATGCAACTACGGTTTTAAGAGATAAAATTGAAAAATCAGTTATAGAAAAAAATTTAGAAAAAGTAAATTTTATCTATTTTATTGGTATTAATAAGGACCTAGATTTGTATGCAATGGATAACATTGTTAGATTTTTAAAACAGTATGAAAATAAAATAAAACTTCAATTCATTTTTCAAGATGAACAATCAAAAAAATCTTTTGAGATAGCTCACAAGCATAATCCAGAATTCTCTATTTTAAATAACTACAAAATGACTGTATTACCAAATGAATTTAAAGATTTTAATATATATACAACTCCATCATTAGTTGCAATTAATAAAGAAGCAAAAACTGGACAAACAATAATTACGGGTAGAGTTTCTGAAAATCAAGCTAATAAAATGATTGTTATGTATCTAAGAAGTCAAGGAATTATTCAAGATGTAGAATTAAATCCAAATAATGCGTGGAAAGATGAAAGCGATTTTGGAGAACAGTACATAAAAGAATATTTAGGTGAGGATTATATTAAGGAAATTAAAAATGAAAAAAAGTAATAAAAGAAAAGTTGCAAGTTCTCTATTAGTTGGACTTTTAATTCATCAATCATGTTCTATAACTTTGTATGCAACAGACTTAAGTAGTATTCTATTGAAAAACTCAACTTATGCAGGTACTTGGGAAGATCCAACATCAGGAATGAAATATGTAACTGGTGGTGGAATAAAAATAAAATTTAAATCTTCGACTAATAGTTATACTCCTTGGATAAAAGGAACAATGCCTAATTATTCAATTGGTTGTAATGGTATTTCTTTGAGTGGTGGATTTATTGGTTTATTAGGACTTAGTGATATCGAGGAACAATTAAAAGATTCTGGTGCAGCTTTTGCATGGGGTATATTATCAGGACTTGCGTATTCTTTACCCGTTATATCAGATGTATTTGCAAAAATCCAAAGATATGCAAGAACATTACAGCAGTTATTGCAAAATGCGTGTAGTATAGGACAAAATATGGCAAGAAATTCTCCTGCAAAAAGTAAAATAGATACAGCATTACAAGATACAGTAATTGGGCAAGGCTTTGATAAAGTAAATGATTTTATGGATAGTATGGATGAAAAATTTAAAGTACTAGATGAATTTGTTCAATGTAATGGTGATCCAAATTGTTCTAAAAAAAGAGATAATGTAATTGGAGAGTGGTTCGCAACTTTATTTGGAATTACAAGTGATAAGGGAGTTGATAATGCAAGTGGAGGAGTTGTATCTTCATCAATTAAAAATGTAAAAGATACTGTTAGTAATGTAGGAGCTTATTACAAAGAGGTACCACTTCATGAATTATTAAATACATCAAATGGATATATTGATTTAACAGAAAATGATATATTGAATATAAAATTATCGTTAATATTTTTTGGTGATATAGCTTTATCAAAAGAGCCAAGAGCTGAAATTGCAAAACATTTTAAACCAGATGGTACATTAGATGAAGAAGCAATGAAAAAAACAGGTAAAGATTTATTATCTAGTGCGAAACAATTAAGTCTGAAAAAATTTGAATTAGTATCACCAGAGATTACAGATATTTCAAAAGTTGTAAACATATTAATAAATGGTGCTGAAAATACACTTTATGTACCAAATTATAAAGTTGGTATATTGGTATTACCTGCAAAAGATAGTGGAATAAAAAGTACTACTATGACATATTTAATTAAAGAGATTGATTCTGCAAATGCTAGTCATTCGAATCTGAAATTAGATTGGGCAGGATTCTACAAAGAAGGTGTAAAACAAATCTTTGCAAATTTAAATCAAACAAACAGTGGTGCAACAGATGTTTTATTAAACATTCCAGTTGATACAAGTATTCAAAGTGGAACAATTACAGATGAATATGTACCTGTATTGATACCTCAGTTTAATAGCTATGTAAAAGATATAAGAAAAACAATCCAAACTGATCCTTCAAAAAAATTTAGTGCTCAAAAAGTTGCATTAAAAATGGCACAAGTTAATGCAGCACTTGCAACAAATGATTTAACTGATGAGATTATTGCAAGAATTAAAAAAGTTGCATTTAATTCAACCGAACAAAAAGAAGTGTTTACAGAGTTCTTAAGAGAATTAGGAATGAAAAGAGAAGCAATAATTAAAAAAGTTGAAGAAGTATATTCAAAAGAGAAAGATGTATCACAAGCATTAGAAAATGAAATCGAAGAAATTGTAAATAAAGTAAAAGAAAAAGCATTAAATTAAAGGACACACAAGATGATTAAATTATTTATTGCATTATGTTTAATTCTAAATTTATTAATAGCAGAAGAACAATTAAATATGATGGACCAAAAAGAAATGATTTTTATACTTGAAAATCAAGTTAAAAAAGATCCAAGTAAAGGAGCTTATGAATTAGGATTAATTTATGAAGATGGGATAATAAATAGTAAAAATGAAAAAATTCCCGATATGGAAAAAGCAACAGAATATTTTATAAAAGCATTCGAATCTAAAGATTATAGAAGTACATATAAAATTGTAACTTTATTACTTCAAAAGAATGAGTATAAAGAATCTATTAATACATTAAAAAAAGTAATTAATGATTCATCACAAAATAGAAGTTTATTAATAGGTTCTATTACTACATTTGGAACGATTGTATTAGACCATTTAGCAAATGAACGAGATATTGTAGTGGATGCATTATATAACTACACATTATTATCAAAAGAAGAGTTAGAAGAAGTACCAACTGCAAAGTTTATTAAAGCCGCATTACTTGCAACAATAGGAAATATTCAAGAGGGAGAAAAACTTCTTAATGAAGCTTGTTTTAGTCCTAAAGCACCTAAAGAATTAAAAGATAAATGTTTTGACAAAAATAATTTTGATATTGTAAAAGAGGAAAAAAATGTTAAAAAAAGTATTAGTGAGCCTTGTTGTAATATTCTTGAGCAATAATCTATATTCTCAAACTCAAAATGTAAGTTCTTGTAATTTATCTCATAAGATAATTTATGGTATTGCAAAGAATGAACGTCATGCAAAAAGGAATATTGGATATCCATATTTAATAAGTTTTAACAATTATGATGATTTAGAAATGGTAAAAAATGATTTGTTGCAACTAGATTTGATTTTACTTGACAACAGAACAGTTGATTGTAAAAATAAAGATACTTGTGCTGCAGTTACAAAATATTTAGTTCAAAACTATAATATCAAGAATTTAGACTTAGGTGCATTTCAACATTGTTATAGATTCTATAAATACAAATACGAAGATTATTTTGATCTAGTTAAAACTTATTCAAAAACATGTGATATTTTAACGGGATATGTTGAAAAATATGGCTTTAATTGGACTTCAATAGGACGATATTACAACAAAGAAGAAGAATTAAATAAAGAGTATCGTGAAAGATTACAAAATAATATAATAGAAACTTATCCAGAATTAGCATCAAATTAAGAAATCTTCTAATATAATATATTAAATTAATATTTTGATATATTATATCAATAATTTTAGGAGTATCACTTGAAAAAAAGAATTTTAATCTCAATAACTAGTACTATTTTAGCTAGTTCAGTGTTTGCAGTTGCTTTAAATGATAAAGAATTAGCAGATTTTAAGAAAATGGACATTTTGAATAAACCAGAGGTTGTTTTAATTGGTGGAGAAAAGATTAGTAATGATTTTGCATTATTAAAAGGTTATGTTGAAACAAAGAATGAGTTTAATCCATATAGTCCAATAAACATAATTACTAATAAAGAGGTAGTTATACCAACATCTGAAGCATATAATATAAAAACAAAGAAAAATATCAGTGTAGATGTTGATTATTCAAAATTTGAGAAATATGCAGCATACAAATTTGGTAATGGTAAAGAAAAATTAATATTATTCACAGAAGCAGAATGCCCTGCTTGTAAACAAACACATCCATATTTTGAAGGATTAAAAGAGAAATATACTATTTATGTATATATGTTTCCATTAAATAGTATTCACTTAGCTGCAAAAGATATTGCAATTGCAACTTTATCTCAACCTATAGAAAAAAGAGAAGAATTTTATAACAGAATGATAAAAAATCAAGATGTTTCAGTTGTTATTCCTGAATTAGAAAAATATAGTGTTGAACTTTATAAAAATTTAAAGTACAGATTGGGATTATTCGAAAATCAAAGAGCTCAAGTAACAACGCAAGAATATATTGAAAAAGTAAAAAGAGCTTATGGAATTAATTTCAATTCTAAACAAGATTTAATAGATTTTTGTGATAAAAAGATTAGTGAGTTTAACTCAAAAAGAGGTAAATCAAAAGAATATAAAGATGTTATTGAAACATTTAATCAAAATGAGTTCTTAGCTCTTGCATATTTAGGTGTTGATGGTACGCCAAATATTTTTGATTATAGTGGGCAAAAAAGAGATTTAAGACAATTGTTAAATAAATAAAATGAAAAACTTCAAAAAAAACTCATCTATAATAAAGGTATATAGATGAGTACATTTCAAAGAGATACCTTATCAATTTTAGATAGTTTAAAAATGATGGACTTGAAACAAATTGAGATTGAACATAAAACTATCAATGATTTATTATTTCAATTCATTAAATCAAATGATATGGTAACTCCTAATTTAATGGAAACTATAAGCAATGAAATTAATAGAATAATATCAATTAAAAACAAATATTATGATTTAGGAATTGTAGATAATTTATTTAAAGATTTAAAAGAATATTACACATATATTTATGTAAATTCTGATTATAAAATAGAATTTTTAAAAGAGTTATCTAATAAATTTGTATATCAATATTATACAAATTTCCCAGAAATTGAAATTATAAAACCAATTAATATAAATATAATTGAAGAATTAAAGAAAGTAGTTTTACCTCATCAAAAACAATTTATAATTTTAATCGAATTAGTCTTTGAAATTGAATTAAGATACATAGGACAATTAATAAAAAATTTAATATCTATGAAATTAACTAGAAAAGAAAATTCAATAATTGAAAATACAATGCATATTCTAATCTCAAGTTCATCAGATAGATTAGGAAATTTAGTAAATTCAATAGATGATAAAGTATGGTACTTAAGTAACTATACAAATGAAGAAAATATTAAAACTGATATAAAAACTATAGAAAAACCAATGAATGATTTGAAAAGTTATTTAGATAATCAGTCAAAACTTTTTAAATCTTTTAAAAATGAAATCAATCAGATGACACCTGAAGAATTCTATTTTATGTTAGATTTTATTTTTCATAATGGCTTTAAAATTAAATATCCAAAAATAAGAATAGTAATATCTAAAGAATTAAAAAACATTAAGCACTTTTGCATAAATGAATATTTAATAGTTAATTCAATGTATGCATTGATAGAAAATTCAATAGAAGCAAATGCAACTATAGTTGAAATTTCGATAAAGAATTGTGAAAATGAATTATATATTGAAATAAAAGATAATGGTAAAGAGCTACCTGTAAAGATTCAAAAATATATTTTTGATAAAAATTTTTCTTTTAATAAACCAGGACATTTTGGATTGGGTTTATATATTGCTAAAAAATGGCTAGAAAGTGTTTCATGTAAAATTCACTATTTGAAAGAAAATAAAATTATGAGAGTAATAATACCTTTAGGAAATAGACTTTATGAATAAATTTGATGTAATAATAGTTGATGATGTACCAGAGTTTACTAAAAATTTAAGAAAGATACTAGAAATAGAATCAATAAATTTAAAAGTATTTGAAGAACCAAATGAATTTCTTAACTATACACTAAATAAAGAATTTGATGCGTGTAGAATTCTAATTATTGATTATTCAATGCCTTTATTGACAGGATATGATGTTTACAAAGAACTGTATGAAATAAAAGGTGGACATATATACCAGAAAAAAATTTTATATACTGCAAATTTAGAGCAAATACCAATTGATGAAAGATTATATATTGAGTCTTTAGGTATTAAATTTTTAAAGAAACCAAATATACAAGAATTGATAAAAATAATATTGGAAGGAATGGAAAATTAATGCATTTTTTTAAGGAATACGTACAAAATTATAATGAGAAAAAAGAGCATATAAATCTAATACTTAATAACATTGAAAGTAGTTTGGATGTTTTATTGAAAGTAAAGAATATAAAAACTATTGATGAATGTAAAGAGTTTATATTAGT
>JBBITK010000098.1:0-7056 GCA_037440805.1 Arcobacter sp. | reverse complement strand
ATGAAAAATTAATTATTACTAGAATTGAAGCATACATATAATTTGTTGGTAAAAAATATAAAATAGGCAAACTACATAGTGAACCTACAAATGCAGAAAATATTTGAGATAACGCCATTTGACCTAGTTTTCTATTTGCATTTAATATTGAATTATAAATAACATTAATAGAACCAAATATTGCAGAAATTAAAATGATAAACAAAGTAATACTATCTATCTCTAAAATAGTTGTAAACAAATATTCTTTTATTAATGTTATCAAACAAATATACAAAACAATCATAAATATTATATTAATAGTAACTATTTTAATAGCGTTATTAATGTAGCAAATTTTATTTTCTATTGAATTATTAGACAATCCTTGAACAATTGCAATGTTACTACTTATAGAGAACAGAAGAACTAACATTTTTGAGAAGTCTCTAAGTAGTGAAAATATTCCTATCCCTTGAGGTCCAGAAATTACGGCAATAAATTTTATTAAAATTGAACTTAATAACATTGTTATTATTGAACCACTAGCTGTTTTTGAAAAAGCCTTAAAAAAACTGTTCATAATTTTTTTAATCTCCAATAAATTTTATTTATGATACCAATTTTATAAACTTTATAAATAAACTTATGACAGATATTTGGTAAAAATAATAAAGGTAATTGAAAAATCCAAAATTTAGGACTATCTCCAAAATTATTAATCAATTTTTTTAACATTGTTAAATTTAGTTTAAATCCTAATCGTTTAGCGGATGAAATTTTTCTTGTTAAATACAATTTTATTTTATTTCTAGAACATTTAATATTTTCTTTTGAATAATATTTTAAAGGAAGATTTCTCACTATTTCCATCAAATTACACAAAATAGAAATTGATCTACCATTACTATTTCCTTCTCCTTCAAATGATTCTCCAGCATTTACGACAAATGGTTTTGCTACACAAAAAGCATCATAATCTATTAAATATTCATATAAAGATGCAAATTGAACCCAATTTGAATCAAAGTATTTTTGATAATTTGATCTTAAAAAACCTTCTTTATTATGTATTACTGAAGATAAAAAGTTAGTTGAGATTCCTGCTGTTTCTAAAAAAATATTTGCATCTTTACAATAAACATCACTTTCAATATCAAGCCACTTTTCTTTTAAAAAGATTTTTCTTCTTGTATCAAACAAACTGAAATTTACAAATACTGCTCCCAAGTTTTGATGAGAAGATAATATATTTAAAATATAAGATATTGCACCATCTTCTAAATAATCATCATCTCCTATAACCCAAACATATTTACCTTTTGCTCTTTCAATAGATAATGCGATATTTCTATCTGCACCAACATTCTTTTCATTGCAAAAATAAGAAATATTTGGATATTGTTTAATTATAAGTTCAATATCATCTGTAGATTTATTATTTGAAACTAAAATTTCAATTCTATTGTCATACTGCTTTAAAATACTATCAATAAGTCTTTTTATTGTAGATGAGCCATTATAAGTGGGAATAGATATTGTTAATAAAATTTCATTTGTCATTTACTTACAAACTCTCTAATTTTCTTAATCATATAATTAATAGCATCATCACCCATACCAGGATATAAACCTATCCAAAAACTATCATTCATGATTTTATCTGTCACTTTTAAATCTCCAACTATTCTATAATCTGTATCTAAAATCATACTATCAAACATAGGGTGTCTTGTCATATTTCCTGCAAAAAGATTTCTTGTTTGTATTTTATTTTTCTCAAGAAATTCTACTAATTCATTTCTTGTGAAATTTACACCATCTTTTAAAGTCATCATAAATCCAAACCAACTTGGATCTGAATTTGGTTGAGTTTCTACCAATTGAAGTTGTTCTAAATCTTTTAAACCATCATATAATTTCTTTTGATTCTCTTTTCTTTTTTCTACAAATGTTGGGAATTTTTCAAGTTGAGCGCAACCAACAGCTGCTTGCATATCTGAAACTTTTAAATTAAAACCAAAATGTGAATATACATATTTATGGTCATATCCTTTTGGTAAAGTACCAAATTGTTGACTAAATCTACATCCACAAGTATTGTCAATACCACTTTCACACCAACAATCTCTTCCCCAATCTCTCATAGAAAGCATTATTTTATTAAGAAGGACATTATTTGTATACGTAGCTCCTCCCTCACCCATAGTCATATGATGAGGAGGATAAAATGAACTTGTACCAATATCTCCCCAAGTTCCAGTAGGTTTTCCTTCATAAGTTGAACCTAAAGCATCACAGTTATCTTCTATCAACCAAAGGTTATGTTTATCACAAAACTCTTTTACAGCTCTTAAATTAAATGGATTTCCCAAACTATGAGCAATCATTATAGCTTTTGTTTTAGGACTAAGAGCAAGTTCAAGTTGAGTTACATCAACATTTGCATGAGTCAAATCCATATCTACAAACACAGGAACGGCTCCATATTGTACTATTGGAGCTACAGTAGTTGGAAATCCTGCTGCTACAGTGATTACTTCATCACCTCTTTTAACTTGTCTTTCTTTTAAAAGGGGAGAAGTTAAAGCATAAAAAGCAAGTAAATTTGCACTACTTCCAGAATTTACTAAAAACGCCCATCTAACACCTAAATATTTTGCCAATTGTTTTTCAAATTTTTTAGAATAATCACCGTATGTTAGCCAAAAATCAAGTGAACTATCTACTAAATATTGCATCTCCGTTTCATCAAATACACGTCCAGCATAATTTACTCTGCTTTCACCATCTACAAATTTTTTTGTCTGAATAGGTTTATGAACTAGTTCATAATATTCTTTTGTTTTTTGTAAAATTTCTTGTTTTAATTGTTCTTGTTGTGTCATTTATTTTCCTTTCCACATGTTGTTAATTTTTTTTAAATAAGGGTCGTTTATTATAGATTCTTTATCTAAACTTTCAAGATTATTTTTAAAATATTTTCTTATTTTTGAAATAGCATTTTTATGAGTTGTAAACTCAAAATTTCCTATTTCAGATAAAATTCTTTCATTGTTTGATGTATATTCATTATTTAAACCATCATTTAAAACTCTAATTTCAGATTTAAACTCACTTGTTTCATTTACTAAATTTGCTAAGCTTATTAAATCTATTTTTGAACCTGTTGTAACATTATAAATTTTTTCTTTTGTTTCATTATGAATAACCCAATCTATCATTTTTACTAAATCATCAATATAAATATAATCAAAATAAACATTTTTATTTATTAAAATTGGTAATTCTAGAAGATTCTTTACAATAGCGTTTGATATAAACTTAAATCTATAATTTTCATATTCTCCATAAGCTCCAAAAATTCTTAATTGAACTATCTTTTGTGATTTTTCAATATATTTTGAAGTTATAGATTTATAAAACCCATATTCATCCAAAGGTTGAGAGATTAGATAATCTTCTTCTTTTGCATCAATTATGGGATTATGTTTCCCATACTCTGCACCACTCCCAAATGAAATTATCTTTTTTACATTTTTTTCGTGTTTGGCGATATTGAAAAATATTCGAAGATTATATTCTGTAACATTTTTCATATCAGATGTTGTTCTATCTCCACCTTTGTTAGCTAAATGAATAATAATATCTATTTTATTTGATAAAATATAGCTCTCAACTTCTTCTTCATTTTTTAAATCTAGTTCTTTACTTGAAGGTGTAAATAAAGTATATTCAGAATATAAACTATTCAAATATTCTTTTAAATGATTACCTATAAAACCATTTGAACCAGTTATAAATAAGTTCATTTCTACTCTTCTAATGGTTTAATAATCATAAGAGAAGTTAATTCTTCTTTTGAAATAAAAGGGTGCATATCTTCTATAGGTTTATTTACAATTAATTTTGGCTCAACAGTAGTCATTTGAACTGGTAATTCTATATTAATTAACTCTGGTTTATTATTTGAAAATATATCTTTCAACTCAGATTCAATATTTGCAATATCTACTATTTTTCTTGATTTTATACCGTAAGCTTTTGCAATATCTACTAAATTTGGTACACTATAATCATCAATAGTTCCTGAGTATCTTTTGTCAAAATATAACTCTTGAAATTGTCTCACCATTCCTAAATTTTTATTATTTAGAACAAATATTTTTATAGGTAACTCTCTTCTTTTTATCACTTCAAGTTCTTGAATATTCATTTGAATTCCACCATCACCTGCAATTACAACTGTCCTTTTATTTGAACCAATACAAGCACCAATTGCAGAAGGAAGTGCAAATCCCATAGCACCCATTCCACCAGAAAAAAGTACTCTTTGTGATTTTTTTGTAATTAAAGATTGAGCTGTCCACATTTGATGTTGTCCAACATCAACGCATACATCTTCATTTGTTAAATAGTTTGAAATAATAGAGATCACATGATTAGGTATTTTTAAATTTTTATCAATACCTACTGTTGAAGAAAATTTATTTTTATACTCTTCTAACTTCTCTAACCAATCATTCGTATTGATTTTTATTTCATATTGATTTAATATATTTATAAAATCTTTTACATCACTATTTATTTCAACATCAATTTTTATTTTAGAACCTAATTCATTTCTATCTATATCAACTTGAATTATTTTTGCTTCTCTTGCAAAAGTATCTAAACTTGTTCCTGTTTGTCTAGTGTCTAACCTTGAACCCAAAACAATTATTAAATCACTGTTTGCTAATGCTAAATTTCCATATCGATTTCCATAAGAACCTATTAATCCAAAATTGTACTTATAATCTTCACTTATTCCATCTTTACCCATTAAAGAATAAACAATAGGAATATTATATTTTTCAACATAAGATAATAATTCTTCACTAGCATTTGACAATCTAACTCCACCACCTATTAGAAAAATAGGTCGATTAGATTTATTTAATAAATTTATAGTTTCTTGAATATTATCTTCTTCTTTTTTATCAGATTCGAATTCAAGATATTCACTACTATCAAAAAAAGATTTTAAAGAATTTATATCTACTTCTGTTCTTTGAATATTCATTGGAATATCAACAAGCACAGGACCTTTTCTTCCTTCTTGAGATAAATAATAAGCTTTTTCAAGTTCATATTTAATGTTTTCAACTTTATCTATCATTACAGCATATTTTACAATTGGTTTTATGATACTTACAATATCTGTTTCTTGAAAACCTATTTGTCTTACAGCTTTATCATATTTATATTCATAAGTATTAACTTGACCTGTTATAAACATTGTAGGAACCGAATCAAAAAAACAACTACCAATTGGCGTAATTAAATTTGTAGCACCTGGTCCACTTGTAGCAAAAGCAACTCCTGATTTACCTGTTACTCTTGAATATCCCTCTGCTGCAAATCCTGCACCTTGCTCATGAATACAATTTACTATTTCAATATCTTCATATTTATCAATTGAATGATAGATATGTGCAACTGCACCGCCTATATATCCAAATACTTTATTAATCTTTTTTTCTAATAAAAACTCTATTAGATAATCTGAAATTTTTATACTCATAATGCCCACTCTATATTTTTTGCTTTTGCATCAGTAATATAACTCTCTAAATCACTTTGAGTTAAAATCTTTTTATCATTTTCATAATAAGATTTATACCACTTAACAGTTTTTTCAAAAGTTGTATCACTATCCCATACATCTTTCCACTTAAGTAAAATATGTGCCTTTGAACAATCAAGTTTAAGTAAACTTGCTTCATGAAGTTGATTTGGATCTTTATTTATTTCATAATCTATTTTATCCCAATGTTTTTTTACATTTAAAACAACTTCTTCTACTGTAATACTTCCCTCATCACTTGGTCCAAAATTCCAAGCATCACCAAACTCTACTTTTTCTTCAAGAAGTTTTTGACCAATATGTAAATATCCACTTAATGGTTCAAGTACATGTTCCCATGGTCTTGTTGCTTTTGGGTTTCTAATACTTACTTTTTTACCTTGTGATACGGAAAGCATAATATCTGTGATTAGTCTATCTTTTGCCCAATCTCCTCCACCTATTACGTTTCCAGCTCTACAAGTAGCAAGTAATGTATTATGAGTTTTCTTATACTCTTTTGGATTAAAATATGAATTTCTATATGAAGATGCTAATAAATCTGCACATCCTTTTGAAGAGCTATATGGATCATAACCACCCATTGGATCATTTTCTCTATATCCCCAAATCCACTCTTTATTCTCATATGCTTTATCACTTGTGATATTTACTATTGCTTTTACATTATTTTTTCTACAAGCTTCAAAAATTTTCAAAGTTCCAATAACATTTGTTTCATAGGTTTCAATTGGATTTTCATAAGAAAGTCTAACTAATGGCTGTGCTGCAAGATGAAAAACTATTTCTGGCTTATAAGTTTCTAAACTTTGCTTTAGTTTATCTAAATCTCTTATATCTCCAACTATTGAAATAATATCAAGATTTAAAAGTTCAATATGATTTGGATTAGTAGGTGCTTCAAGAGAATATCCAATTACTTTTGCACCCATTTGATTCAACCAATAAACAAGCCAAGAACCCTTAAATCCAGTGTGCCCTGTCACTAACACTGTTTTATCTTTATAAATTCCAGAAAATAAATTTTTCATTACCAAACTTTCCATGGGGCTTTATTTGTATCCCAAAGTTTATTTAAATCATTTTTATCTTTTAAACTATCCATTGGAGACCAAAAACCTTCATGTTTATATGTAAAAAGTTCTCCTTCAAGAGCAAGATTTTTTAAAGGTGCTTGTTCAAATACTGTACTATCACCTTCAGTAATATAATCAAATACTTTTGGCTCACATACAAAAAAACCAGCATTAATCCAATGACCATCACCTTTTGGTTTTTCTTTGAATTCTTCTACTTGATTATTTTCATTTATATTTAAAGCTCCAAATCTTCCATCTGGTTGATGAGAAGTCATTGTTATAGCTTTTCCATGTGATTTATGAAATTTTACTAATTCATCTATATTTATATCACTTACTCCATCTCCATATGTAAGCATAAAAGACTCA
>JBBITK010000097.1:0-7109 GCA_037440805.1 Arcobacter sp. | reverse complement strand
CTGGTTAATTAAGACAAAAATTATCCTATTTAAAATATAATTTCAGAAATAAAATATAATAAGGGTTTTTTATGGCTAATATTGAACAGATAAAAAATGAATTACAAAATATTAAATATCCAGGTTTTGCAAAATCAATTATTGATTTTGGATTTGTAAAAGATATTCAACTTGATGGAACAAATTGTTCTATCTTTTTGGATATAACTTCAACTGCACCAGAGGTTGAAGCTCAATTAAGAAAAGAGATAAACTCTGCAATGGCAAGTTTGGGGTTAAATACTAATTTGTCTTTTAATAAACCTCAAGAACAAGCACAACAAAGTAATAGTGTGAGTGGTAAAAATATCGCACCTCAAATTAAAAAAATTGTTATGGTAAGTTCAGGAAAAGGTGGAGTTGGAAAATCAACTACAACAGTTAATTTAGCTGTTGCTTGTGCTATGCAAGGAAAAAAAGTTGGTATTTTAGATGCTGATATTTATGGTCCAAATATTCCTCGTATGATGGGATTACAAGGTGTAGATGTTGAAGTAGTTGCAAATAAAGCAAAACCATTAAATGCTTATGGTGTTGATGTTATGTCTATGGGATTATTGATGGCAGAAGGTCAAGCAGTAATTTGGAGAGGTGCTATGATTATGAAGGCAATTCAACAATTACTAAGGGATATTTTATGGGAAGAGTTGGATATTTTATTTATTGATATGCCTCCTGGAACTGGTGATGCACAATTAACTTTAGCTCAAAGTGTTCCTGTTAGTGCAGGTATTAATGTAACAACTCCTCAACATGTTGCTCTTGATGATTCAAGAAGAAGTTTAGATATGTTTCAAAAACTTCATATTCCAGTTGCTGGAATAGTTGAAAATATGAGTGGATTTATTTGTCCTTCATGTAACACTGAATCTGATATTTTTGGAATGGGAACATGTGAAGAGTTAGCAACTCAATACAATACTCAAGTATTAGCAAATTTACCAATTGAACCAGCTATTAGACAAGGTGGAGATGCGGGTAAACCTATTACTTATTTTAACCCAGAATCAGTAAGTGCAAAAAGATATATGATTGCTGCTGATAAATTAATATCATTTTTAAACTCTCAAAGTGAAGTTTCAAATGCTGATATTCAACCAATTATGCCAGCAGGTGTAAGTGCTTGTTCAACTGAAGGACAAAAAATAAAAGCTGAGCATGAAGCTAAAAAAGCAAGTAGTGGAAGTTGTGGAACAGGATGTGGTTGCCATTAACTAGAAATAAAAAAAGGGAAGAAGTTTAACTTCTCCCCTTTTTTTGTCTATCTAATAAATATTAGATAAATTCAACACATTTAGCACCTTCTGCTATATGTCCAATAACATATCCATCAGTGTTTGCTAAAATTGAATCTACATTTTCACTACTTACAACTAAAACCATTCCAACACCCATGTTGAATGTTCTATACATCTCTTCAAGTTCTACATGTTGTCCCATAAATTCAAAAATTGGTAAAACTTTTATTTTACTTCTATCAACAACAGCTTTTAAATTATCTGGTAAAACTCTTGGTAAGTTTTCAGTAATTCCACCACCTGTGATGTGTGCTAATGCATTGATTTTGTCTTTATTTGCTTTAAACTCTTTTACATAAATTCTTGTTGGCTCTAAAAGTACATCTTTTAATGGTTTCCCTTGGAAATCATCATCTAAACTCATACCTAATTTTTCTAATAAAAGTTTTCTCACCAAGCTAAAACCATTTGAGTGAACACCAGAAGATGCTAATGCGATTAGAGTATCACCAGCTTTGATTTTATCAATTCTATTTAATTCATCTTTTTCTGCAATTCCAACACAAAAACCAGCTAAGTCAAAATCACCCTCTTTGTACATCCCAGGCATTTCAGCAGTCTCTCCACCAACTAAAGCACACTCACTTCTAATACACCCTTCAGCAATTCCTTTTACAACTTGAGTAGCTTCTTCAACATCAAGTTTTGCAGTTGCATAATAATCAAGGAAAAATAACGGCTCTCCAAAGTTACATAATAAATCGTTTGAACACATAGCAACTAAGTCAATACCTACTGTATCAAATTTTTTTGCATCTATTGCAAGTTTTAGTTTTGTTCCAACACCATCAGTTCCAGATAAAATTACTGGTTTTTTATAACCACTTGGTAATTCAAATGCACCTGCAAATGAACCAATACCACCAAGAACTCCTGGAATTGTTGTTGCTTTTACGTATGGTTTGATATTTTCTACAAACTGATTTCCTGCATCAATATCAACTCCAGCATCTTTGTAACTAACTGTTGCCATTATTCACCTTTTTCATTTTCTATATTTTTATCTTGCGATTACTTTAAAAATTTTTTGGTATTATAGCAAAATGTTTATAAATATTAAGGATTATATAAAATGAAAGAAATTAACGCATTTAATGAAATGATGGTACATTTACCATTATGTACACACAAAGAAGCTAGCAAAGTTTTAATTATCGGAAGTGTTGATGAAGATTTAAAATTACAAGCTTCAAAACACAATAAAGTTTCAAATATTGAGTTTGGAGATGTTTCTTTATTAACATCAAAAAATGAAAAGGATATTGATGTAGTAATTTTGACAGATGTTAAAATTGATGAATTATTGTTGGCAAATATTGAAAGAGTTATTAAAGTTGATGGTTTAATAGCTTTTGCTTCAAAAGCATTTTCAAGAGATAAGGAACAATTATTTGCTGATTTAAAACTTGTTGGAACAAAATTTTGGATAGCTATGCCATTTAGATTTGGACATAATACTTCAATATTAGCTTCAAAAAGATACCATCCAACAGCAGATATAAATCTTCAAAGAGCAGATTTATTAGATGGTTTGGATTATTATTCTGCGGAGATTCATTTAGCTTCATTTGTTTTTCCAGCTTCTGAACACAAAGCCTTAACAGGTATTGCTAAAAGATAACTATTAAATTTAAATAAATCATTATTATTGTAGAATCCCTACCATGATTAATGATTTATTTAAAAACGCTATTGCCTTAACAGGCGGAATCTCTACTGGTAAAAGTACTGTTTGTAATCTTTTAAAGTTACATGGTTTTTTAACTATTGATGCTGATAAAATTGCTCACAAACTTCTTGATGAAAACTCTTCTAAAATATCTTCTATGTTTGGAGAACAATATGTTCTTAATGGAAAAGTTATAAGAAAAGAGTTAGGTAAAATTATATTTTCAAATGAAGAGAATAAATTAAAATTGGAAGCTTTACTTCATCCTTTAATAAAAGATGAAATAATTAAAGAATCAAAGGTTTTTGAAGAGCAGAATAAGCCATATTTTATCGATATACCACTTTTTTTTGAAAAAATGCACTATCCAATTCCTAAGTCATTGGTTGTTTATACCCCCAAAGATTTACAAGTGCAAAGATTGATGAAAAGAGATAATATAGATGAAAATGAAGCAAAATTGAAAATTTCAAATCAAATGGATATAGAAGAGAAAAAAAATCTTGCAGATTTAATAATAGATAATTCAAAAGATTTGAAACATTTGCAAAATGAAGTTGAAAGAATAATTGGAGAGATAATATGACATATACAAAATATAGTGCAAGTGGAAATGATTTTATAATTTCACACTCTTTTGTTGAAAAAGATTATTCACAAGAGGCTATTAAATTGTGCAATAGAACTGAAGGAATAGGTGCAGATGGTTTTGTTGTATTAATTCCATCATCTCAAGCAGATTTTAAATGGCTATTTTATAATAGTGACGGGAGTCAAGCTTCTATGTGTGGAAATGCAACAAGAGCTTGTGCTCATTATGCTTACACAAATGGTTTGGCACAAAACAGAATGGAATTCTTAACAGGTGCTGGACTTATAAAGTCAATAGTTGATAAAAATATAGTTGAAACTCAATTAACTGCTCCAAAGATAATTAAAGATGAGTTTGATTTAATTGGTATTTAGTGGATACGGGAGTTCCTCATTTGGTTACAATAGTTGATAATTTAGATAAATATGACCATAATATCGCTTCTAAAATGAGATATGAACATAATGCAAATGTTAATTTTGCAAAAATTATTGATGAAGATATATATGTTAGAACTTATGAAAGAGGTGTAGAAGGAGAGACTCTTGCTTGTGGGACAGGAATGGCTGCTTGTTTTTTGAAATCATATCAACTGGGATTAGTTTCTACAAAAGCTTTTGTTTATCCTAAAAGTCAAGAAGAATTGACTTTGAGTTTGTTCGAGGGAATTATCTATTTCAAAGGTGCTGTTAAAAAAGTTTTTACAGCTACAATTTAATTTAATAAAAGGAATATAAAATGATTTTTACTGCTCCAATAAAATCTGATTCAATAAAAATTATGCTTCTTGGAAGTGGCGAACTTGGTAAAGAAGTTATCATTGAAGCGCAAAGATTAGGTATCG
This sequence comes from Arcobacter sp., assembly GCA_037440805.1. Lineage (GTDB taxonomy): Bacteria > Campylobacterota > Campylobacteria > Campylobacterales > Arcobacteraceae > Aliarcobacter. The sequence goes on along the minus strand of JBBITK010000097.1, from coordinate 2,667 downwards.
AAACAATAGCAGTTGATAGTTACAACAATGCTCCGGCACAACTAGTAGCAAACAAATCTTATACTATAAATATGAAAAATGAAAATGAGATTTTAGATGTTATTAGAAGGGAAAAACCAACTTATATTCTACCTGAAGTTGAAGCTATAAATATCAAAGCTTTATTTACTGCTGAAAAAGAGGGATTTCATGTGATTCCAAATGCTGATGCTGTGAATAAAACTATGAATAGAAAAAATATCAGAGAGTTTGCAGCAGAGCAACTAAAACTTCCTACAAGTAAATATAAATTTGTAACTACTTTTGAAGCTTTAAAAGATGCTGCAAATGAGATTGGATTTCCTTGTGTTATAAAACCTGTTATGAGTTCTTCAGGACATGGACAAAGTGTAGCTAGAACTGCAAATGATTTAGAAAAATCTTGGGAAATGGCAAAAGAAGCTAGAGGAGATGCTAGTGAATTAATCGTTGAAGAGTTTATCACTTTTGATTATGAAATTACTATGCTTACTGTTAGAAATGGAAAAGATACAGTATTTTGTGAGCCAATAGGGCATATCCAAAAAGATGGTGACTATATCTTTTCATGGCAACCAATGAATATGAGTGAAGTTGCTATCAAAAAATCTCAAGAGATAGCGAAAACAATAACAGATGGTTTAGGTGGAAGAGGAATTTTTGGAGTTGAACTTTTTGTAAAAGGTGATGAGGTATATTTTAGTGAAGTAAGTCCTAGACCACATGATACAGGAATGGTTACTATGATTACTCAAAGTGCTAGTGAATTTGCACTTCATGTAAGAGCAGTTTTAGGATTACCCGTAGATTTTATAACTTATGGAGCAGGAGCAAGTGCAGCTTACAAGGCAAAAGGAGATAGTTTTAATCCTCAGATAAATGTAAAAGATGAAACTTTCACAAAAGATTCTTTAGTAAGAGTATTTGGAAAACCTCAAACACATAATGGTAGAAGAATGGCTGTGGTACTTACTTTTGATAAAGAGTGTAGTCAAAAAGCTTTAGATAAAGCAAAAGAGTTAATATCAAACATTGATGATAACTAAAAGTATGAATTTACTTTTAGTTATGGATTAATCTATATCCAACTCCTGATATATTTTCTATAGATTCTTTACCTATTTTTTTTCTTAGTTTATTTAATAAATTTTTTAAAGCAGAATCTGTTGCTTCATCACTGTCTTCCCATACATCTATCTTAATCTCTTCAGCAGAAATAACCCTATTTGAATTTTTTATTAACACATCAAGTAGTAATAACTCTTTTGAGGTCAATAAAATCTCTTTGTTATTCTCTTTTTCATATAGTTTTTTTTGTAAAAAATTAAATTGAATAGAGTTTTCAAAGGTTAAAATATATCTTGAATTTTCAAGAATTTCAGTAACGCAGTTTTGCAAAGAAGACAGTAGAGTTTTAAAATCTACAGGTTTTGTAAGATAATCAACTAACTTTAATTTGGTTGCTTCAAGTAGATAATGCTTATCTGTATAGGCACTTAGAAGTATAACAGGTATGGTTTTATCATCTGTTCTGATTTTTTTTATAAAATCTATTCCATTTTGATTTGGTAGATTTATATCTGAAATAATAATATCTATTCTATGATTTTTAAGTAAAGATTCTGCATTTAATATACAATCTGTATCATAGATATTATCACAGAGAATAGATAAAGTTTTTTTCATATTTTCTCTTATAGCTTCTTCATCTTCGATATACAAAATATTCATTTTTCTTAAAATATTATTTAATTCTTTCTCAGAATAGTTGTTTATAGACATATAGTTACTCTTTGGTAATAAAATAATGTAGGATAATATAATAATTTAACTTAATATAATTTTAGGCTTTTTGTGGCTAAATTTGCTAAAATGATTAATGTACAATTAAGTATAAAACTTGTAAAGTAACACAAAAAATTATTCAAAAAAACTATTTAATATGAATAAGGAACATTAATATTTCAAGGAGAAAAAATGAAAAATAGTATTATAAAGCTTACTTGCATATCTTTATTTGCTAGTATGTCATTACACGCAACTACATTAAAAGAGAGCGTAGAAAAGGTATTGTCAACAAATCCAGAAGTAATCGCTGAGAAAAAGAATCAAGAAGCATTTAGAAAATATGTAGATGAAAAAAAAGGTAATTATTATCCAAAAATTGATGTTGATGGAAGATTAGAAAAAAATAAAACTACAGATAAAAGAGATACTGGAGCAGAATCATCTACTAATGCTAAGGGACAAAATGTAGGAATTGCATTGAATCAAATGCTATATGATGGAAGTTTAACTCCAAGTCAAGTTAGAGAAGCAAAATATAATGATGTTGCTAATAACTTTAGAGCTAAACAAAACATTGAAGATGTAGTATTAGAAACAGTATCAGCTTATACGGGATTAGTTCAATATAATGAAATGTTAAATTTAACAAGTGATATGATAGGAACAAATGAAGATAATCTTCAAATAGCAAAAGAGAAAGAGGCTATTAGTGGAGAAATATTAGAAACTTATCAAGTTGATTCAAAATTGAACTTTGTAAAAGAAAAATATTTAGAAGAGAAAGATTTAAAAAATTCAAAAGTAAGTACATTTAAAAGATATATTGGTGTTGAGCCAGATGGGAATGAGTGTAGACCTACG
>JBBITK010000096.1:0-7138 GCA_037440805.1 Arcobacter sp. | reverse complement strand
TTAAAATATTGTGATGAGTTATATTCACTTGCAAAAGAATCAAATGATAAAGAGTATGAATTAATTTCTTATCAACAATATACATTTATTTATAGTAAATTAGAAAATTTGATTAAGAAGGAAGAGTATTTGCAAAAATCTTTTGCTCTTGCCGAAGGGATGATAAATAATAGTTCTATTTTAGCTAATTTATATCAATTAGAAGCTGTTGATTATATGAATAATTATGAACACTTAAAAGCTTTAAAAAATTTAAATAAAGCTTTGGAATTTTATAAAAAAGCAAATAATATTTTGATGATAAATTTTATATATCACAAAATAGGTTATAACTATTATCGACTTTTTGACTATAAAAAATCACTTAGATATTTAAATTGGTCTTATAAATTTTTTAATAAAAATGGAATGAAATCAGAATCAATAACTAATTTAATAACTTTATCTTCTAATTATACTTCTTTATATGAATTTGATAAAGCTTTAAAATTTATATTTGAAGCTTTAGGTATTGCAAAATCTATGAAATTGCAAAAAGAAATGATAGATATTTTATTACAAATAAATAATATATATACTATCAAGGGAGATTTTGAAAATGCTTTGAAATATTTAAATGAAGCATTCAAAATTGCCCAAAAAATAAAAGATTTTGATTTTTTTGATATAAATGTAAGATATTCTGATTCTTACAGAAATATGAATGATTTAGAAAAAGCTTATGAATATTATCAAAAAGCAGTTGATTCAAAAGAATTATTGGATAATCAAAAATCTTATTTAGATGAATTATATGGAGAGATTTTTTATAGAGATAGTAAATATGAAGATGCTTTAAAATATTTTCAGAATTCTTTTAAAATTGCTAAAAAAACAAATGACTTACATCGAATACTTTCTGTTGAAGAAAATCTTGCATATACTTATAAAAAACTTGAAAACAATTCTATGGCAAATAGATTTTTTATGGAAGTGATAAATAAGCTAAAAATTATAAATAAAACTCATCCTAAGATTAAAAAGTTAGAAAAAGAATTTTTATAATAAAAATTTGAAATAATTTTATTTTACTAAAAATTAGATTCTTGTATAAATTCTTTATACAAAAAATGCTAAAATGGATCATAAAATAATTTGGAAAATATATGATTTATAGATTTTTAGCATTAATAATAATTTTTTTTATTCAGTTCTTGGATGCCAAAGAGGTTATAAAAGTAGGGGTTTTATCATTTAGGGATATAAATCACACCTACAAGCAATGGGAACCTACAGTTGCATATCTTCACGAAGTTTTACCAAATTATGAGTTTAAATTGATTCCATTTTATGATTTTGACTTTGATAAAACCTATGAAAAAGAGAAACTCAATTTTGTAATTACAAATCCTGAACACTTTGTTTTAAATAGAACAAAATACAAACTAAATGCCATAGCTACTTTGGTACAAAAGTATAACAACAAAATCTATGCTACTTTTGGTGGAGTAATATTTACAAGAAGTGATTCAAAAAATATAAATAGAATAAAAGATATAGAATTCAAAAAAATAGCTTCCCCTTCAAAAAACTCTTTTGGAGCATATTTGGTACAGATTTGGGAATTATGGAAAATGAATATTTTATTGAGGGATTTAAATATCTATTTTACAGATTTCCCACAAGATAGGGTTGTTTATGATGTTTTAGCAAAAAAGGCAGATGTTGGGTTTGTTAGAACAGGTGTTTTAGAGTCTATGATAAAAGAGAAAAAAATTTCAAAAGATGATATAAAAGTATTGGGCAACAAATCAAATGAAGATTTTGATATGTTTTTATCAACAGAGTTATATCCCCAATGGACTCTTTTAAATACTCAATTTACATCTTTGGAGAGTTCAAAAGATGTATTAATGGCACTTTTTACAATCAAAGAAAAATCCAAAGCAGCATTGGTCGGAGATTATTATGGTTTTATTCCCGTAAAGGATTACTCAAAAGTTGAGATTTTAATGCAAACTTTGAGAGTTCATCCTGACTTCAAATCAAAAGTTACAATATTGGATGTGATAAAAAAATATTATGCGGAGATTATGTTTTCAACAATTTTGTTTTTATTTTTATCTTCTATTGTAATTATTAGGATATTAAGAGATAGAAAAAAAATAAGAGATATAGCAAGGGAAAATGAACTACTTTTAGGAAGTATAGAAGAGGGATTATATGGTACAGATGAAGAGGGAAGATGTACTTTTATAAATAACACAGCTTTAAAAATGTTGGGATTTTCAAGGGATGAAATAATAGGAAAAAATCAACATGATTTATTTCATCATACCCATTATGATTCACATGATAAATATGAAGTTTGTGATTGTCCTATTTATAAAACTTCAAGGGATGGAAGAATTAGAAATACAGATGAAGTGTTTTTCAAAAAAGATGGAACTCTTTTATTTGTGCATTTAATAGCTTCTCCAATATTTACAGATAATAAAATAAGTGGTGTTATGGTGGCTTTTGGAGATATTGGTGCAAGTATCAAACAAAAAGAGGAACTTCAAAATGAAAAAGAGAAATTTGAAGCTATTTTTAACTCTTCAAAGGATGGTATAGCTATTTTGGATTTACAATCTAAGTTTTTGGAGTTTAATAATGCCTATTTGGAAATGACAGGTTTTTCAAGGGAGGAGTTGGTAACAAAAACTTGCGTAGAATTAACAGCACCAGAGGATTTAGAGCGTACAAAAGAGGCTTTAGTTGTTATATTAAATGATGGATACATAAAAGATTTTGAAAAGACTTGCATAACAAAAAATGAAAAAAGACTTACTATCACAATGTCTGCTGTGTTGATGCCTGATAAAAATAGCATTTTGATAAGTACAAAAGATGTTACTCAAAACAAATTATATACTCAACAAAGTAAATTAGCCTCAATGGGGGAGATGATAGGTAATATTGCCCATCAATGGCGACAGCCTTTGAGTGTAATCTCAAGTGTTGCAAGTGGAGTAGTGGTTAAAAGTGAACTAAATATGCTTCAACAAGATGAGTTTGTTTCTGAAATGAAAATAGTGATGAAACAAGCACAATATTTATCAAAAACTATTGATGATTTTAGAAACTTTATAAAAGAATCAAATATCAAAGAGAGAGTTGATTTTACAAATATGATAAACCAAACCATCTCTTTGGTTCAATCTATATTTTTATTGGAAGGAATAAATATTGTAACTTCATTGGAACAAAATTTTGAGATAGATGGATTTGAAAATGAGTTGATTCAAGCATATATAAATATTTTGAACAATGCAAAAGATGCAATAAAATATGGCGACCTAAAAGAAGAAGATAGATTGATTTTCCTAAAAACTTACAAAAATGAAGATGGCTTTGTTTTTGATATCTATGATAGTGGTGGAGGAATAAGTCAAGAGATTATTGAAAGAATTTTTGAACCATATTATACGACTAAACATAAAAGCATAGGTACAGGTCTTGGTTTATCTATGTGTAGGCAGATTATTACAGAACATCATAATGCAAAAATTGAGGCATTTAATATAAACTATGAATACAACAACAAAGCTTATAAAGGTGCTTGTTTTAGGACTTTATTTCCAATTTCTCAAATAAGATAACTTACATTTTCTCTCAAAAATTGATGAAAAATTTCTATTAAATTAGATATTTTTTGTCGCTAAACTCAAGCTATAAATCTCTTGTATACTTTCATTAAGACAAATATTAGAGTTTGTTAAAAATTGTAAAAAGGAGAGATTATGATTAGAAAAAAGCTACTAACTAGTGCCGCAGCCGTTACTCTTTGTGCATTAATTAGCGCTTCAGCTAATAGTAACATAAGTGAAGTAAAAGCATCATTTAAACCTGTTACTTACAATGACATTTTAAATGACGCAAAAACAACAAATGATGTTTTAACTTATGGTATGGGACAACAAGGTCAAAGATATTCAACTTTGGAACAAATCAATAAAGAGACTATCAAAGATTTAGTACCTGTGTGGAACTTCTCTTTTGGTGGAGAAAAACAAAGGGGACAAGAATCACAACCAATCGTTGCTGATGGTGTTATGTATGTAACAGCTTCTTACTCAAGAATGTTTGCTATTGATATAGCATCAGGAGAAGAGTTATGGCAGTATGATGCAAAACTTCCAGATGCTATTTTACCGTGTTGTGATGTTATCAATAGAGGGGCCGTTATCTATGATAATTTGGTAATCTTTGGAACATTAGATGCAAAACTTGTAGCACTTGACAGAAAAACAGGAAAAGTTGTTTGGAAGAAAAAAGTTGAAGAGTACAAAGATGGTTACTCTATAACAGCTGCTCCAATGATAGTTAAAGATATGGTTATCACGGGTGTTGCTGGTGGTGAGTTTGGTATTGTTGGAAAAGTTGAAGCAAGAAATGCAAAAACTGGTGAAGTTGTATGGACAAGACCAACAGTTGAAGGACATATGGGTTATTTAAATGGTAAACCAAATGGAATAACTGGCGGAGAAGCTGGTAAAACTTGGCCTGGTGATTTATGGAAATCAGGTGGAGCTGCTACTTGGTTGGGTGGAACTTATGACCCTGATACAAACTTGATTTTTATGGGTACTGGAAATCCAGCTCCTTGGAATTCACACTTAAGAGAGGGTGATAACTTATATAGTTCATCAAGACTTGCAATAGACCCTGATACTGGAAAAATTGTTTGGCATTTCCAAACAACTCCACACGATGGATGGGATTTTGATGGGGTAAATGAGTTAGTTTCATTTGACAAAGATGGTAAAAAATATGCAGGAACAGCAGATAGAAATGGATTCTTCTATGTGTTAGATAGAACAAATGGTAAATTTATTACAGCAAATCCTTTCGTTTCAAATATTACTTGGGCAAAAGGAATTGGTAAAGATGGAAGACCAATTTATATAGATGAAAATAGACCAGGAAATCCTGGAAAAGATAGCAAAGGTAAATCAGTATTTGCAGTTCCATCATTCTTAGGTGGAAAAAACTGGATGCCTATTTCATACTCTCAAAAAACAGGAAACTTCTATGTTCCTTCAAATGAGTGGGGAATGGATATTTGGAATCAACCAGTTTCTTATAAAAAAGGTGCAGCATACTTAGGAGCAGGATTTACGATTAAACCAATATTTGATGACCACATTGGAGCATTAAAAGCAATAGATCCATTAACTGGAAAAATCAAATGGACTTACAAAAACAAAGCACCATTATGGGGTGGAGTTTTAACTACTGCTGGAGGATTGGTAATAACTGGAACTCCTGAAGGTAAATTATTGGCATTCGATGATGAGACTGGAGAGATATTATATAAATTTAATGTTGGTTCAGGAATCGTTGGTTCTCCTATAACTTGGGAACAAGATGGTGAGCAATATGTAGCCGTTGTTTCTGGATGGGGAGGAGCTGTTCCATTATGGGGTGGAGAAGTTGCAAAAACTGTAAAAGACATCAACCAAGGTGGAACTGTGCATGTATTTAAACTGCACAAAAAATAAAATAATCTAAAGAAAGGAGGAAACCGCTATGAAATGGGAAACACCAATGTTTGTAGATAATAGATTTGGTTTTGAAGTGACAATGTATATTTGTCATGAATAATAGACTCTTTAGGTTATATATTCAAATCAGAGGTAAAACTCTGGTTTGATTTTAATAGCCAAGTTTACGGTGGTAGATTTAGTTATTAAAATGGTAGGAAAAAAGATGAAAATAGAGGTTTTAGGTTCAAGTGCTGGGGGAGGACTTCCTCAATTCAACTGTAATTGCGATAATTGTAGAGGTTACAGAGAGGGTAAAAAATCTATAAAAAGAAGAACTCAAAGCTCTATTACCATAAGTGAAGATGGAGAGAATTGGGTTTTGTTTAATACCTCTCCTGATATTTTGGAGCAAATTCACAATTCTCCTTTTTTACATCCGACACAAAAAAGAGAAAATAAAATAAAAGCTATTGTTTTTATTGATGCTCAAATAGACCATACAACGGGACTTTTGATGTTAAGAGAGGGTTGCCCACATCCAGTTTATTGTACAAAAGAGGTTCACGAGGAGCTTAATACCTCTTTTCCACTTTTTAAAATGCTAGAGCATTGGGACGGTGGTGGAGTTATTTATAATGAAATAGCTTTTAATCAACAACCATTTTTTATTTCAGCTATGCCAAATTGTGAGTTTTATGCACTTCCTCTTATTTCAAATGCACCTCCATACTCAAAATATAGGGATAAACCAAGGGTTGGAGATAATATCGGAGTGGTTGTAGTAAATAAAAAAACAAACAAAAGATTGTTTTATCTTCCAGGGCTTGGAGTTATTGAAAAACATATTTTAGAAGAGATGGCAAAAGCTGATATTTTACTTGTTGATGGGACTTTGTGGACAAATGATGAGATGATAAAACTAGGATTCTCTTCAAAATTGGGAACTGATATGGGACACATTCCACTTAGTGGAGAAAATGGTTTGATAAAAGTATTGGATAGTTTGGAAAAACCACGAAAAATTTTGATTCATATCAACAATACAAATCCAATTTTAGATGAAACAACACAAGAATACAAAGAGTTAATATCACATGGGATTGAAATATCTTATGATGGTATGAGTATAGAATTATAAAAAGGGGAAAAGATGGAAAAAGCATTTAGTAAAGAAGAGTTTGAAACAAAACTAAGAGATATGGGGAAAATGTATCATATTCATCACCCTTTTCATATAAGAATGTATGAAGGAAGTTGTACAAAAGAGGAGATTCAAGGTTGGGTTGCAAATAGATTTTATTATCAATGTATGATTCCAATAAAAGATGCAGCTATTATGTCAAATTGTCCAAGTTTAGAAGATAGAAGAAAATGGATTGAAAGAATCAATGACCACGATAGTATTGGTGGTGGAATAGAAGCGTGGCTAGAGCTTGGAGAAGCTGTGGGATTAAAAAAAGAGGATTTGATAAGCCATAAATTTTTGCTTCCTAGTGTGAAATTTGCTGTTGATGCTTATGTAAATTTTGCAAGACAACGACCTTGGAAAGAGGCTGCAATGTCATCTTTAACAGAGATGTTCGCTCCTCAAATTCATCAACAAAGATTAAGCACTTGGCCAGATAATT
>JBBITK010000095.1:0-7251 GCA_037440805.1 Arcobacter sp. | reverse complement strand
AACCAAAGAAACCTAATACACCAGTTGTTGCAATAACTGATATCAAACAGATTCCCAATGGTAGAATTATCCATTTTATTTTTCTAAAAATAAACCAAAGAATAAAAATCAAAAGAAAAATTAGTGTTGAGCCATAGATGATTAAATCACTTTTTACATAACCAATAACATCATTGGCTATCATATTTACTCCACCTAAAAATATATTTGCATGACCTAAATAGTTTTTTATGATGTTTCTAGTTTTTTCAATATCAACTTTCTCTTTTACTCTTAAAAAATCTCTGTATTGTTTAAACTCTATGATAGTTTTGTTTAACTCTTTTTGTTCTTCAGCACTTATTGTATGCTCCCTTTTTTTTACTAATAGAGCATTTCTTTTGTTTAATAATTCAAAATATTTTGGATCATCTTTTAAATTTAAAACAATAGCCGTTGTTTTAAAATCAGCACTAACTAAATTGTTTGAATAAATTTCTGAAGTTAAAAACTCTTTTTTTACCAATTCTTTATCAAAATTTCCAATATTATTTAAGGTACTTACTCCATTTACTAAACTTGCAATAGGTTTAACAGGAGATTGTAAAAGTGGAACATTTAGTATAGATAAAGTACTTTTTACATTATCAAGTTTTTCAAAATCAGCAACTAAACTTTTTATGATTAGCAAATTATCCTTGTCTAATAGGCTATTTTCTTTTGGAGAAAAGGTAACAACTAAAAAGCTAGAATTTGAATATCTTTTATTTACTTCTCTAAAAAATTTTAAGTCTTTGTCATCATCTAAAAGTAGTGTTTCAGCAGAGGCATCTATTTCAAGTTTTGTGGCAAAATATCCAAGAGTTCCTATAAAACAAGCAAGTAATATAAGAACTGTAATTGGAAATTTTAGGATAAATTTATCATAAATTTTTTTTATCATGAATTATTGTTTTAAAGATATTAACAATTCATCAAAACTTTTCTCTTTTAAAAGTCCTGCAAATTGTAATCTATAAGTTTGGATAATACTAACCCCAGCTAAATCAACATCATAAATTACCCAGTTATTACCATTTTTATCTTTGTTATGGAAATTGTAGTTAATATCATAAGTTTTATCTTTTCCAAATAGTTTTGATTGAAGTTGTAATCTATTTGTTTTATATGGTACCACATCATTTACTTGTACTTTTTGGTCACTATATAAATCCAATTTTTCAATATAAGATTTTTTTAATTTGTTTTCAAAAGCCTTTGTGAAATCTGTTTTTTGTTTTTCAGATATTGAATTCCAAACCTCTTTTCCTAAAGAGATTTTAGCCATTGTGCTGTAATCAAAAATTTCATCAATGATAGCAATAATTTCATCTCCTTTTTTATCATTTGATAAATCTTTCTTTTTTAGAATCTCTAAAACAGAATCTATTTTATTGCTCATTTCATTTTTTATATTATCTTTTTCAATAGCATTTGCTGATGTGATTAAAAGTAAGACAAAAATTAGTGTTTTAAATATATTTTTCATTTTTTATTCCTTTATTTGTTTTTCTCTTGCTTGAGAGTAAATATCTCTTAGATAAGGATATAAATCTATGGCATCTTTTCTTATTGTTTCATATTGACCAAGTCTTAAAGAGGTTTGGTTTACTGTATTAAATCCAGTTATTGCTAAACTTTTTTCATCATTATCAGGTATTTTGTACTTCACATCATTTTTTGCCATATTGTTTAGAGGATTTAAATACATATCTCCTGCTAATCCAACAGTATCTCTTAGATTTGAAGGTCCTAAAAATGGTAAAACTATAGGAAATCCTTCTCCAATTCCATAAAAACCAAGAGTTTGTCCAAAATCTTCTTCATGGGGAAGCCAATTTAATTCAGTTTTAGCTGGATCCATAAATCCACCAACACCCCAAATTGTATTAACCACAAATCTTCCTAACTCTTCACCTGCATTTGAAAATTTAAGTTGCAAAATATTATTTACAAATCTAATTGGAAATAGTAAATTGTGGAAAAAGTTAGCTATGCCACTTCTTCCAGTTTCTGGTACAACATTTGCATAACCAGTTGCAACAGGATTTAGTAAATAAATATACATTTTATCATTGAAATTAGTCATAACTTCATTGTAACCAACAAGAGGATCAAATCTCTCTTCTTTAGTATTTTTTGAGAATTCATCACTAAATTCATCAAAGTCATCACTTGCTTGTGCTTGAAATATAATAATAGATAGGCATAGTGATAATGAAATAAATTTTTTCTTCAAAGTAGTCCTTCTTTAAAAAATAGCCTATATTATATAAAAAGAATGTGAAAATAATGTTTAACTGTCATAAATATTACTTTCTTATAATACAAATATTATTACAAACTTGGTATAATCCGCCAAAATTTTGAGAAATAAATTGGAGTAATTATGGGTAGAGCCTTTGAATATAGAAAAGCAGCCAAAATGAAAAGATGGGGAAATATGTCAAGAGTTTTCCCAAAATTAGCTAGAGCTATTGAAGTTGCAGCAAAAACTGGTGTTGCTGATCCTGAGATGAATTCAGCACTTAGAACAGCTATTTTAAATGCAAAAGCTGAAAATATGCCAAAAGCAAACATTGATGCGGCTATCAAAAGAGCAACAGGAAAAGATTCAGCAAACTTCTCTGAAGTAAATTTTGAAGGAAAAGGTCCTCATGGTGTTTTAGTGTTTGTTGAAACGGCAACAGATAACAACACAAGAACAGTTGCAAATGTAAAAATGTATTTTAATAAAACTGGTGGACAAGTGGTTCCAACTGGTTCTTTAGAGTTTTTCTTTGATAGAAAAGCTATTTTTGAGTTTAATAAACCTGCAAACATTGAACTTGAAGAGTTAGAATTAGAACTTATTGATGCTGGTCTTGAAGAGATTGAAGAGGAAGAAGGGATTGTTTTAGCTTATGCTAATTATACAGATTTTGGAAATATGAATAATAAATTTGAAGAGTTAGGAATAGCCTTAACAAAAGCAGAATTAAAAAGAATTCCAAATAACCCACAAGAGTTTAGTGAAGCTCAACAAGAAGATATTGGTAAATTAATTGAAAAACTTGAAGATGATGATGATGTTCAAGCGGTTTATACAAATATAGCTTAATTTTTTAAGCTATTTTATAAAAAAAGGGAAGATTTTAAATCTTCCCTTTTTTATTTTATATAGTTCTCTTTTTTATCCATTTCATCTATTTCTTGACCAATCTCTTGGTATCTTTTGAAATAGTATTTTACAAATGAGTTGATTTTCTCATCATTTGGCATAAAGTATTTTTCAGTTTTAGAAGCATATTTGTTTAAAAATTGTGTTGCATCGATTTTTTCTAAATAGTGCTTTGCTAAAGCAGTGTAATTTTCTATATACCAAGCTTTTAAAGCTTCATATTTTTCATTTGAAATATCAATATCTAGTTTTTTATTTTCATCATCCCACGATAAAACTTTTGTAGTAAATAATCCATTTAAGTGAATCAACCCTTCACAATAGTATGGTTGTACTTCATCTACTTCCATCCATCCAATAAGCCCAACACTTCTTTTTACAAGGTCAATTAAAAGTTGTTCTTGTAGGTGTTTTTCGTCATCATTTTCATCTAAGAAATAAGAGATTAAACCACCAGTTGTTGCTTTGAACTCTTCTATATTTTTGAAATTCCCACTTTTATTCATAACTGATTCTGTTTCATCATCGCACCATAAAATATGACCATATTCATGTCCTACTGTACTAATATCATAAACTTGATGCCAAGATACAGTTTCATTAAATAAAAATGTTCTATCATGTGTAAGTAACTCTTGTCCAAAAATCTCTCGGCTTAGTTTTAAAAATGGTTTAGCCCTGCTTGTTTGTAAAATTTCATCTGAAAATGCAAAGATTTTTTTACCTTCTTCAAGACTTACAACTTCATCATTTGGTACAACTTGCGCTGAAAAAAGACCATTAAATCCTGCTCCAAAAAATAGTGCTGGTCGCCCCACATAAAGTTGAACTTTATCAAGTGATGCAAAACTAAAATCATAGATTTTTTGATATTTATCATTTTTTTCAAAACTATCAAATATTTTTGCAAATGCTGATTTTATTTTATTTACTCTATGGTCATTTTGTGCAAATTTTGGATTAGTTAGTCTTATATCCCATTCAAGAGCTACAGCTTTTCTAAAGTGGTCTTCATAATACTCTAGTGGATGACCTATTTGAACAGGAGATTTTATCTTCATCCATGCTCTATCAACATCTGCCCATTTTGATACTAATTCATCTGTTTTATCTTCCCCAAATGCTTTTATAAGTGCTTGAATATAAAGTACATAATCCCATTTTTGATTGTAAATATCATCTTCAAGTTCTATTAGTTTATCTGCAAACTCTTCAAGTGCATCTATAACCTCTGTAGTCTCTTTTTTGAAAGCTTTAATATAAGCTTGAGATTTGTATTTTTCACCATCTTTTACTAAAGCTGAGTAACATCTATCAGCAGTGATTCCACCATGACCTAAGTCTAAAAGTTTTTCATCTTCAAGATATTTCATAATCTTTTCTTCATCACCGTCAAACTTAGCCATTAAATCTTTGTTTATTCCATTTATAATATGAGCTGTCCATGATGTTTGCCATGCTGACATTTGAAGTCCAACATTGTAAACTCCAATAAACACTTCTTGATAAAAAGGAGTTAATAAAGAGTTTTGTGTAATAAAATCTATTAATTTTGTGTGTTTATCGTGCCAGTATTCTTTTACAAATTGATAAGCTTTTTCTTGATAAGAGATAATCTCTTTTTCATCTTTTTCAAGTTTTTTTAATACTTGAACCAATGAATCATCTCTTAAGTTTACAACTCTTGTTACAAGTGCAAATCTTAAATCATCACCCATTTGTAAGTCTAAAGCTTTTGCAAAATCATTAATTAAACCTAGTTTTTCAAACTCTTTATTTTCAAGATGTTTTATCAATAGATTTACTTTTGCTTTTTCATCATTTAAAAAATCATATACTTTTTGTAAATCTTCTAAAAATTTTTCTTTTGTCATATAAAATCCTTCTTTTTTGTGAAGGCGTATTCTATCTAATTTTTATTTTAAAACTTTAATACATAAATTAGCACTCAAAGTAAAAAAGTGCTAATTTTTTTTGAAACTTTAGCTTAGTTTTATAAAGTTGAGATAAAATTTCCTTCTAAAATTAAATAAATTATAGGAGAAATTACAAGATGGCAAAACATCAATTTCAGACAGAAGTAGGGCAATTATTACAATTAATGACACACTCTTTATATTCAAATAAAGAGATTTTTATAAGAGAACTTGTATCAAACGCAAGTGATGCTATTGATAAATTAAACTATCTAAGACTTACAGATGAGAGTCTAAAAGATAAATTTGCAGATTGGAAGGGAGAGGTTAATATCTCTTTTGATGAAGCTGATAAATCTTTGACAATTATGGATAATGGTATAGGAATGAATGAAGCTGATTTAATAGCTTCTATTGGAACTATTGCAAAATCTGGAACAAAATCATTTATTGAAAATTTAACTGGTGATGCAAAAAAAGACTCAAATTTAATTGGTCAATTTGGGGTTGGTTTTTACTCAGTATTTATGGTAGCAACAAATGTTGATGTTATCTCTAAAAAAGCTGGAGAAGAGACTGCATATAAATGGTCAAGTAATGGTTCTGGAGAGTTTGATTTAGTACCTTGTACAAAAGAGTCAAACGGTACAGTTATTTATATCAAATTAAAAGATGAAGAAGCATCAGAGTTTGCTTCAAAACATAGAATCAAAAACATAGTATCTAAATACTCAAACCATATAGCTTATCCAATCTTCTTAAATTACAGTGAAGAAGTTACTGAGACTTTAAGTGAAGAAGATAAAAAAGCTGGAAAAGAGCCAGCTAAAACTATTGAGAAAAGACATGAAAAAATCAATGAAGCAACAGCACTTTGGATGCAACCAAAAGCAAAACTAAAAGAAGAGGAATACAATGATTTTTATAAATCAATTTCTCACGATTCTCAAGATCCAATGCTTACAATTCACACAAAAACTGAGGGTGTAAATGAATATACAACACTTTTTTATGTTCCAAAAACAGCTCCAATGGATATGTATAGAGCAGACTTCCAAAGTGGTGTAAAACTATATGTAAAAAGAGTGTTTATAACTGATGATGAAAAAGAGTTGTTACCAACTTATTTAAGATTTGTAAGAGGTATTATTGATAGTGAGGATTTACCACTAAATGTTAGTAGAGAGATTTTACAAGAGAATAGAATCCTTGCAAATATCAAACAAGGAAGTGTTAAAAAAATCCTTTCTGAAATCAAAAAATTATCAAAAGATGAAGAAAAATATGCTGAGTTTATCGCTCAATATATAAGACCACTTAAAGAGGGTGTTTATCAAGACTATACAAATAAAGAGTCTATTTTAGAGCTTTTAAGATACAAATCTTCAAAAGTAGAAAAAATGACATCTTTAGAAGATTATAAAAATAGAGCAAACACTGAGCAAAAAGCTATCTATTATATTGTTGGTGAAAATGAAAAAGTATTAAGAAATTCACCACTTTTAGAATCATATAAGAAAAATGATATTGAAGTTTTAATCTTAGATGATAAAGAAATAGATGAAATCGTAACTCCTGCAATTGGTGCTTATAAAGAGTGGGAATTCAAAGATATTACTGCTTGTGAGCCTCCAAAAGTTGAGCAAACTGAAGAGGAGAAAAAAGAAGTTGAGCAAAAATTTGAGTCAATCACGAAAAAAATCAAAGATAAATTAGGTGATGCTGTAAAAGAAGTTAAAGTTACAAACAGACTTACAGACTCTCCATCTTGTGTTACAAAAGATGCTTTAGATGCTCAAATGGCAGCAATGGCACATATGTTTAGACAAATGGGACAAAGCCTTCCTGAATCTGCTCCTATTTTAGAAATCAATCCAGACCATGAAATAGTAAAAAAACTAAACGGTTGTCCTGATGAATCAACAATCGAAGATGTATCTTGGATATTACTAGATCAAGCAAAATTAAGTGAAGGTATGGAAATCACTGACACAGTTTCTTTTGCAAAAAGACTTTCAAGAATAACTGCAAAAGCTCTATAAAAATAGATTTTTCATAACGTTCTTAAGCGTTATGAAAAACTAATCTTCAAAAACTTCAACTCTATTTCTTCCAGATTTTTTTGCTTCATACAAAGCCTTATCTGCATTTTCTATC
>JBBITK010000094.1:0-7323 GCA_037440805.1 Arcobacter sp. | reverse complement strand
GTTTTCGAAAGCTTCTACTAAATTGGGGATTTCACAACCTGCAGTAACTCAGCAAATGAAATTTATTGAAGATTATTTAGATGTACAAATAGTTGATAGAAAGAAAAATGGTATAAAACTTACAAAAGAAGGGCAAATGCTTTATGCAATTGCTCAAAAAATCGAGAAGTGTGTTTCAAATGCAGAAAAAGATTTATTAAAGATTATGAATAAAAATACAACATTTGTTTTTGGTGCGTCATTTATAATTGGAAATTATATTTTACCAAGATTTTTAAATAATTTAAAAGAGAATATTAAAAATGATGTTTCTATAAATGTATCTGTTTCCCATGAAGCTATTTCTGATTTATTAGATGTTGCTTTGGTTGAAAATTATGTTCCTAATGATGATATTATCTATAGAGAATGGATGGAAGATGAAATTGTAATTTTTTCAAATCAAAAGCTACCAGCAAAGGCAAAAGCTGAAGATTTATTATCTTACAAATGGGTTTGTAGAAATCCAGAATCGAATACAAGACTTTTATTTAAGGAAAATTTAGAAAAAGCAAATTTTCCAGATTGTGATACTTTTAATGTTACAAGTGAAGTAACAAGTGCCACAACTATTGTTCAGACAGTTTTACACTCTGATAAAAATTCAGTTCCTACTGTTTCTATTGTTTCAAGAAATGCTATTGAGTCTTTACTTAAAGCGGGAGCTTTATTTGAGTCAAGAATTAGTAATCAAAAAATGTTAAGAAAACTTTATATTGCATACAGAAAAGATAAAAAACATGATGCATTTATTGAAAATGTTGTTGATTATCTTCTAAAAATAAAATAATACAAAAAATTTGTATTATTTTAGTAATTGAACCCTTCTTTCTCTAAAGCTAATCTAACTTTTTTTATTTGTTCATGTTTATTCCTACACCATTGCGGTGCTAGTAAAGTATCATCATCTATTCCAGCAGTTACTCTTTGTACAGATATATTTTCTGGTAAATTTATGATAGATTTAACAACGGTATCAATATAGAGTTCTTCTGTTATGGGTGTAAATTTCCCTTTTTTATAGTCATTTGTTAAAAGGGTATTTTTAACTACATATAGAGGATGAAATTTTATGGAATCAACATTTAACTCTAAAGTTTGTTTAAAAGTATTTAACATCATCTCTTGAGTTTCATTTGGTAAACCATAAATTAAATGTCCACAAACATTTAAACCTTTTTCTTTTGTTCTTTTTATCCAATATCTCATATTAGAGGAGTTATCTCCTCTATTAATTTTTATTAATGTTTCATCATAAAATGATTGAATCCCATATTCAACCCAAATTTCTTTCTCTTTGGATAATTCAACTAAAAAATCTAAAATCTCATCTGTAACACAATCTGTTCTTGTTCCAATGCTAAGACCGATTACTCCATCAAAACTTAGAGCTTTTTCATATAAAGCTTTTAAAGTTTCAAATGGAGCATAAGTATTTGTGAATGATTGGAAATAAACAACAAATTTATTAGCACCAAATTTATTTTTTAATCTTTTTTGAGTTGCATAAAATTGAAGTTCTAATTGTTTTAATTGATTTTCTAAGTAAGGATTTTCATTGACTTTTGGATTTAATTTGAATTTTGGTTTTTTAACTTCAAGATTTGGAGAAAATGAATCATTCTCACAAAAGGAACAACCTCCTTTTGCAACTGTTCCATCTATATTTGGGCATGTAAATCCAGATATAGAGATAGGAACCTTATATATTTTTTCTTTAAATTTATTTCTAAAGTATCTACCTATTGTTAAAACATTTTTTAAATTGTTCATTATGCTTTTACGAAATAATCTCCATTAAAACTTTCAAGTGCATAATTTCTATCGTTTCCTATTGCACATACTAAATCTTCAACAGATAAATATTCTAAAGAATCAGCTTCTATATATTTACAAACTTCTTCTTTACTCATACTATTTGAAATTAACTCTTCTTTATGTGGAGTATCAATACCATAATAACATGGGAATTTTATCTCAGGACTTGCAACTCTAAAATGTACTTCTTTAGCTCCTGCATCTTTTAGCATTCTTACTATTCTTTTTGAAGTTGTTCCTCTTACAATTGAATCATCAATAACTAAAAGAGATTTTCCTTCTATTAAAGATCTCATAGGACTTAATTTCATCCTAACTTTTATATCTCTCATCTCTTGAGTTGGTTCAATAAAGGTTCTTCCTACATAGTGATTTCTAATAATTCCATATTCAAAAGGTATTCCACTTTGTGCTGCATAACCTAATGCTGCTGGAACACCAGAATCAGGTACAGGAATTACCATATCTGTTTTTATACCGTTTCCTCTATCATTTCTAGCTAATGCTCTTCCCATATTTTCTCTAGTTCTATAAACATTCTTTCCATCAATTACAGAATCAGGTCTTGCAAAATAAACATATTCAAACGCACAAGGTCTATATTCAGGTTCAAAAAGTTGAATTGATTCAGGTTCAGTAGTCTCTTCGCTAAATATTAACATCTCTCCAGCTTTTACATCTCTTATAAACTCAGCACCAACTAAATCAAATGCACAAGTTTCACTAGCAACAATATATCCACCACTTTTTAATTTTCCTAAAGATAGAGGTCTAATTCCATATCTATCTCTAATTACAAACTGTTTAGATCTACTTTGAACAATAAAACAGTAAGCACCAACAGTTCTATTTAGAGCCTCTTTTATTCTATCTGTTAGGTTATCTTTTGAATTTTTTGCAATTAGATGAATAAGATTTTCTGTGTCCATTCCTGTTTGAAATATCGCACCTTTGTCTATAAGTTCTTCTCTAACTTCTTCTTTGTTTATAAGATTTCCGTTGTGAACAATAGATATTTCACCTAATTTATATTTTGCATAAACAGGTTGTGCATCTAATATTGAATCGCTTCCAGCAGTTGAGTATCTATTGTGACCAATAGCCATATTACCTTTTAAGTAAGCTAAAGCATCTTCTGTAAATACTTCAGATACAAGACCTCTATCTTTTTTTGTATATATTTTTCCATCACATGAAGATGAAATACCAGTAGCCTCTTGCCCTCTATGTTGCATTGCAAATAAAGCTACTGAAGCTAGTCTTGCTGCATTATCATTCCCATAAATTCCAACTATTGCACACATTTTTGATTTTCCTTATAGACCTAAAGCGTCATTGATTGAATATAGTTTTGCGTCTTTTCCATTTATCCATTTTGCAACTCTTATTGCACCTTTTGAGAAAGTGTTTCTAGCAGTTGCTGTATGATTTAATTCCAGAAACTCTCCATCATTGTATAATCCAACAGTATGTCTTCCTACAATATCTCCACCTCTTAAAGCCATAACAGCAATCTCATCTTTTGTTCTAGCTCCAATATTTCCATCTCTTCCTGAAACTCTAACATCGTCTAGATTCAAATCCCTTGCATTTGCAGCGTGTTCTGCCAAAGTTAAAGCTGTTCCTGAAGGAGAATCTACTTTATGTCTATGATGTTGTTCTACTATTTCAATATCAAAATCTCTCAATGCTTTAGAAGCTAAAGAAACAAGTTTATTTAAAACAGCAACTCCTAAACTCATATTTGTTGCATATAAAATAGGTACTAATTTACTAGCTTCTATCATCAAATTTTGTTGATGTTTATTTAAACCAGTAGTGGCAATAACAAGCGGATTTCTCCTTCCTTTTTCAACAATTTCACTTAATAATTTTTCTGTTGCTTCTGGAACACTAAAATCAATAACAACTTGGCAATTTTCCATCATTGTTCCAATGTCATTAGTAACAACAGTATTTTCCGGCAATTTTTTTACTATTTTGTTTGAAACATGAACAGAAGATAAAACTGCATCTAAATCATTTGATAAATCATCAATTAGTAGTGAACCAACTCTACCTGTACTACCTAAAATACCTATTTTAACCATGTTTAAAAAATTCCTTATCCTAAATATTCAATAATATTAACCGCTGCTGTTGCACCATCTCCTGCTGCACAAACAACTTGTTTTGAAGCATCAATTCTAACATCACCAGCAGCGTATAAACCTTTTATTGATGTTCTCATTTTTAAATCTACAACAACTTCTCCAGTTGGTGCTAAATCACAAAGAAAACTTCCATCATCTTGTTTTAAAGGTGCATTTAGAACATCTCTTCCCACAAAAACAAAAACACCTGGCGTTGGTAAATCTCTTATCTCTCCACTATCTTTGTGTTTAACTTTTAGACCTGTAACACCGCTCATATCTCCATATACTTCTTCAACAGTTACATTTGTAACTTCTTCAATATTTGCAGTATGTTTCATATGCTCTATTGTTGAAGGTGCAGCTCTGTAAATATCTCTTCTATGAACTAGATAAACTTTTGAACACATTTTTGATAAATAAACAGCTTCTTCAATGGCAGAATCTCCACCACCAATCACAGCTACTTCTTTACCTCTATAAAAAAATCCATCACAAGTTGCACAAGTAGATACTCCTCTTCCAAAGAATTCATTTTCACCTTTAAAACCAGCTTTTTTAGGCACTGAACCTGTTGCTAATAAAACACTTTTTGCTTCAAATTCTTTGTTTTCATTTGTTAAAAGTTTAAATGTATCACCATTTTTTGTAACTTTTGCAATTTGTGCCATTTCATGTTTTAATCCAAATCTTTGACATTGTTCTGGCCATTTCATCATTAAATCCATTCCAGAAACGATTTCAATTTGACCTGGATAATTTTCTATTTCAGAAGAACTTGTAATTTGTCCTCCAGGCATTCCCATTTCAAACATCACAACATTTTTTAAACCGCCTCTAGTTGCATACAATCCTGCCGTTAAACCCGCAGGTCCACCACCTATAATTGCTAAATCTAACATTTTAAACCTCTTTATTTTTTAAGTAAAAATTTGTGATATCTATTTAATTTGGAATAATACAAAAAAAAATGTAAGTTATTGGTTAAATAAATATCAATATATGGATAATCTTTATTAATAAATAATATATATTATTTGAAAAAAGAAACAAAAAAAAGGGAAAGAAAATCTTTCCCTTACCCCTTTAATGAAACAATATTATAAAAGTGAATTAATTTTATCTGTAAATGCTTGTTTTGAAGAAGCTCCAACCATTTGATCTACAACTTGTCCATTTTTCATAAATAAAATTGTAGGAATAGATCTAATTCCAAATTTTACTGCTAAATCTTGTTGCTCATCAGTATTTACTTTACAAATATTTGCTTTTCCTTCAAAATCACCTGCTAATTCATCAATAACAGGAGCTATCATTCTACAAGGTCCACACCAAGGTGCCCAGAAATCAACCATAGATACACCGTTGTTAGTAATTTCTTCAAAGTTTGCTGCAGTTAATTCTATGTATTTTCCCATTTTATATCCTTTATTAAGATTTAATTTCTATTAATATAACTTCTAATTATAAAAACGAATCCATTATAACTTGTAAAAACTTAATATTTTTTTATATTTTTCTTATTATTTACTAATCTAGCCTAAATTAAAAATTAGCTAGAATCTACTCAATTTAATTATATGGAAAGTTATATGGATATTAGAAAAGAGTATTTAGAATTTTTTAGAAGTAAAGGACATGAAGTTATTTCATCAATGCCTTTGGTTCCTGATGACCCAACATTGATGTTTACAAATGCTGGTATGGTACAGTTTAAAGATATTTTTACAGGTGCTATTCCTGTACCTAATAATCCAAGAGCAACATCTTGTCAACTATGTGTTAGAGCTGGTGGAAAACATAATGATTTAGAGAATGTTGGTTATACAGCACGACATCATACACTTTTTGAAATGTTAGGTAATTTCTCTTTTGGCGACTATTTTAAAGAAGATGCTATATCTTACGCTTGGGAATTTGTAACAAAAAATTTGGCACTTCCTGTTGAAAAACTTTGGGTAACAGTTCATGATAATGATGATGAAGCATTTAATCTGTGGACAAAACATATTGATTCATCAAGAATTATAAGATTTGGAGATAAAGATAATTTCTGGTCAATGGGTGATACGGGTGCTTGTGGACCTTGTAGTGAAATTTTTTATGACCAAGGTGCTGAAAACTTTGGTGGTCCTGAGGATTATATGGGTGGAGATGGAGATAGATTTTTAGAAATTTGGAATCTTGTATTTATGCAATATGAAAGAACATCTGATGGAAAATTAGTTCCTCTTCCAAAACCATCTATTGATACAGGAATGGGACTTGAAAGAGTTATTGCAATTAAAGAGGGTGTATTTAATAATTTTGATTCTTCAAACTTTAAACCAATTATCCAAAAAATAGAAGAATTAACTGGCAAAAAAGCAACTGCTGAAAATATTGGTTCACATAGGGTAATTGCTGACCATTTAAGAGCAAACTCATTTATGTTAGCACAAGGTATTCTTTTTGGGAACGAGGGAAGACCTTATGTAAATAGAAGAATTATGAGAAGAGCGGTAAGACATGGATATTTATTAGGATTTAGAAAACCATTTATTGCAAAACTTTATGATACTTTATGTGAAATAATGGGTGGACATTACTCTGAATTAGTTGAACAAAAAGAGTATGTTAAAGAGCAATTAACTCTTGAAGAAGAGAGATTTTTCAAAACTATTGATTCTGGAATGTCAATTTTTAATGATGAATTAAAAAACACAAAAGAAGTATTCTCAGGGGAAGTAGCTTTTAAACTATATGATACTTATGGATTTCCTTTGGATTTAACAGAGGATATGTTAAGAGATAGAAATTTAAAAGTTGACATTGCTAAATTTGATGAGCTTATGGATGAGCAAAAAGCAAAAGCAAAGGCTGCTTGGAAAGGTAGTGGAGATAGTGCTAATGAGGGTGATTTTAAACAATTAATTGAAAAATATGGAATTAATGAATTTGTAGGTTATGAAAATACATCTTTTAGAAGTAAAATAGTTGCTCTTTTAGATGAAAATTTCAAAGAAGTTACAAAACTAGAGAAAGAAAAATTTGGTTGGGTAATGCTTGACAAAACACCTTTTTATGCTACAAGCGGTGGACAAAGTGGTGATATAGGAGCATTGGAAGATGATGAACATATTGCAATAGTTGAAGAAACTACTAAATTTTATGGATTAAATTTATCAAAAGTAAGAGTTGAAAAAACAGATATAAATGTTGGAGAAGAGTTTGATGCAGTTGTTGTAAATAGAAATGAAATTGCAAAACATCATAGTGCTACTCACCTTTTACAAAGTGATTTAAAAATGGTATTAGGGGAGAGTGTTTCTCAAGCTGGTTCTTTAAATGATGC
>JBBITK010000093.1:3367-7494 GCA_037440805.1 Arcobacter sp. | reverse complement strand
CTACTTGGATGTGCATCTTCAAAACCTCTTACCCTTGGATGTTTTTTTAGATACTCTTTTACAGCAAATGCCAGTTTTCCAGTACCAATTCCATGGTAAACCAAAACCTCTTCAAATCCAGCTATCAAAGCATCACTTAAAAATTTATCAAGATTTTCAATAGCTTCATCTGCTCTTTGTCCATGCAAATCAAGTTTTATATGTCCTGTTTGAGGCTTTTGAACAGTAACTGTTGCTTTTTTGGTTGGGATTTTTGGAGGTGGATTTCCACTTCTTCTTAAATCAGAGTATGGAACTTGCACTTTTATACCCATATCATTTTCTATATAGGCTTTATTTCCTTTTATTGAAACTATTGTTCCTTTTGTATTTCTATATTTTACCCTATCCCCAACCTCCAAAGGAGTTTGGTTTTCTTCTTCCTCTATTTTTTCTGTTTTTATTTGGGTTGCTTTTTTGTGGGCAATATTTAGATGCTGATGGGATTGGCTAACCAACTTAGCTTTTATGGCTTTTTTAGCCTCATCCCTTGCATCGCTATACTCTTTGTGAAGTTTTGATTTTTCACTATAAATATGCTCATCTAATTTTTGTTTTTGCTCTTTTAAATTACCCGTTAATCTTTGCATATTAGCTATCTCTTCATCTAATTGGGTAAGTTTTAGTTTATATTCTCTCTCCAAAGAGCTACTTCGCTCGATTAATTCATTTAATTTATCTTTATCATCTCCATAAACCTCTTTTGCTTTTTTTACAACATTTAGAGGAATTCCATATCTTGAAGCTGTTTCAAAAGCATAAGAACGCCCAATAGTTCCTTGTAAAAACTCATAAGTTGGTTTTTGATTCTCTTCATCATAAAGTGCAGCTATTAACTCAACATTAGGATTTGAAGCCATAAGTGCAGCTAATCTTTTGTGGTGAGTTGTGATGATAATTTTTATCTCTTTTTGTATTAACTCTTCAATTATCACTTTAAATAAACTAGCAGCTTCATCTGAATCTGTTCCAAGCTCTATCTCATCAACTCCAACAATAGCATTTTTACTGCTAAAAAGTTTTGAGAACTCCACCATTCTTCCAGCAAATGTAGAGATATCATTTTTAACACTTTGAGGGTCATCTAAAACTGCACTTATCTCTTTGAAATTGCTAATAGAAGTATCAGAGTGTGCTTTATAAGGAATAAGGTATTTTGAGAGATAAACCGCAGAAAGAATAGATTTTAACATCATTGTTTTTCCCCCTGCATTAACCCCTGTTATCATAACCACTGATTTACTAAAATCTATTGTTATTGGTTTTGGATTACTCAAAGCTGGATGGCAAAAATCCACAAGCTTGTTTTTATCTTTTTTTGAAGGAAGAATAAAATTTTTATCCCCAGCTTTTGCAAAAAATAGTCTTGATTGATAGTGGTCAAATCTATCAAACTCTTTGTTTATAAACTTCAAAAACAAAAAATTCTTTTCAAACAAAGATGAAATCTCTTTGCAAATTTTAAACAAAACTTCCTCTTGTCTATTTTTTAAATCGCTCTCTTTTTGTTTTAATTCGCTAATTGTGTGGGGAACAACATAAAAAAATCCAGAGTTTGACCTATCAATTACAGAACCTTTTAAAATATGATTAAATCCACCTCTCATTAAAAGAGCCTCTTCTCCTTTAACATAGTGAATTTGAGTATCCACCAAATAACTTCTAACCTTTTGGGAATTAACTATTTTATAAAGGTTTTGTTTTATTAAATCTTTGTTCTTAAAAATTGCGTGTTTGATGTTGTCATAATCTTCACTAACTCCATCTTTTAGATTTGATTTTTCATCAAAATAATCACAAATTTTTCTGATTTCATTTGGAATTATGATTTTTTCAATCCACTCTTGTAATTTACCATCAAAATTGAATCTTGAAAGATAATCAAAATATTTTACAATTTTTACAAATTCAAAAATATCATCAATTTTTAAAATCCCTTGTTTTTGAATATGCACCAACGCAGTATCAAGATTTGCAACTTTTGATGGTTGCTTAATATCGTATCTTGATAATTCACTTATAAGTTTATGATGAAGGTTTATATCCCCTTCTAAAATAATAGATTTTTCCCTAGCAAAAAGCTTAGAAAAACTATCTATATAATCCATCAAATCTAATTTTTTTAATATGTTTTCCAATATAAATCCTAAGTTTACTTCTTTGGTCTAAAAGCTTTTATAACTTCTTCATTTGTTTCCAAATATGGACCTTCCATCAAATCAATACAGTATGGAATAGCAGGAAAAACCGCATCCAAACACTCTTTTATTGATTTTGGCTTCCCTGGAAGATTTACTATCAAAGAGCTTCCCCTAAGTCCTGCTGTTTGTCTTGACAAAATTGCTGTTGGCACAAATTTTAGTGATTCAGCCCTCATTAGTTCTCCAAAACCTGGCATCATTCTATCGCATACAGACTCAGTGGCTTCTGGCGTTACATCTCTAAGTGCAGGTCCAGTTCCACCTGTTGTTACAACCAAACAACATTTTTCATTATCAACCAAATCTTTTAAAGTCTCTTCAATGGTAGCTCTATCATCTTGGATACATCTATAAACACTCTCCCAAGGAGATGTTAAATAGCTATTTATTGTATCAATTATAGCTTTACCCGATAAATCCTCATAAATACCAGCACTTGCCCTATCACTAGCAGTTACAACTCCTATTTTTGCTATTTTGTTCATAACAAATGTCCTTTCTCTTTTATATAATATACTGTTGCAAATTTTGTAAAAAACTCTTTTGCCTTTAAAGTTTCGATTATTTTGTCATCACTTCCCAAATAAACCTCTATTTTAGTACCTTTATCTACTAATTTTTGAAGTTTTTCTTCACTCCACTCATAATTTAGCAACTCTTCAAGTTCTTCAGAAGTTCCCATTTTTAGATATTTTGAAAGTTCAATTTCCTTTGGATAAATAACATTTTTCAAAAAATTATCCACATAACTATCTGCATCTTTTTTGAAATACATAAGTTGCATTCTTTTAAATTTAACATCTTGTGTTTGAAAAAATGCAGGTGAGAAGAGTTGAAGTAAATCAACTCTATAAGAAGTATTCAAAGCCTCTTCAAAGGCTTTTATAGCCCCATAAGAAAACCCTGATATGGAAAAATCTGTTTCAATCAAATAATCTTCAAAAAGCTCTTTTTCACCTTCAAAACAAAAACCAGAATAGAAATTTTTATAGGTCATCTTTTAAAATAACCTCATTTTTTAACATCAAATCTTTTAATCTATTAATTTCATTCATATTTTGAGATAATTCACTTCTTAACTCATTTTTTATGTTCAAAATCAACTCTTCCACAGAATTTACCATTTTATATTTTGTTACCATCTCATTTGCTAATTTGTAGGCATTTTCCAAATCTTCTGAATTTATGGCATATTTCTCATTTTTAATAATCTCAACACCAATACTTCCTGATAAATCTCTTTTTATATTTTCACATAATTGCCCATAAGAAGGGAATGTAGAAGATAGTTTTTTCACCTTTTCATCAAACAATGCAACTTTAGTTTTTGATACAAAAGCCCTTGAAGCTTGATAAATTGCTAAAATCTCTTTTTGCTCTTCATCCAAAATTTTTAACTGCTTTTTTCCAAACTCTATTTTATTTTTAGCAACCAAAATATTATCTTCATCAAGAGTTGATTTCTCTTTTTTTATCATATCAAGCAATGCTTCATTTATCAAAGTTGCAAGTGCAGCTGAGCTAAAACCAGCTGTTTGACTGGCTAAAACACCAATATTTATTTTATGCTTTTTATTAGTTAAATATAACTCCAATATCTTTTTTCTATCTTCGATATTTGGAAGTGTTACATGAACTCTTCTATCAAATCTTCCAGCTCTTAAAAGTGCCTCATCTAAAACCTCTATTTTATTTGTGGCAGCTATTACAATAACTCCACTATCCCCATCAAATCCATCCATTTGAGTAAGAAGTTCATTTAGAGTTGATTCTCTTTCATCATTTGATTTTCCACTTCTTGCTTTTCCAACTGCATCAATCTCATCTATAAAAATAATAGCTGGTGAGGTAGCTTTTGCTTTTGCAAAAAGTTCTCGCACTTTTTTT
>JBBITK010000093.1:0-3357 GCA_037440805.1 Arcobacter sp. | reverse complement strand
CATAAATTTGAACAAAACTAGCACCACTTTGATAAAAAAATGGAACATCAGCTTCTCCTGCAACTGCCCTTGCAATCAAAGTTTTACCAACACCTGGAGGACCTACAAGTAAAACACCCTTTGGAAGTTTAACACCATGTTGAAGATATTTTTTTGGATTATTCAAAAACTTAACAATCTCTTCAAGTTCCTCTTTAATTTCATTAATTCCAGCCACATCTTTGAATGTTACATTTGAATTAACTGCTTGAATATTTGAGTTTAAATCTTCATTATTTACTGAATCTTGTTTTGCTTTTGATAACTCTTCATTAAAAGTTGAGAATTTCTTGTTTTTAGCAAAATAGGCTTTTAATTTCTCCTCTTTTGTTTTCAAAAAAAGAGCTATAAACAAAAGTACAAATAAAAAAACTATTCCCACAACATAAGAAGTTCCCACCAAACTAGAGCCACTTCTAAGGATAGTATATAAAAAAAGTATCAATAGAACTGTGGCTGAAATAGCCATAAGTTTGAAGTTTTTATCCAATCTTTTATCTAAATTTTGCGACATTTTTATCCGCCTTTATTTCATAATCATTTATATATACCCAATCCCCAACCAAATCAACTTCAGATTCAATCTCTATTTGGTTAAAAAATTGGTCTAATCCTATATATTTTCCATTTTTTTCTTGCTCTATTAAAACCTCTAATGTGGTTTTATTTGCATTTCTAAAATCTATATTTTTTTGCTCAATAATACTTACAAGTTCATTGTATCTTTGTTTTGCAATATCACCTGTTACTTGATTTTTCATAACAGCACTTGGTGTTCCATCTCTTTTTGAGTAAGTAAACGCGTGAACATGGGTTAGTGGAAATTTGTGTAGATTTTCAATAGCCTCTTTCCAAATAGTTTCACTCTCTCCTGGATGTCCCACTATAAAATCAGTTCCTAAGGCATAACCATTATCCCTTAAAAACTCAAAAAGTTCCAAATCTGATAAAACTTTGTTTCTTCTATTCATAATCTGTAACATCTCTTTTGAAGTGTGTTGAAGTGCTATATGAAGATGTTTTGCCATAAAAGGCTCATTTATAAGTTCTTTAAACTCATCATCAATCTGAATAGGCTCAATACTTCCCAATCTGATTCTTCTAACACCTTGAACTTGAGACATTTTTTTGAGTAACTTAGCCAAAGAAGTATGCTGTTTTTTACCATAACTTCCCACATTTGTACCTGTTAAAATAAACTCGCCAAAGCCATTTGAAGATAGAATATTTACCTGTTCTAAAATATCATCTTCTCTGTAACTTCTAGCATCTCCTCTTACATAAGGGATTATGCAGTAAGAACATCTAAAATCACAACCCTCTTGAATTTTTATAAATGCCCTACTTTTCCCTACAAACTCTTCAACTATTGTCTTATCAAGATGTTCCAAATCTCCAGCTTGAAAAAATCTCTCTTCATTTTTTAATAAATCGTTAATTTTCTCTTTTTCAGAGTGTCCAAAAAGTGAGTCTATTTTATTTTCATTAAAAAGACTCTCCCCTTTAGTCCAAACCCCACAACCTGTAAAAACAACCCTTGGATTTTTTGGCATTTTTTTCAAAGAGTTTATGTAACCCCTTGCTGTACTATCTGCACTATTTGTAACCGTACAAGAGTTAATAACTACAATATCTGCATCTTTTTCCTCTTGAGTTACTTCAAAATCTTTTAAATTACTCATCATAACTTGAGTATCAAAAACATTTGTTCTACAACCAAAAGTTTTAAAATATACCTTTGGTCTATTTTGCGAAAAATTTATCAACATCTATCCTTGAATCTATCTTTTAATAATTTCATCTTCCAAATCTTTTGGAAGTTTTTTTGTTCTAACAGCTGGACCATAAGCACTATCTGTTCTATTGATATTAATTTGTTGTGTTGGATAAGCAATATGAATATCATCCTCTTTCATAAATGCATCCAAAATTTCAGGGCTTATTGTACTTCTTAATTGTAAAGCTGCATAAGAGTTTGTTAAATACCAAGAAGATATTACTATTCCATGAGGCTCTACAAATGTAAAAACTCTTGGCTCAACTCCTGTTGCCCTTAATTGATATTTACTTCTCATTTTTGATAACTGTTTTCTAGTAATATCTGTATAACCTTTTGAGTAGTGTTTTAAAATATCCCTAGCTATTCTTTGAGCTTTTTTGTGATTTGAATCAAAAGTAATAACTATATCAACTCCATCCCAAACAGTTCTAAGACCTGAATGGGTATAGTTTGAAATAAGTTCAGAGAAAATATAGTTGTTTGGAATAAAAAATATTCTTCCACTTCTTCTATTTGTTGTATAAGAGGTATAAGTAACATCTTCTCTAATTGTAATTTTAAATAGTGAAATATCCAAAACATCCCCAACTGTTTCAACATTCCCTTTACTAACTTTTATTCTATCCCCAACTTGGATAGAACCTGAAGTTACAATTACCATCCATCCAAAGATTGACATAAACCAATCTTTTAAAGCAATGGCAATCCCAGCAGATGCAAATCCCAAGATTGTTACAAGATAAGAAACATTATCAATATATGAGAACATCAAAACCATAACTATCAAAAATACAACTGTAAAATTGATAATTTTATTTGTCATATAGTAGTTCTCATTTTGAGAAAAATATTTTTTTAGGGTTAATTTTAGTAAAAATGCAATTATCGATAAAACTATAACTATTATCAAAATAATAAATATTTTTTGAACTTGAAGAGAGATTTGATTTTTAATCTCTAAAATAACCTGTTCAATTTTTCTTGTATAAACTATCTCTGTTGTTGTTACAATATCCAAAACCATTGCAAAATCTTTTTTTTGCTTATCCAAAAAAGTGATTTTATCTTTTGATTCTGGTTTTAAATCAAGTTTAAATAGTTCAATATAAAGCCCTAATTCTTCGTCCAAAATATTTGTAAGATTCTCTATATCCACTTCTAAATTTTTAAACTGTTTTCTATTATCTTCAAGTTTTTTGATATGTGATAAGGCATTGATAATTCCAAAAGGATTTGTGATATTTTCATATTTTTCAATTTCTGGAGGATTAATCAAAGCCCCTATTGGAGAACCTTTATATTCATCTATTAACTCTAACTCATTCTCTTTCACTTTGATTTTATTGTGAAGTTGATAGGTTTGCTCTTCACTTAATTGATATTTATTTTTTAACTCTTTTTTCAAAGAGGCTAAATCTGCTGAAATCTTACTATATGAAAGATAGTTAGAGTATCTTTTAAGTAAAATATTATCTTTTACAGCCAAATCTATTTTTGAGATTTGTTCCCCAATAGCAACAATTTTTTCCAAATTTTGT
>JBBITK010000092.1:0-7557 GCA_037440805.1 Arcobacter sp. | reverse complement strand
TTATTTGAAAATAGAAAAATTAAAGTGACTTTTTCTGCTGGTGTTGCGATGAGAAAGAACTATAAATCCTATGAGGAAACTATAAAATTTGCAGATAGTTTATTGTATGAAGCAAAAAATAGTGGACGAAATAGAATAATACTTGATAACAAAATAGTTTTATAGGAAAAAAATGAATACAAGAAATAAAATCATTAGTATCTTAATATTTTTACTTTTATGTCTATCTGTAGGTTTTTCAACTTTAAATTATATGCAATCATTAAATGAGATAAATTCACAATTTAAAGAGCGATCTTTGCCACTTTCTATTGATAATATTTTTACAGAAGTTCAAAAAAATATTATGGAACCAAATTTAATTGCATCAATGATGGCAAATGATCTGTTTTTGAAAAATTGGCTCCAAAAAGATGAACCAAATGTTCAAGTATTATCAAAGTATTTAGAAACAATCAAAAATAAATATAAACTATTTAGCACTTTTGTTGTTTCAGATAAAACCCAAAGTTATTATACTTCTAAAGGTTTTTTAGAGAAATTAAATAAAAATAATCCAAATAATTTTTGGTATTTTAGGTTTAAAGATGCGGATTTTAATAATGAAATAAATGTTGATTTAAATACTCAACTTGCTAACTCTATGATACTTTTTATTAATTATAAAATATTTGATGAAAAGATGAATTATTTGGGTGCTACAGGGGTTGCATTAGAACTATCTTATGTAAATAATATGCTTAACTATTTTAAACAGAATTATAACTTTAATGTTTTTTTCATTAATAAATTGGGAGATGTAGTATTATCTTTGGATAAGGATATTAAAAACATTAGTGATATAAAGCAGTTGGAATTCGAGAGAAATACTATTATGAGTGAATATTCCAAAATAATTGAGTATGAAGATAAAGGTAACAAATATATCTTGAGTACAAAATATATTCCTCAACTTGATTTATATTTGGTTGTTCAAGGAGAAATGGAACAATTTTTAGAAGAGGCTCAAAATAAATTTTTGATAAATCTTCTTGCATCAACATTCTTGACTATTTTTGTTATTGTATTAATATTTATTTTGACAAAAGATTATGATAAAAAATTAGTATTGATGGAAACATTAGATCCTTTGACTAAATTACCAAATAGAAAAACATTCTTTGAAATGATGGATAAATCTATACATCTATTTAAAAGGAATGGATATCCAACTACTTTGCTTTTTGTAAAAATCAAGAATTATGAAGATTTTCATAATCAAGAGGGAGATTTATTAAGTGAAAGAGTAGTTATAAGAATCTCAGATTTGTTAAAACAAATAGTTAGAAAAACTGATTATATAGGAAAATGTCGCGAAGATAGTTTCTCAATAATTTTATCTAATACAAATATTAAAAATGGTGTGAAAGTAGCAGAAAATATACAAAAAACTTTTGATGAAGATTTTGAATTGAGTTTAATAGGGAATAAAAAAGTGATTTATACTATTATTCTTTCTGAAATAAATGATTATGATGATACTTTTACCATCCATAATAGATTGGTTGAAATAGGGGATGATTCACAAGTAACAAAATCAATTGTTACTTGTTAAAAAAAGGGTATTAAAATCTATACCCAGCACCTATAAATAGTCCAGAGTAGTCGATATTTAATGCCGTATCAATATTATATTTATCTACAAAATCATCATCAACATCAATTTTTAATTTTTTGTATCCACCCTCTACAAAAAAATTATCATAAAATTTGTAATCAACCTTTGCAACACTATCATAGCTTGTAGCACTATCAAATCTGAAATATTTTCCCGATAATTCTACTCCATAATCATCCATAAATTGATATCTAATATTTCCGTATAAATAAGGAATAACTATCTCTAAATCTGAATTTTCATAGGCATTTGCAGATTTAACATCAACATTACCGTTTAGATATTTTAAACTTCCACCTAAATCTATACTCCATTCAAAAGAGTCTAAAAGATTAAAATAAGTTATAACATCAAAACTTTTTAAATCTATATTTGTATTTGTTAAGCCTGAAAAAGTTTTATTTCCATAATTAAAAGTTTTAGAACTACTTCCATCCACACTTAAATCATTATATTCAAATCTTAAATTTGGGAATATAAATAAAGGATGTTTTATATCTGCATAGGCATAGGTTAGTATCTCTCTTTTTAAACCAAAATTATCTTCTAAGTCATTTGTTGTATTTTTATATTTTACATCTCCTTTGGGCTTTGCATTCCATACTCCACCACCAAGTTCTAAATTTAACATATCTGCATTTAAACTATTTGCCAGTAAAAACAAAGTAGTTATATAAGAAATTTTTTTCATAATATCTCCAATTTTTAAGTTGGGAATTATACAAAACAAAGATAAAAAATCAACATTGACTTTAAAAGTTTTAAATGATAACATCCAAAAAAAATTAAGGATAAAACATCGCAACTTGTAAAAATTGTAAAAATGAAATTGAAGCTAAAAGAAGACAATGTCCTTACTGTGGGATTTTAAACCCAACAGTAACTCTAAAAGATGTATTTGTAAGTATGGCTATTGTTTTGGTTGTTATGGGTGTTGTAACATTTTTTATAAATATGAATAAATAACTACTTTCTAATTAGTGCATATATAAATCCAACTGCAAGTCCTATAAAGTGTGCATACCAAGCAATCGGTAAACCAATAAGTAGTGGTGCAACTGAGATTAACAAAATCCAAGTTATTATGCCACTTCTTTGACTTTTATCATAATATGCAACATAACCCATTATTGCACAAATAGCTCCTGAAGCTCCCACTAAATTTACTGCATTATCTAGATAATATATGTATGCAAAAGATAAAATAGATGTTAATAGCCCACAAATTAGATAAAGGGAAATTATCTCTTTTTTACCCCTAAATCTCTCTATTAGGTTTCCAAATTGCCATAAAACAAACATATTCATACCTAAATGTCCAATTCCTCCATGGGCAAAAATTGTAGTCAAAGGTTGCCACCAAAAATCTTGCAAAACAAAATAGAGATTTAATCCCATGATTAAACCACCATGATTAATATTTGTTTGTACTAGATAGGCTAGAATAGTAATTATGATTATAGTATTTGTGGCTGTAATTTTTTTCTGTTTATATTCTTTTAACATGGTTTTTATATACCTTTATAGTGCAATTTATTTTTGATTTTATCTCATTTTTATCATAAAATTTAAAATCTGTGTAGTATTTGAATATCTCTTTATCATTTGCTAAAAAAGTAGTCATAATAGAGCCTGAATGCAATAAACACTCTTTTGATTTTTTGTTTGGATTTTTCTTATCGTTTTCAATTATTTCATATTTTATAGTTAGATAAGTTTTTGCATCTTCTTTTGGAGTTTTTTTTATAACATCTATAAAATATTGATTTGTCTCTTCTAAACTAATAAAATCCTCTATTATAGATTTTGAATAAACTGATTTCTCATAACTTGGAATTAATTTGTAAAAACCATTATTTAAGGCTTTTTGAGATTCATTTAGTAGTTCTTGATTGTATACTTTTGAAGCTGAAAAATCTACTTTTTCACACTCCAAAGGTATAACTTCTTCTTTTAGATTTTCATTTGAATAGTTGTCTTTTGCTATATATTTTGAATAGAGTATGATAGTTACAGTTATTATAACAATAGATGCTAGAGTAAAAAAGTTATTTACAATTAAACTCTCTCTAGCACCTTTTCTCATGAATTTATAATAAAGCCTCTTTTAATACATCATCAATGTAATCAACAGCCTTTATCTCCATAGCATCTTTAACTTCTTGAGGAATTTCATCTAAATCCCTATCAAAATTTTTTCTAGGAATTAAAGCTTTTTTCATTTTTGCTTTATATGCAGCAAT
Source organism: Arcobacter sp. (assembly GCA_037440805.1). Classification (GTDB taxonomy): domain Bacteria; phylum Campylobacterota; class Campylobacteria; order Campylobacterales; family Arcobacteraceae; genus Aliarcobacter. The sequence continues at coordinate 3,657 of JBBITK010000092.1, read as the reverse complement.
TAATTTCTCTTTTAACCCACCAATTGGCAAAACTTTTCCTAAAAGTGTAAGTTCTCCTGTCATTGCCACATCTGATTTTATAGCTCTATTACTTAAAACTGAAGCCATAGCTAAAGCCATAGTAATACCAGCACTTGGTCCATCTTTTGGAGTAGCACCTTCTGGAATATGTAAGTGAATATCAAATCTTTTATAAATTTCACTTGCTTCAATTTTTTCTTTATCTTGTTCTTCTTTTACAGATTTTGGAATAAGATTTTCATCAATTTTTAAAGAACCTTCATCAATTAAAAGTTTAACTACAGAATAAGAGATTCTTGAAGACTCTTTCATAACATCTCCCAAATTCCCAGTAACTTGGAGAGTTCCTTTTCCTTTTAGTTTAATTGCTTCGATTTTTAAAACATCTCCACCAACTGCAGTCCATGCCAAACCATTTGCCACACCTACAAAATTTTTCTTATCAGCTGGATCTATTTCAAAAATTGGTTTATCTAAATATGTTTGTAAATCTTTTGTGCCTATTGTAACTTTTTTTATAGTTTCATCATTTAAGATTTGTTTTACAACTTTTCTAAATATTTTAGAAAAAACCCTTCTTAAATTTCTTACCCCTGCTTCTCTTGTATATTTAGAGATTATTGTTTCTATGGTTTGTTTATTTAAACTAACTTCACTTTTTTTAAGACCATGTTTTTCCAACTCTTGAGGAATCAAATAATCCTTTGAAATATGATATTTTTCCTCAGGTGTATAAGAAGAAATTTCAATAAACTCCATCCTATCCCTAAGTGGAGCAGGTATTTTTCTAGCATCATTTGCAGTTGATACAAATATAACCTGAGATAAATCAACTGGGAAATTTAGATATAAATCTCTAAATTCATGGTTTTGTTCAGGGTCTAAAATCTCTAACATAACAGCAGTTGGATCACCTCTATTATTAGCTCCTAATTTATCAATTTCATCCAAAACCATCACAGGATTCATTTTTTTTGCATCAATTAACCCTTTGATTAATCTTCCAGGCATTGCTCCAACATAAGTTCTTCTATGTCCTCTTAGCTCATTTACATCTTCCATACCACCTAAAGCAATTCTTACAAGTGGTCTTTTTAGAGCTTTTGCAATAGAGTTTGCTAGTGAAGTTTTACCAACTCCTGGAGGTCCCACAAAACATAAAACTGTACCTTTTGATTTTAAATCTTCTATTTTTCTTTGCTCTAAAAGTTGTTTTACCGCAAAATATTCAGAAATTCTCTCTTTTGGTTTAACTAAAGAGTAGTGGTCTTCATTTAATTGCTCTTCAACATTCTTAACAGAGATTTTTTCATTTGCGTAATCTCCAAATGGAATATCTAAAACCTGTTCAACATAGGTTTGTAAAAGAGAAGCATCAGGAGAATCTGGATTCATTCTACTAAGTTTTTCTATCTGTTTTTTTGTTTCTTTATAAGCTTCTAAAGACATAAAAGGTTTTAGAGGCTTTAATTTTTTCTTATAAGATTTTACTTCTCTATCTTTTTGATTATCAGTTCCTAACTCTTTTTGAATAGCTTTTATTTGCTCTTTTAAAAAGTAATCTTTATGTGTTTTTTCTATCTTAGAATTAACTTTTTGTGCAATCTCTTTTTGTATCTTAAAAGATTCAATCTCTTTTTGAATTACTTCGATAATATCTAATAATCTTTGTTCCACATTTGTTTGTGCAAAAAGTTTATATGCTTCATCTTTCTTTACTTTTAAAACAGAAGAAATCAAATCTGCAATTCTTGTTGCGTCATCATTTTCCTCTATGGTTTTTATCAAATCCACAGGAAATTTAGCATTTAATCTTGATAATTTTTTGATATTTTCAATCAAAACTTCAATAACTGATTTTATTGTTTCACTATTTTGTTCTTCATTTTTTAATATATCAACTGTAGCAAAAAGATTGTTTTCATTTGAAAAGTTTTCTATTTTACCCTTTGCTAAACCTTGAAAAAGAACTTTTATTTTTCCATCAGGTAAGGTAACTTTTCTCATAATATTACCAACTACACCAACATCATAAAAAGAGTTATCTTCTCTTTTCCCCTCTTTCCCATGCTTTGCAACAGCAACAATAACAAGTTTATTATTGTTTATTGCGTATTCGATAGCCTTAATATTTTCATCATTTCCTAAAAAAAGAGGAGCAATCATAAAAGGGTATAAAAATATCTCATCCTCAATAACTAAAGGAATATTTTGTGGAAAAGCATCGTAATTTTCTAATTCCATTTCTATCTAACTCCTAAATTCTAATTATATTTTTATTCAAATATAGATCTATAAAATGGTACACTCACAGGTTCTACTTCTTTTAAATCTACCCATGAACTTTTTACTTTTTCTTGATAAATTTCAACTGCTTTAGTTTTGTCTTTTTTATCATAAAGTTTTACAATCTCTTGATCTAATAAAGCTTTTGCCATATGTAATCTTGCATTAATAGTATCTACTAAAGGCATATATGGAGAGTTTGGATAACTATTTTTAAATATATTAACTTCAGAAATAGTATTTTCTATAAGTTGTTGATCCCTAAATTGATATTTAAATCCTAAAAAGTTTGCCTTAATTTTTAAATATCTAGCATAGTCAATATCTTTACTCAAAGAGTATCTTTTTATATACTCATCCAAATAAAAATTAGCCAAAGCATACTCTTCTTCTTCAATGTGTGCATTTACCAAAATCAAAAGTGCTGTTGGGATTAATGGTGAATTCCTATGTTCACTCTCTAAAGATGTATAAGTATCATCTGCTTCATCTAAATCGGCTCTTGAAATTTGCGTTAGCATTTTGTTGTACCAATAAAGTGCTGGTTTATTATACTCTTCTTCTTCTTTGCTTGAACAAGCAGAAAAAACAAATAAAACAGAAACTAATAACAATATATTTTTAAATGTTAAGTCTTTAATCATTCATAATCCTTTCTTAGTTGAGCATGAATTTTATCCAATAGTAGCTTATTATTTCCCTTGTTTTCTATGTTCTAATATTATAACAAAGATACAAAATTTGGTACTTTTAAGAAAAATCAGAATTTATTTTAGTGGTTAAATTTGGTAGGTTAAAATTATAATTTTAGTTGAGAAAATCTTTGTTAGATAATTTATCAATATCGCTCTCTAAAGGATTTTTTATAGTCTCATAATCTGAACTATCTTCCATTTCATCATAATTTGATATACACTCTAAATTTTCAATATTTTCAGAAATAGTTATTCTCATATTTGAGCATTTAGCTAAAAAGATAGAGTTATCTGTATTTATTCTTATATTATTAATGGGAATCATTCCACTTTTCAGTTCAAACTCTCCATTTGAAATCATTAGGTTTAGATTTGGATTATCTTCATAGTTATAATTAACAATTCTCAAAGATGAATTATTTTTTATATCAAGTGTTGTTCCATCCATGAACAGAATTTTAAGATTTGAATTATCAGTGGTATTTATGTAGTCATTCTCTTTTATATTGCTACCATTTTTTAAATACAATAGTTTATTACCTCTATTTATAAAAGCTTCATTTTCTAATTCCAATACTCTGGCAATATCAGAAGAGAATAAAAATTGGTTAATAAAAAGGGAAATTATAGTTATTTTTTTCATATTTAAAGATAT
>JBBITK010000091.1:5937-7589 GCA_037440805.1 Arcobacter sp. | reverse complement strand
AAAAAGAGTTATTTAAACTCGTAAAGCCTTTAGAAGAACTTGCAACTTACTTAAGTAAAATTGCTGAAATAAATAAAGAATCAGAAAATGAGTTAACTGATCAACTATTCTATATTAAACTATATACATTATATTTACTCTATTTGTGGTTTGAAGTTGATTGTAAAGAAACTTACTATTTTAAAGATATTTATAAGTTCAATTTTACAGAAGAGTTGAGGAAAATTAATTGTTTAGGTTTAAAAAATATTGATACATTAGAAGATAAAATAAACATAAGAATGATTATTGATAAATCAAAACATATCTCTACTTTTTTAACTAACTATTCTTATAAAATTGCAGTGAAACCAAGAGGTGTATATAAAAATAGAGATAAAAGAAGAAAAAAATGACAGGTGAAGAAAAAGTTAAATTAGATATTACTATTGTAAGATTAAAACATGAAATAACTGCAATAATCAATAAGTTACCTACATCATTCACTAGAGATAAAGATTATATTGAAAAGAAAAAATTACTTGATTCAAAACTAAATTTACAAATGATTCATGATATAGGAAATTACAAAAGAAATCTCGTGAAATTTCCAAAAGAGATTAATTTATCAGAATTTAAAAATATTGATAAGTATAACAATTTAAGCCTAGAAGAAAAAGAATTATTAAATAAATATAACTATGATTATAAAACCGATAATTTAAAGCTCTTCACTCAATTTCCTAATGATTCACTTTTAACTAAAGAGTGGAAAGAATTAAGAAAAAAGAAGAATACTCAAAGTATTAGAGAATACTACAATGACAGAGATTGGAATTCTTGATAAATACAAGAAAAAAGATAAACATTTTAAGAAGTGATGATACAAAGTTTAATTCCACCTGGTTGTGATAAATGGATTTAAACTTTATCTGACATAAACTTTAACTAAAATCCTCACTATTTATTTTTCTTTTCAAAATATTGATAATAAAAGGCCTTAATTCAATTTTTCTTTCATCTGTTAAATCCATTGTAATATCAATTTTATTATCATTTATGATTGAATGGAAATTGCTGTATAAATCAAAAGATTTATCAATTGAATAAGCTATTTCATCAATGAAATTATAATAGGTTTCAAAAAGTTCTTCTCTCTTTTGCTCAAGCTCTCGATTTATTTGTAGTTCCATTTCATATTGTTCTTCAGATTCTTTCCAAATTCTTTTTTGCAGTTCAGTTGATGCAGATTCAAAATTTTGTCTTATAAGAGCTTTATACAGTTTTTTACTATTTAGGTCATAGTTAATATTAAAATGATAAATATTGAAGTAATTTTGGGTTTTAATGAGGTAACAGTTTGTAAGTTTATTAGACTTGTAAATCTCAAAATATAGTTTTCTTCCTCTTATATTTTCACGATAATAATAACTGAAACTATCTGTATGATAATTTGAATCATCTTCTACATTAATATCTGATTTATGAATCAAAGTAAAGTAATCTAAATTAATATTTTCAATATAAATAGAATTATTATCATCTTTTATAAGACCTATTTCAATTCCATTAAAACATAATTTTAAATTCATAACATTTATATATTTCTTAAATACATAATTTTTATCTCTCATTTTAAATTTCAAATTTGCAAGTGATGAATAGTTATCATA
>JBBITK010000091.1:3793-5842 GCA_037440805.1 Arcobacter sp. | reverse complement strand
GATTATAATTTGGATATGTATATCCTTTATAAACAAAGATGTTAAATTCTTCAAAGAAATCTATTCCTGTTTCATGCTCATTTCTACAACATAAAAGATTTTTTTCATTTACAAAATAATAAAGTGTACCAGAATGCTCTACCCACGAAGCTTCATGACCTATGGGTGTGTTATCATATTCTATTTCAATATTTAGAGAATACTTTTCTTTAATCTCTTCACAAGATAAATAGCCTAAATCATTTGAGTTAAGATGTACTAATATGTCAAATTCACTTGCAGTTAATTTATATAAATCGCTTAATAAGACAGATATTTTTTTCATTATTTCATTTCTTTTGAAAATTCAAATATATCAGGAAATAAAAGTTCTTTAAGATATTCAACTGAAAAATTCACATCCTCTACTATATTACCTGCAAAAACTGCATTAGTTCCAATTTCTGATTTTGTAAATAAACATCTCATTTTATCTCGCTATATTTTGTTTTAGTTCTAGTTCAATTTCAGATTTTAATTTATTAAATTTATTAAAATTTTCATCAGTAAAAATACCTGTTTTAAAAGTATCATGAAACTCATAAAAAATAAAATCTCGGAGTTTACTAAATAAATTTACTGGGATAATTTGATATTTATAATGAGAATAAGAACTAAGCAGACGATAAAAAGTTGATACTTCTCTAATTCTACTAGATGTTTGTTCATCAAATTTATTATTATTCAGAGACTCAGAATTAAAATTATGGGTTAAATTAGTGAAAGCTAAAAATAAATCATTTAATTGATTGTTTTCAATTTCTAAATTGATTTTGTTTTGATATTTTAAATTTTTCATCTTATTTCTAAAATAACTAGAAGTTTTTATTTCTTCCATTTTATTTAAAAACGTTTTTATATAATGGGTGTTTTTAATCTCAGAAACTTCTTGACATTTTATTAAACTATTTAATTTATCTGCTATACGTTCTATTTGTATTTCGATATTTGAATAATTATCATGACGCTCTATTTTTTCAAAACCAATTAATATATCTCTTGCTATCTCATCAATAGTACCTTGATACATTTTTAATATTTTATCATCTGTGTTTTTCTTATTAGTATCTGTATTAGAAGATATATCTAAGATATTTTCTAATAATTCATAATCTTTTTTAGGCACTCCACCAAGTAGTTTAATTATAAAATTTTTGATCTTCATTCTAATACCTTAATTTTACTTTTTAGATTCAATTTCACTCTCATTGAATTTTTTACTTAATATTGCATTATCTTTCATTTCTTGAATACTCTTTTCTTTTTTCTCTTTTTTTTCATTATCTAGTATTTGAATTACTGCATCTAAACATTTCGGTGCTTGTTTATACATAGATTCTTTACCATAATGTATTACATCACTTTTTAGAAATTCAACACTACTATTGCTTATAAACATGGTAAGGTCACAACCGTCAATGCTTCTATTGTAATAAGAGCCAATATCATAAAAAGAAAGTTTTACACTAGTTTTATATGAACCTTTTCTATCTCCTAATCCATCATATTGTAAGAAAACATCTATACTACTAATCCTATTTAGTTTCTCTTTATTATTTTTAATAAAGAATTTTGTTAAATCTTTATCTTCATAATCAGCTTTATCAGCACAACCCAAGAATGAAAAGAGAACTATTCCCACAAATGTAAAAGTTTTAATTAAATTTCTCATATGATTTTCCTAATTTTTATTATTCAACATTAGTAAGTGTAGAATTTTTTATACTATTTAATAGCTCAAGTGTTGTAACACTACCAACTGTAGGAACTATAACTTCTCGTACAGCAAGTCCTCTATATTCCACTTTAATACCTTTTAATAGTTCCACTATAAAATATCTATATTCCATACACATTGATGGAATAATATTTCCATATTTAGCTGCTAAATGAACATCTTTAAAATCAGTTATTGCATTTTGTAAAAATGCTTTTCCAGTTAATTCTGAAATAGAGAATCCTTTTTCAATAACTTCTAATTCACTTTTTACTAATAAGTCTAATAGCTCT
>JBBITK010000091.1:0-3749 GCA_037440805.1 Arcobacter sp. | reverse complement strand
GTAACACTTGTACTTTTAATATCCCATTCATCATACTCATATGATGTTTTTTCCCAATAATAATAGTTACAAGTATATGTATTGCCAGTTTTCTTGATAGAACCATGTTTTAATAAATTATTATCAAAATCATATTCAGCTAATTTACTTCCTTTTACTTCTTTTTTAGAAAAGCTTTTTAATTTTTTAAGTGCTTTTTTCAATGAAGTAGATGTACTTACTAAACTTTTACACATATAATGATTCTCAGATAGTTCATAGATGAATCTAATATTTTGTTTTATGTTTAATTCTTCCCATGTTATATAGTGCTTTAAAGTGAAACCAACTTCTTTAATTACATACCCAGTGTATGTATTTTCATCAAATTTATATAATGGAGTATCTGCAGAATACATATAATTATCTTTAGAACTTGCTTTTAATTTTTCACTTTCAAAAAGTTCTTTTATAATATCCTGGATTTGTTTGAATGTTCCATGATAATAATTTATAGTTCCAATGCCAAATTCATCAAGGTATGAAACCTTGAAGTACTTCTTTAAATTTAATTGATAGATAATCTCTTTGTAGCTTTGCCCATAATCAATTATATTTAAACAATTATTTTTCATTAGTATCCTTTAAAGTATATATTTTCGTTCATACTCTTCAACTTGAGTTTCAAGTTCAAAAATTTTTTCATTAGCTAGGTTTAATTTTGATAGTAATTTTGAATTAGATTCCATCAGCTCAATTTGTGAATTATCAAATTGTTCATTTGTCGGGATTCTAAATAGATATCTTATAGGTGTAATAATCATAAATGATGCAAAAAAACAAATTGCTATAAAATGTTTAAGTTCTTCATTTGTTAATAAAAAGAAATTCTTTCTAATTAATTCTAAATCCCAATTACAACTAACACCTATTATTACAATTACAAATAATGTGGAAGCAGCAGTAATATTTAGAAATGTTGAAAACAAGTTAAATAGAGATTTTGATAAATTTATTAAAATTTTTGAATGCATCACATTTATTCCTTTTTATTGATTTTCACAAGTTAAACATTTTGTTAATGCAGAGATTTCACTAATTTGACAACTAACACATTTATGATTTAATGTTTCATCATCAATATCTCTTTTATTAGTACAATTTTTATGTCCTATAAAGTGTTGACAGATCATTATTATTATTTAAATTGAAATTAATTGGTTCAGACTGAATACATCCTAATACAGCACTTTTTGATAAACGACTATCTAAATTAATACCATTTGCATTAGCTATTTCCATATCTGCTTTATCAAAATAAGTAACTTGAATATTATGTTGAATAAACTGCATTTCCATCGTTTTTATTGGTAGTAATTTATCTAATTCAAGTAACTCTTCTTTTGTTGCATTACTCGTGTCTATTATTAATTTAATCATCATTGAGCCTTAGTTAATTTTTTGAAATGAATAAAATCACCAATTTTAGGAATGTTTTTTTCTATGTTATATTTAAAATAATTATTTATAAATTCAGGATATTTCCTATGATTTTTATTATCATAAGTAATTAAAATTATTTCATCAATATAAGAAGTACAATCTATGTTATTTAGTAAAGTTTTTTTAAAAATTTCATTTTGTAAAGTGATTACAATTTTTATATCATCAATAAAATTAGATTCAATAGATTTTATACTTATTTTATCATAAGCAAAAGTTATAAGGTTTGAGAATTTATTTGTATTTAACAATTGATCAAGGTGAACAAATTCACTATCAAATACAAGAGTATAATCGTTTTTAATTGCCTTAGAAATTAAAGATTTAAATAATTCAACACAAGTATCAATTTGTGAATCAATTATTGATAATGAAGATAAACAAATTGAAATAAGATTTGTTTTTTCACTATTTAAGAATTTTATTTCATCTGATAAAAGAGTAGTATCACCCAAATTAAAAAAAGGAATATCTTTATCAAAAGACATTTTAAAATTAAATTGTGATTCAATATTATAATAATCTTGATCTATTGAACCAAAATATAAAATTTTTTTTGATTCTTTTAATATTTTACTAGTTAATAAACTTTTACCACTACCTGAATCTCCAATTAATGCAATACAAGTATTTATTGGTTCTATTGATGGATTTTTATTGAACGAATTATCAATTTCTGTTTCAATAAAAATAGAATCATTTAAGATAAAACCTTTTTTATTTAATAACCCATATTTATATTGTTCTTGTAGAGGTAATTTTGATAATTCATTTTGTAAGTTGTTCATCGTTGATACAATTTTTAATACATCATTTTTAGTATAGCCAACTAATTTCTTAGAAATACTATCAATTATATTAATCATTTAATTTCCTTAATTTAAATTTATTGATTTTACATAAAGATATTTAAAACTATTATTAATAAAATATATTGTATTATGATTTTATTATAATTTATTATTTAGGATTTAAATTGTTTATTATCTCATATACAAAGAATGGTAAAGATTTCTTTTTGACAAAAAATAAATCACAAATTATGTTTTCTAACATTAAAATAGATCTTGAAATATTTGAGAACATAGATACTGCAAAAAAATCAATTATTCAATTAAGAAAAAACCAGCAATATAAAAATTGTAATTTCTATATATCTAATTTCAACATTAATGATTATAAGCAGCAAAAGAATGTAATAAATTTAAATATTGATGAAGCAGTTAGAACAGCTCTTAATAATCTTTTATCAAAAGAATTAGAATATAAAATAGAGAAAAAAAATAAGAATCTTATAATTACTACAAATAGTAGATCTAAAGAATGGAATAATTTATATGAAATAAAATTTGAATTTGGACCATTAGTTATTATACTGAAATTAAAACATTGGCAAGAACTTAAGAATATCTCTTTAGAAAAGTATAAAAAATCTTTTAAACTTGCAATTTATTCATATTTTATGGAATTGAGTAAAAGATGAATGATATTTCTAAAATCTTATTAGCAACTCAATTCACCTCAAAAAAGCTTTTATTAAAACAAATTACATCTAACATGATTATTTCAATTACAAATTTAAAAGGCCAAATTACCTATGTAAATGAAAATTTCTGTAATGAGTTTGGGTTTAAGAAAGATGAATTAATAGGTAGAACACACTCATTAATAAGACATGAAGATACTATTGATGAAATATATCAAGACATGTGGAGAAAGATATCTGAAAAACATACTTTTTATGGAAAAATTAAAAATAAAGCAAAGTGTGGAAAAGAGCTTTATCATTTTATTTTTATAGTACCAATAGTTGATGAGGTTAGTTTAAATATATTAGAGTATGTATGTATAAGAGATAAAATAGAAAAAGATGATTATTTTGATTTTACAAACTTTGGTTTGTTTGTTAGTTCAAGTGTTATTAAAAATAAATTTTTGGTTTCAAACTTTTTAAAATTAAATTGCAAATATAATTGTGCACTTGTTGATATTAATAACTTTGCAGATATAAACAATTTTTTTGGTTATAACCAAGGAGATAACATTTTACAAGAAGTATCAAATAGAATACTTTCTACATTTAGTAATTTTAGTATTTATAGATATAGTGGAGATATCTTTTGTTTAATATTAAGAAATAAAAGTAATAAAACATTTAAAAATCTCATCTTACAAAAAATAGCAACTATTTTTAAAGAACCATTTAATATTGATGAAAATGAAATATATTTAGAAACAGGATTTTTTTTTGAAATGATTTTGTTGAA
>JBBITK010000090.1:0-7657 GCA_037440805.1 Arcobacter sp. | reverse complement strand
TTTGGCTCAAAGTTTCATTTCTTAAAGGTTCACTGCCTGTTAAAAAATTTTTAGCAGCATCTAATTCAGTTTGAGTAACACCACTTTTTACAAAATCAGCAACTATCTCTTTAACTAAATTTTTTGCTTCATCTGAATTTTCATTCTTTGTTTGTAAATAACCATTAAAATATGTGTATGATTTATTTATAGAGATAGATCCATAAGCACTATATGCTAAACCTCTTTTTACTCTAATCTCTTCCATTAATCTTGAACCAAAACCTGAACCACCAAGTATAAATGAGGCAACTTTTGCTTTATAATTTTCTTCATCTTTTGAATCAATATTAAATGAACTTCCAAAATAAATATATGCTTGCTCACTTTTTTTGATTAATGTTTTTTCTTCATTTCTTGAAGTAAATTCTATTTTTTGCGATTCTTTAATTTTCCCAATTTTTAAATTCTCTAAAACAGGTTTTATTATTTTTTCAAACTCATCTTCACTAAAATCTCCACCTGCAACTATGATTAAATTACTCAAACATAAAGTTTCATCTAAATAATTTTTTATATCTTCTAATTTTATTTTAGATATTGATTCTATTGTTCCAGATGATGGATTTTCCAAAGAAGTACCTTTGAATAACATAGAATCTAATTGTTTTTTTGCTACATAATCAAAATCATTTTCTCTTCTTTTTAAAGAACCAATCTGTAGAGTTTTTAATTTTTTTAGACTTTCTTCACTATAATTTGGATCTTTTAATAACATATCTAATAGTTTTAAGCCCTTTTGCATTTGCTCTTTTAAGCTTGAAAGTTCTATTACAAAAGTTTCAAAACCATTGGATGTACCCAAAGATATAGCACTCTCTTCAAGTTTTTCTGCAAAATTTACAGAACCTAACTCTTTTGTTCCTTCATTTAATAATTTTGAAGATAAAGATACTAAACCATTAATATTTTTATCTTGCATATATCCAGAATTTTTAAATACTAATTGTAAATTTAAAATTGGTAAAGATTTTTGTTCTTCAAATATTATTGGTATATTTACACCTTTTATATCTATGTGTTTAATTGTAACACCCATCAAATTTCCTTGTAAAATAAATAATGCGTATAAAAAAAAGTGTTTAATTTTTATCAAACTTAAAACCTTTCTAATATCTCATAAGCAGTGTTTCTTTTTGCTGGATATTCTCCAACATCTTTTATAAGTCTTATCATCTCTTCTTGATTCATTCTATTCGCGGCACCAGCAGCTTTTACAACATTTTCTTCCATCATTGTACTACCCAAATCATTCGCACCAAATTTTAATGCTAATTGACCTATGTAAGAGCCTTGAGTTACCCAAGAACTTTGTAAGTTTTTAAAATTATCTAAATATAATCTTGAAACAGCTAATAATCTTAAATATCTATTTGAAGATTGAGGTTTAATTTCAGGATGTTCTAGTGCTAATTGAGTGTTTTTCCCTTGAAAAGACCACATGATAAAGGCTCTAAAACCACCTGTTTTATCTTGTAAATCTCTAAGTAATTGCCAATGCTCAATTATTTCTTTATCTGTTTCAACTGTTCCAAACATCATAGTTGCAGTTGTTTTCATACCAATAGAGTGTGCTAATTCGTGAACTTCTATCCACTCTTTACTATCCATTTTATTTGGTGCAATTATATCTCTTACTCTATCGCTTAATATTTCAGCTCCAGCTCCTGGAATAGAACTTAAACCTTTTATTTGAAGTCTTTTTAAAACTTCTAAAATAGAGATTTTTGAAACTTTTGCGATATATCTTATTTCAATAGCTGAAAATCCATGAATAGTTATTTGAGGATATTTTGTGTGTATATGTTCAACTAATTCTTCATAATAATCAATTTTTAACTTTGGATGAACTCCACCTTGAAAAAGTATTTGTGTTCCACCAATAGCCAATAATTCTTCTATTTTCTGGTCAATCTCATCAAATTTTAGAACATAAGAGTCTTCATCTCTTCCATGTCTATAAAAAGCACAAAATTTACAATCAACCCAACAAACATTTGTATAGTTGATATTTCTATCAACTATAAATGTTGTTATTTTTTCTGGATGTAATTCCTCTTTTTTTTCTGTTGCCATAAGACCTAAATCAAGTAAGGAAGCATTCTCAATTAAATATAAAGCCTCTTCATTGGTTATTCTTCTTTTTGTAAAATCTTGTATATTCATTAGAAACTAGAACCTAAAGAGAATTCAAATGTTGATGTATCATCACCTGGTTCATTATCAAGTGCTTTAGCAAATATTAACTGTAATGGTCCAAGAGGAGAAATCCACTCAAATAGTAAACCTGTACTTGAACGCTTAATTTTATCAAATGTATCTTGACCTATCATTCCATAATCATAGAATGTTCCCCATCTCATTTTTGCACTAGGAATTAAAGGGAAACTTAACTCTGCTGAATTTGACCAAAGTTGTTTGTATGGATCTTCAACTATTCCATCATCACCATTTGGTCCAAAAGCATAAGATTCATAACCTCTTAATGTTTTTGTACCACCAAGATATAAAGAATCTCCTTGATTAATTTGACCATTATCAACTAAAACTTTTAATTGAGTTTTTAATCTTACTATCCAATCAAGTTCTGCTAAATCATTTAATGAGTAATATTTTTTTAAGTATGTACTATATTTTGTATATTTTGAATCTCCACCAATACCAGCATATTCAGCAGAAAGACCAGCTCTTGTTCCCTCTCTAGGAATATAAAAATCATCTGTATTGTCATAATTTAAATATGGAGTTACAGAACTTGTTATATAGTCTACATTTTGAAGGTAATTTTTCGTTGGATCTTTTACAAAATCATCATCCCAAGTATATCTCTCTTTATTTTTATCATATCCATATTTAGCACCCGCATATAAATCTCTAATTATTTCTCTTCCTACAGATAAAGAGAAACCTTTTGATTTTTTAACAGATTCATAATTTGTTCTTGTAATTTCAGCTTCTGTACTATGAATTTCAACTTCTCCATTGTATCTACTATCATTAATTGCAGGATTTTTTAAACTTAACTCAAATCTGTTACTTCTTGCAGATAAATCAGCACTTAAAGCTAAATTTAATCCTGAACCAAACATATTAGCATCACTAATAGATCCATTTACCATAACTTTATCGTAAGAACCATAACCACCACCTAGCATTAATGATCCAGTTGCTGCTTCAGTTACTTTTACAACTATATCAACTTTGTCATCAGCTACTCTTTTTTCTTCAATTTGAACATCTTCAAAGAATCTTGATCTTTTTAATTTATTTTTTGAATCTTTGAAGTCTGTTAAATTGTATAAATCTCCAGGTGCTAAATATACATCTCTTCTTACAACTCTATCTAAAGTTCTTGTATTTCCTGCGATTTTTACATCATTTATATATACTTTTTTACCAGGAATTACATTAAATACAATATTAACTTTATGTGTTTTTTCATCTTTTTTGATATCAAATCTAACATCAGCAAAAGCATAACCTTTATCAGCTACTTGAGTTCTAATATATTCTTGGTCTTCTCTCATTTTTTTGATATTAAAAGTATTTCCAATGATTAACTTTAATTCTGGATAAATATCTTTTGGATCTACGATTGAAGAATCTAAATATATTTTAATATCATTTGTAATGTATTTTTCACCTTCTGTTATGAAAAAATCTAATTTTGCTTGATTTGAAGCAAAGTCAATATTTAATGAAGGCTCTTTAACTTGAGCATCTAAATAACCCTTTTCAAAATATAACTCATTAATTCTTTTTGCATCATATTTTAATTGATCTACTTTTACTTCTCCATCATTTTGACCAAACCACCATGAAGCGAATTCTACTTCTTTATTGGCAGTAACCTCATCAAAATCATCTTGCTCTAATTTATCTGAACCGTAATAGTTAGCCTCTTTGATTACAATTTCATCACCTTTATTAACATGAAAAGTTAATTTTAAAGCTTGTTCATTGATTTTCTCAACTTCTGTTTCAACTACAGAGTTGATATATCCTTCATTTTCTAGCATACTTAATAAAACTTTTTTTGCTTCTTCTACTCTTTTTTCAGTATACATAGCACCTTTTTTTAGTTTCATTAAACTCTTTATAGAATCTAAATCTTCTTCTCTAGTTTTGTAACCTTCAATTTCAATATTTGCAATGGCAGGTTTCTCTTTAAAGATTAATTCTAAATTACCATCATTGCTAAAAACTGCAATATCATCGAAATATCCAAATTTAAAAAACTCTTTAAGAGCATTGTTTAATTTATCATTATCTAATTCATCACCAACACTCATACCTAATGTTTCATTTATAATTTTTGGTGAGATTTTATTAACATTTTTATATTCTATTGATTTTATTGTATCTGCACATAGTGCTGTTGCACAAGCCAAAGAAAATAGTACTACTTTATTCACGACTTTCCTTAATTTCATTATAGGGCATTAATATAGCTAAATTCAGTTTATATTTATATAAATGTTAAGATAATAACCAAAATTAATTCTCACAAAGGTTTTCAAGTTGAATATAGGGATAGTTGGATTAGGACTTATGGGTGGTTCATTTGCAAAAGCTGTAAAAAGATATGGTATTGCAAATAAGGTTTATGGTATTGCAAATAGTGAAAAAAACAGAAATGACATAATAGAGTTAAATTTAGTTGATGAAATTGTAGATTTGGAAACTTTGAAAAAAGTTTGTGATGTTATTATTTTATCTATACCTGTTGATAGTATTATTGCTATGTTTCCACAATTTCTAGATATAGATGAAAATAAAACTATAATAGATATGGGTTCTACAAAAGAGTATATCGTAAAGAATATTCCACAAAAAATTAGAAAAAATTTTATAGCAGCACATCCAATGACAGGAACAGAAAAATCAGGACCAAAAGCAGCTATTGATAATTTATATGAGGGTAAAACGGTAGTTTTATGTGATTTAGAAGAAAATGACAAAATTCACACAGATAGAGCATTTAAAATTTTTCAAGAGATTGGGATGAGAATTGTAGTTATGAATAGTAAACAACATGATATTCATGCTTGTTATATGTCACATTTGCCACACATTTTATCTTTTTCTTTAGCAAATACAGTTATGGGACATGAAGATCCAAAATCTATAATAGCTCTTGCTGCTGGTGGATTTAAAGATATGAGCAGAATTGCAAAATCAAGTCCTAGAATGTGGAGTGATATTTTCAAACAAAATAGACAAAATCTACTTGACTCTATTGACCTTTTTCAAGAACACATAAATAATGCAAAAAAAATGGTTCAAGAAGAGGATTATGAAGCTTTACAAGAGTGGATGAAAAAAGCAAATAGTTTGCATGAGATACTCTAAAATAGAGTATCTTTAATTGATACCATTAATTGCTTCAAATACTTTTATAGCTTGATAGTGTTCTTTTACATCATGACATCTAATTATTGAAGCACCGTTTTTTATTGATTCTAAATGAATTGCTAAAGTTCCAGCTAATCTCTCTTCAATTGAAGATTCTACAATTTGATTTATCATAGATTTTCTACTAGCACCTATTAAAAGTTCATATCCAAAATGTTTAAAATGTTCAAGATTTTTAAGTAGTGTTAGATTATGAGTTAAATCTTTTCCAAAGCCAATACCCACATCTAAAACAATATCTTTTATACCAAAACTTTGGGCTTTTTCAATTCTTTGTTTGAAAAAATCATCAATTTCTAAAATAACATTTTCATAATTTGGATTTTCTTGCATATTTTGTGGGTCATTTTGCATATGCATAATAACGGCTGTTGCATTGTATCTAGAAGTTAACTTACAAACTTCATCACTTTGCAAACCTGTAATATCATTTACAATTTTAAAACCCTTATTTAAAACATAATCAATAACCAAAGGTTCATATGAATCTATTGAGAAATTAACTTTTTCATAATACCTGTTTTCATAAATAGTATTAACAATATCTTTTACTCTTTCAAGTTCAATTTTTGGTTCAACTGCAATACTTCCTGGACGACTTGAAACTGCACCAATATCTATAATATCAGCACCATCTTCTATCATTTTTTCTATTCTAAAAGAAGCTTCTTTACTATCAAATCTACTACTTTTAAAAAATGAGTCTTCATTTGCATTTAAAACACCCATTATTTTTGTTTTATACTCTGTTTCATTTACATAATTTTTCAAAGATTTTGCTAACTCTTTTAATCCAAATGGTTGAGCTAATTCTTTTCTTGAAAGTATTTCAAAATGTTTAGTGCTTCCAATTAGAATAGCATCCACATATTTATCTCGTGCTACTATTACTCCATTTGGAACAGCTAAATCAGCACCTATTGATAAAGCATCTTGTTTTAAAATATTTGCGGCACCAACATGCATATTTTTAATATAAAGTGTGTGAATTTTAGTTTTTTTAGAGAGTATATTCACTCCACCAATATCGCAGTCAAGTTCTTTAAAAACTTTTTTTGCATCGGTTATTGAAATTTTATATGTTTGCATATAAAATCCTTTTAGTTTTTGTTTTTGTGATTAAGTATTGATAAAAGTAGAGTGGTTAAAACATTTACAGGTCTTGAATTTAACTCTAATAATCTAATAGCCTTTGAAAAAAAATCTAATTGTTTTTGGGATAATTTTATATTCTCACTGTTAATTTTAAATAATAGAGTTTGAACTATCTCTTTTGCCTCATTTTTACCAATTTTTTGATTTTCTTTTAAAAAATTATAAATCTCTTTTAAATCTAGTTTTTGAAGATTCAATGATAATTCATTTTTTATTGAAGAACTTTTTAGATATTTATACGGAACTCTTGAATAAATTGTTGGTAAAATGGAGTTCTTAGAGTTTGTAATAACAATAAAAACAATATTCAAAGGTGGCTCTTCCAAAATTTTTAATAAAGAATTTTGAGCTTCTGTTCTAAAAGTTGAACCACATAAAAAAATATATTTTTTAGAGTTTGTTGCAATATATGCTTCTTTTATTGCCTCGTTAGCTTGAGGAAGAAGAAAATCACTTTTTTCGCTATTTTTTATAACTCTAGTTGAATGATTAGGATAAAGAGGTAATAACTCATTTAGAGTTGCTTCTATATCACTAACAACTAATATAATAGAATTTTCAAATATTTTTAAACTCATAGATAATTAATTTTCCACATTTATTTGTGCAAATAGTGCTGCACTAATTGTTTTATTATATAGTCTAAACATCTGTAAAAGTTTCATATCTAAAGCTTCATCATTTGATTTTAGATTAAAAGCATCTTGTTTTTCTTCATCAAAAAGCCATAGAAATGAGTGTTTAGAAACTTTTGGAATAGTTGCTCTTGTATCTTGACTTTTACCTATATACCAAAAACAGTAACCATTGGGAAAAGAGATACTCATCATATCTTTTATTGAAGATATATCTTCATCCGATTTCATATTATCAATTTGTTTATGAAAAGATCTAAAGTCATAAAAAGGTAAAAAAGGTCTATTTAGTTTTGTAGAATTAATATTTGTTAAAATATATTCAGAAAACCACTCTCTCTCTTTATCTGTGATTACAATAATAGAGAAACCTCTTTCTAATAAATTATAAACATTTTTAGAAACTAAAGGCG
>JBBITK010000089.1:0-8109 GCA_037440805.1 Arcobacter sp. | reverse complement strand
TTCCAATACCCTAACTTCTTCTTCTAAATCTTGTTTTTTAGTTTTTAGTTGATTTATCTCTTCTTGTAAAGCAGTTATATCTAAGTTCTCTTTTTTATATCTTCCAAACTCTTTTGAAAGATTATTTTGAGTTGCAGTTACATCTTCCATCTCTTGTCTTTTTTGTTTTGTGTTAGATGCTAAGTTTTTTAGATTATTTAAAAGTTCGTTATCAACACCTTTTTTTTCCAAAGCTGTTGCAACAATTTCAAACTCTTTTTGAAGTAATTTTATATCTATCATTAGTTACTCTTTGTGATTTTTTTTGGCATTATAGCCAAAAAAAACTACAAAGAGTTTAGAGGGAAAATCTCAAGTTTTTCTTAACCGTTCATTTCCATTTTTATCATAACATCGCCATCAACATACTCTGTTTTAAACTTATGTTTGTGACAAAAATCTTCATTCATAATCATACACATTTCATTTGCTTTTTCTAACGCTTCTTCTACACTATTACATTGAGTTTCTAATTCATAATTTGAGTTTTTAAAACAACCACATGCTCTTTCAACTATAACTTTAGCCATAATATCTCCTTATAAAATTTTTGAATTGTATCAATAAATAGTTTTTATTAACTTAAAAGGGTTAAATCAAGATTTTGTCTCTTTTAGTTATAATTTAAACAAATATAATTATAAGGATTTTGGTTTTGAGAATTTTATCTGGTATTCAACCTTCAGGAACTATACACATTGGAAACTATTTTGGAATGGTTAAAAAAATGATAGAGTCACAAAATGATGGTGAACTATTTGCATTTATTGCCTCTTATCACGCATTAACTTCCGTAAAAGATAAAGAGTTTTTAGAAAAAAATACTTTTGAAGCAGCTGTTAATTTTTTAGCTTTAGGAATGGATCCAGAAAAATCAACATTTTGGGTTCAACACGATGTTAAAGAGGTTTTAGAATTATACTGGTTATTATCAAATCATACATCTATGGGACTTTTAGAGAGAGCTCACTCTTACAAAGATAAAACTGCAAAAGGTATTCAAGCTAACCATGGACTTTTTTCTTATCCAGTTTTAATGGCTGCTGATATTTTACTTTTTGATTCAAATATAGTTCCTGTAGGAAAAGACCAAATCCAACATGTGGAAATGACAAGAGATATTGCAAACTCATTTAATCACGCATATAATAAAGAGATTTTTGTACTTCCAACTGCAAAAGTTGATGAAGATGTGGCAACTGTTCCTGGAACTGATGGAGCGAAGATGTCGAAATCTTATAATAACACTATTGATATGTTTGGAAATGCAAAAGCTATAAAAAAACAAGTTATGGGAATAGTAACTGATTCTAAAGAGCTTGATGAACCAAAAGAGTGGGAGAATTGTAATATTTATGCAATTTCAAAACTATTTATGAATGAAGATGAATTAGCAAATTTAAGACAAAGATATGCAACACCAGGTGAGGGTTATGGGCATTTTAAAATGACTTTGCTTGAAAAAATAAATCAACATTTTGCACCTTATGTGGAAAAAAGAGAGTATTACTTAAATAATCCTCAAAAAGTAAAAGAGATTTTGGAATTTGGTGCTTCAAAAGCTAAAAAAATCGCATCTGCAAAAATGGAAATTTTAAGAGATGCAGTAGGGTTAATATAGACCATGCTACCAACAGTTGATGAAATAGCGACAAAAGATGTTATATCTATTGATATAACTTGCTCTTTAGAAAATGCTATCCAAATGATGGCAAAAGAGGGTCATAGAAATATTGTAGTTGTGGAAAATATAGAAGAAAAACATAAATACTATTTTTTATGTATTAGTGATTTAATAGAGTATAAAATACAAAATATTTCAGAGAAAACCACTTTAAAAGAGTTAAATCTAACAAAGGCAAAGATTCTAAAAAAAGGGGTTAATATTCTAAGTGTTCTAAATGAAATAGATGTTACAGATAAAAATATGTTGGTAATTGACCAAAAAGAGTTAATTGGTATTATCTCATACACTGATATTATAAATAACATTGACCCAAAAATACTTATGAAAAAGCAAACTATTGGAAATCTAATTTTACAATATAAAGCTATTACAACATATGAAAATACTTCATCAAATCAAGTTATAAAAATGATGCAAGAAAATGATACAGATGCTATTTTAATAACTAATGATTCTTTATTACCTATTGGAATTTTTACAACAAAAGATTTCATAAAGATTTTAAATCTAAATCTTGATTTAAAAAATCCAATAAAAGAGTTTATGAGCCAACCCGTTGAAACTCTACACAATACAGCAACAATATCAGATGCTATTGATTTTATAAGGGACAAACATTTTAAAAGAATTGTTGTAACAGATGATGAAGATAGAGTTATGGGGATTTTAACACAAAAAGAGTTACTTAGAATTGTTTATAATAAATGGATTGATTTCATAAAAGAAGAAGGGAATAGAATCTCTAAAATCAATGAACAACTTTTATCAAATGCTGTAAAATTAGAAGAAAAAGCATCTTTTGACTATTTAACAAAAATATACAATAGGGAAAAATTCGAATCTTTTTTAAATTATGAAATAACAATAGCAACAAGATATACTGAAGAAAATTTTTGTATTTTACTTTTGGATATAGACTTCTTCAAAAATGTAAACGATACCTATGGACATTTAATTGGCGACCATGTTTTACAAGAAGTAGCAAAAGTTTTAACTTTGTGTTCAAGAAAAAGTGATGTGGTAGCAAGATGGGGTGGAGAAGAGTTCATTATGATGCTTCCAAAAACAAATATTGAACAAGCTATATTTGTGGCCGAAAAACTAAGAGCTACAATAGAAAAGCATAAATTTGAAGTTGTTTCACATATTACTTGTTCCATTGGAGTTAGTCAGTTCCACCATAGTGAAACAAAAACCGAACTATTTAAAAGAGTAGATGATGCACTTTATAATGCTAAAAAATCAGGAAGAAACAAAGTTCAACTTGAAACAAGGGGAGATATTCTTTTAGAAGAATAACTCTCTTTTTATTTAATCTTTTTGCAAATAAAAATATATTTATCTGCCATATCTTGAGTGTGTAGGAAAAAATCTTTTATCTCTAATATATCAAATCCAAACTCTTTTAAAACTCTTTTTAAAAACTCTTTTGTATGATATTCCTGAATTATAGAATCTTGTTCTTTTGAAAACAAACCGCTTTCTTGTTTCTCAAAAAGTGTTATATCTGTTTGAAGAAGTGGTGCTTCAAAATTTGCATCTATTCCTATAAATTTATCTTCTAAGTTTATAGTTATACACCCTTGTGCTATCTCTTCAAATCCAAAAAGAGTATTAACATCAAAAATAAAATATCCATTTAAATTTAAAATATCACTTGTGTTTTTTATAAATTTCTTTAACTCTTTTTTTGGAACATAATTTAAAACATCAAAAATTGCAGTTGCACAATCAAATTTTTCTTTCACATCTTCCAAAGCTATGGCTTGTGCATTTAACTCTTTTTCTTCACAAACTTTTATTTGCTCCACACTTAAATCTATACCAAAAGCATTTTTTTTGTTAATTTTTAGATTCTCTAAAAAATAGCCTTGTCCACAACCAATATCTATAATATTATCCAAATCATTGGTCATTATAAATCGTAAAAATTCTTTGTGAAGATGATAAATCTCATCTTCAAAATCCAAATATGGTTCAACCTTTGAATATAACTCTAATCCCATTATACAAACGCTTCTATTTTTTCTTTTAAATCTAAAATCAAATCTTTTTTAGCATAAAAAGAGTTTTTATTTGCTATCAAATATGCCGAACTCTCCATAATAGTAGGACCAACTTCTAAACCATTTTGTTTCATAGTTTCACCTGTTTCAACAATATCAACAATACAATCGCTAAGCCCAACCAAAGGAGCCAATTCGATAGAACCATAAAGTTTTATTATCTCAACCGCCATTGCTTTTTGCTCAAAATATTTTTTAGCAATTTTTTCATGTTTTGTTGCAACTTTGATTTTTGTTTTTGTCAAATCAAGTTCTTCTCCAGCTCTTAGGCCAAAAGCAACTTTACATTTTCCAAGTTGTAAATTTAAAAGTTTTATTAAGTCATACTCTTTTTCTTCTAAAACATCTAAACCAACAACTCCCAAATCAGCTGCACCGTGCATTACATAAGTTGGAACATCTTGGTTTCTAACATTTAAAAATCTAAATCCATTTTTCTCTAAAATAAGTTTTCTATCTTCAAATATAAATTTTTCTCCAAAGGCTTTTTCAAATTTTTCTAAAGTCTCTTGGGCAATTCTTCCCTTTGGCAAAGCTATTGTTAGCATCTCTTTTTTTATATTTTTTCCTACGCCTTTAAGCACTAGCATCAATAATCCTTCTCATATTTTCAAAAATCAAATCTTTTTTGTAGATACTTTTATCAAAATATCTACTCAAAAACTCACCATCACCACCTGTAAAAATAATATTCTTATTAAAACTAACCTCTTTTATTGGTAAAATGATGGATTTTTTAATTGCATAAGATATTGCATCTTTTGTTTGGAGGGGTATTCTATCCAAATTTATATTTTTTTCAAAATCAAAATTTAGTTTAGAAGATATAGAAGGATAAATTTTTTTGAAATTCTCAATTCCTGGCAAAATAAATCCTCCAAAATGTTCACCATCTTCCATAATATCAACAGTTATTGCACTTCCAGCATCTACGATTACACTATTTTGTCCAAAACAACAAGCAATCGCTCTATCTATTCCCAAACCTTTATATGTTGTTTTGAAATTCACCAACTCTTTTATATTTTTGGCTTGAGGATTTATTTGTAACATCTTTTTTTGTGCTTCATCATTTACACAAACAAAAAATATTTCATCATCAAATTTTGGTATATCTTCATTTAAAAAATATTTTATATGTTCATTATTTATTAAAAAATGAAAAGTTGTATTTCCAATATCACATAAAATCAACTCTAACACTCCACATATTATCTTCTAAATATTTTTTTGCTTTTGAACAGATAGGACTTTTTATTAAAAGTTCTCTTTTTTTGAAATTATGTTCCAAATAAACTGCCAATTTTTCACAAAGTTCCATCAATTCATCGGCATTTTTTCTTATAAATCTACTTTTAGAATCAATTATAAATATTGCATAAAATTTTGCATCAATAGTAGTAGAAGCAAAAATATCTATTTTTTTTCTACTACCAAGTAAAGATGGTGTTATCTGTTTTATCTCTTTAAAAAGTATATTTTTATTTGTAAAATAGTTGGTTAGTTCTTTCAAATCAATCCTTTGTATATTTATTATATCAAAATAGCACTTTTTTAAACATCTATCTTAAACTTATCTTGCTATAATTCCAAAAAACTAATAAAAATAATAAAGCAAAATGAAAGAAATAGATTACGAATATCAAACAATAATTACAAGAACTATCATTAAATCTGCTGTTTTAATGTTGGAATTTGGTGCAGAAAGTATTTTAATAGAACAAACAGCCCAAAGATTAGGAACTGCTTTAGGTGTAGATTCAGTGGAAATCTCACTTATTCCATCAGCAATAGTTTTAACAACTCTTTATAACAATCAATCGGTTACTACAACAAGAAGAGTTCACCATAAACCAATAAATATGTCCATAGTTTGTGATATACAAAAAATGGTTATTGATTTGGAAAAGAATGAAAAAGATGCCCATTTTGTAGCAAAAACATTAAGAGATATTCAACCAAAATATTACAACAGATGGAGTGTTGTATTTATGGTTGGTCTTGCTTGTGCATCATTTGCTTATTTACAAGGTGGTGATTGGTCAGCATTTTTTATCACTTTTATAGCTTCTGCAACTGCTATGTTTGTTAGACAAGAGTTAGCAAAAAAAAGATTTGTCTTGATTATAACCTTTGGAATTACAGCTTTTGTTGCCACTTCTATTTCAAGCTTTTCTGAAATTTTTCATTTGAGTAATACGCCAAATATAGCTTTAGCTTCAAGTGTTTTGTTATTGGCACCTGGTTTTTCATTTGTAAACTCTTTTTTAGATGCACTAAAAGGTTATCTAAGTATGGGATGGGGAAGATGGCTAGAAGGATTACTTTTGACCATTGCAACCTCCATTGGAATTATTTTAGCTATGTCGATTTTAAATATAAAAGGTTGGTAAATGAGTATTTTTGTTGATTCACTCTTTGCAAGTATTGCATCTATTGGTTTTGCTATGGTATTTAATGTACCAAAACATACTTTGATTTATTGTGCATTTGGTGGAGCAATTACCTATATAGCTAGAACATTTTTTTTATATTTAGGATTTGGGATTGAGATTTCAACTTTTTTTGCTTCAACATTTATAGGTATTGTTGCTCTTTATTGGTCTAAAAAACATCTTATTCCAAGACCCGTTTACACCGTTGCATCGATTATTCCTATGATTCCAGGAACTTACGCTTTTACGGCAATGATATGTTTAGTTGATATGAATTCCCATGGAGTAAGCCCTATTTTAATTGAGAGTTTTGTTGAAAATGGATTAAAAGCCATCTCCATTTTAGGTGCTATTAGTTTTGGATTGGCTCTACCATCACTATATTTTATGAGATTAAATAGACCAATAATTTAATATTAATTTAAGTTTTATGAGTATATAATTCTTTTATCTAACAAGCGTTAGTTAGGTAAAAAGGTTTAAAATGAATGTTAAAGATGATTTAATAAAAATTGCAACAAGAACTATTCAAAAATCAGGGATACATAGATTGACAATGAGAGATTTAGCCAGTGAAGCTAATATAAAATCCTCTTCTGTTATGTACCATTTTAAAAGTAAAGATGGTTTGTTATATGAACTTACAAAGATATATAATGATAGTTTTTTTGATTTTTTAGAAGATATTAATAAAAAAAATGAGAATCCAAAAAAGAGATTACTTTTATTAGTTGATACTTTTGAATCTGTTTTAAATGAAGATAAATTATGTCTTTGCGGTATGTTAGCCAGTGAAAATGATTCGTTAGATGCAATAACAAAAGAATCGGTTTGCAATTTTTTTGAGAGATTAAACTTGTGGGTAGAAGATAATCTAAACCTACTAAATATAAACAAAACTTTTGCAAAAATTATTGTTTCTAGTTTAGAAGGTGCAATGTTAATAGATAAATTAAATCAAAATAACAATAATTTGAATGCCGTTAGAACGTGGATAGAAAGTCTTTAAAAAAGAGAAAAATCTCTCTCTTTTTTTTTAATCATTTTATCTAACTAACGTTAGATATATAAAATCAAAAAGGAAAAAAAATGAAAACAATAAATGAAGCTTTAATAATTGGTGGAACATCAGGAATGGGTTTAGCAACAGCTAAAAGATTAATTCAAAGAGGAATTAGTGTAACAATAACAGGTAGAGATGAAAAAAAACTTTTAGAAGCTAAAAATATATTAGGTGAAAATGCTAATACAATACAAGTAAATTTATATAAAAATGATTGTTTGGAAAAATTACTAGAGAAAATTAAAAACAACTCTTCTCATATAAAATATTTAGTTAATGCAGCAGGTTATTTCAATCCAAAATCTTTTTTAGAACAAAAAAGTGAAGATTATGATGCTTATATGGATATAAATAAAGCGATATTCTTTATTTCTCAAGCTGTTGCACATAATATGAAAAATCATGGAGGAGGAAATATTGTACATATAGGTTCAATGTGGGCAAAACAAGCAATTAAAGCAACTCCTTCATCATCTTATTCTATGGCAAAAGCAGGATTACATTCATTAACTCAACATATGGCAATGGAATTAGCTGATTTTAACATAAGAGTAAATGCTGTTTCTCCTGCTGTTGTTGAAACACCAATTTATGGAACATTTATAAATCCAGAGGAAATCCATTCTGCATTACAAGGATTTAATGCTTTCCATCCAATAGGAAGAGTAGGACAAGCTGATGATGTAGCTGCTTCAATAGATTTTTTATTAAGTGATGAAACTTCTTGGGTAACAGGTGCTATTTGGGATGTTGATGGTGGAGTTATTGCAGGAAGAAATTAAAGAGTTTAAAATGAAAGAAAAATTAATAATAGTTGGT
>JBBITK010000088.1:7309-8131 GCA_037440805.1 Arcobacter sp. | reverse complement strand
AGAGAGAGCAAGAGAAAATTATATTTTAAATAAATTAAAAATAGATTTATTAAATGAGATAGATATTCAATCTTCAAAAATAAATAGATTTATAGTAGTTATTTTAGGTTTGGTTCTTCTTGTTTTAGGTTTTATTATGTTTGTTGTTGTGAAGATTAATAAGATTTTGAATAAAGCCATAAATAGGTTATATTTTGGAACAGAACAGTTTATGAGATATATAAATAAAGAGATTGATGAAGTATCTTATATAGATTATAAATCAAAGGATGAATTGGGAAGTTTATCTAATATGATAAATGAAAATATTGACAAAATAAATAGGGATTTACAAAAGGATATCTCTTGTGTAAATGAAGTTATTGAGGTTTTAGATGAGACTAAAAAAGGTATTTATTCAAACAGAGTTAGTATAGAACCTGCAAATAATCAAATAAAAGTTCTATCACATACTATTAATTTTATGCTAGAAAATCAACAAAGATTAGTAAGAGAGATTTTGAATATTTTAGATGAATATACAAACTATAAATATAAAAATAAAATTGAATTATTAAATGTTGAGGGCGAAACAAAAAAATTGGTTGAGGGAATAAACTCTTTGGGTAATGCTATAACTTTGATGTTAATTGAAAATAGAAACATAGGAGTTATTTTGGAGGAAGAATCAAATAATCTGTTGGAAAATGTACAACATTTAAATATGGCATCAAATAATGCAGCACAGAGTTTGGAAGTTACATCAACTTCAGTTGAGCAAATAGCTAACAATATGCAACAAAGTATCAATAGTGTAAAAGAGATGACAAACTATGCACAAAA
>JBBITK010000088.1:0-7299 GCA_037440805.1 Arcobacter sp. | reverse complement strand
TTCTTCGGTTTCAAAAGGTGAGAGTTTGGCAAATCAAACGGTTGAATCAATGCTTGATATTAATACGCAAGTTAGTGCTATAAATGAAGCCATAAATGTAATTGACCAAATAGCTTTCCAAACAAATATTTTATCCTTAAATGCAGCGGTTGAAGCAGCAACAGCAGGTGAGGCAGGAAAAGGATTTGCAGTTGTCGCACAAGAGGTAAGAAATTTAGCAAATAGAAGTGCTGAAGCTGCAAAAGAGATAAAAAATCTTGTGGAAAATGCCACTTCAAAATCAAATTATGGGAAATCAATAGCCGATGAGATGATAAAGGGATATGGATATTTGAGTGAAGATATTGGTCAAACATTGAGTTTAATCCAATCGGTTAGTTTGGCTGTGGAAGAGCAACAAATAGGGATAAGTCAAATCAATGGTTCAATAAAAATTTTAGATGAGCAAACTCAACAAAATCTACAAATAGCAAATGAGACTTACAATAGTGCAATTAAGAGTTTAGATATTGCACAAAGGGTTGTTGAAAATACTTCAAAGAAAGAGTTTTAGAAAAATAAGTCTGTTTTTTTGTCTTTAAAATATTATAATTAAGGACAAAGGAATTAGTATGGAAATAAACTTATATGAGAAAAAAATTGAGCAAATCAAGGCAGATTTAGAGCTAGTTATAGTTCACAATAAAAATGAATTGGATTTGCCACTATCTACAATATTAGATGAAATAGAGTTTTTTAGAAATAGTTTTAATATCTATTTGGATTATAAAAACAATAAATTATATCTTTCTATAAATAGCTTAAAATCAAGAGAATTAAGAATTGGATTTTTTAAGGTAATAAATTTTTTGAAGAATAAAAAGTTTAGAACTTTAAAAATAGATATTCTTCAAAAATCCAAAGAGTTGAAAATCAAAGATATTGTAACAGGTTTTATTTTGGGGAGTTATAGCTTTGATAAATACAAGACATCAAAAATAACTCTAAATATAGAGGAGATAAAGGTATCAATATCTCAAATTTCCAAAAAAAATGAATATGGAAATAATCAACTAAAAAAAGAGATGATTTTAAATAAAAGTGTAAATTTTACAAGGGGGCTTGTAAATAATCCATCTTTTGAGTTTTTTCCAAAAACTATGGCTGAAGTCGCTATGAATCTTAGAAATAAGAATATAGAGTGCAAAGTTTATGGAGAAGAAGAGATTTTAGAAGAGGGTATGAATGCTATGTTTAGCGTTGGAAAAGCCTCTGTAAATGAGAGCCAACTTATACATCTTACCTACAAACCAAAAAATCCAAAAGCAAAAATAGTTTTAGTAGGCAAAGGTGTGACCTATGATACGGGAGGATTGAGCCTAAAAAGGGGAGATTCTATGGTTACCATGAAGTGCGATAAGGCTGGTGCTTGTACTATTTTGGGAATTTTTGAGGCTTTGGGAAAACTTGATATTCCCTTTGAAATTCACGGAGTAATTGGTGCTGTTGAAAATATGATAGGTGGAAATGCCTATAAACCAGATGATATTTTAAAAGCAAAAAATGGTAAAACCATAGAGGTTACAAACACAGATGCAGAAGGGCGACTTGTTTTGGCTGATTGTTTGTGTTTTGCCCAAGAAAAAATAGAAAAGATTGATTATATTTTTGATTTTGCAACTTTGACTGGGGCTAGTATCGTGGCATTTGGTGGATATACAACGGCAGTTATGGGATATAGTGAAAAGCTAAAAAAACAAATAGCCAAAGCTTCTAAAAAATCTGGAGAGTTGGTGGGATTTTTGCCATTTAATGAGTTTTTGGAAAAAAGACTAAAAAGTGAAGTTGCTGATATGATAAACACAAGCCCAAATAAAAATGGCGGAGCAATAACTGCTGCTTTGTTTTTGAGTAAATTTATAGAGGAAAAAAATAAGAAAAAATGGCTTCATTTTGATATTGCAGGACCTTCTTATAGACAAGAAGAGTGGGGGATAAATCCCTATGGAGCAACTGGTGTTGGGGTCAGGCTTATGTTTGAGTTTTTGGAGAAGGTGGGGAAAGTTGGGAAATAAATAAAGAGTTAGGGATTTAAAATAAAATCCCTAAGTTACTACTCCACATCCCCTAAAACCTCTTTTTCATACAAAGGATAGAGGTTTATAACACTTCTTTCAAACTCCTCTTTAAACATAGAAAACTTTTCAAACTCTTTTGGGATAGGTTTTTCCAAAATCTCAAAAACATCAAGTCCATCAATAGAGCTTTGTTTCAAAGTATTATCTAAAAATCTAAGATATGCGATATTTTCATCTATGGCGATTTTACCAACACTTGCAACTCCATGTCCAGCAACTAGGGTTTTGTAATCAATTTTTTTTAACTCTTCTAGTGCATTTATCCATTTTTGTAAATTTGCATGGGGTGTTGCCAAAGTTCTTCTATTAAAAACCAAATCAGAACTATACAAAATACGACTATTTTCGTCATATATTGCCACATCACTTTGAGTATGTCCATCAAGATATAAAATTTTGAGTTTATAATCATCAAAAACCAATTCTTTTTTATTTAAAACTTCATTTGGGGCTTTGTTTTTGGTGTTTTCCATAGCTTCTTGAACTAGATTTACTAAGTTTGTGATATACAAATCTCCATTTTTTTCTATCTCTTCTTTTGTAAATTTAGTAGCAAAAATATCTCCCTTTTCAAAGGCAGAATTTCCCAAAAAATGGTCAGGGTGGTGGTGTGTATTGATGATATATTTTATGGGTTTTGGTGTGATTTTTGCTATGGCTTTTTTTAGTTGTTCTCCATATTGTTTGGAGCTTCCCGTATCTATTAAAATCACACTATTTTTTGTAATAATAAAAGAACTATTTGCTATATCTCCACCATTTTTAGGGGAAAAATACTCCTCTTTACCGTAAAAATAGTAGCTGTTTTTACTTACTTTTATAGGTTTTAATTTAAAATTAAAATCCTTTGAAAACAGTGAAATCAAGCCAATAAATAGTGCAATTAAAATTTTCATTTTATATCCGATTTTACACTTTGTTCAAACTCATTTGAATCTGTATCGGTGTATGTAAAACTATAATTTTGTGCTTTTTGGTTTGTTTCAAAAATAAATCTAGGATTTTCACTAACCGCTGGAAAAACAGATATGTCTCCAAGATTTTTTTCATCGGCTTTTATTTCTATATTTTTGATATAAAACTCATTTTTCCCAAAAACAAGTCCTGTTTCCATAGGGTGCAAAATAGTCGTTTTTATTCTAATAAAACCATCATTTAAAAATAGATTTCCAGAAGTTTTTCCCAAAAGTTTTTCAAAATCAGTATTTGAAGAAGCCTCACTAGCTACAGAACAACCACCACCAAAACTTGCTATGTTTTTGCTTCCAATATGCCAAATATTTTTATCATCTAAAACCAAAGCTCTAAGTGGAGTCTCTTGGGCAACTCTCATATTTATAGAAATCAAAGGCAATAAGCCATCTTTTAAATCCATTTCGATTAGTTTTGGTACAGGATTTAAATCTGCAAAAACAATAAGTTTTTGAGCATTTTTTATCTTTTTACCATCTACAAAAATGGGAACTTGTACGGGATTGTTTGCGAAATTTGGAACTTTTACTTTGATATTTTCATCATCAAAAACAAATTTATCATTTCCAATTACGACTTTGATGACATCATCAAAGGTTGGTGAGGCTATGGGGTTTTTTGAGTTTGCAAAACTATTTTGTATCAAAAAAATTGATAAAAATAAAAAAGCCAATTTTTTCATAATAAACTCCTATTTTTGGGTTTTTGATATTGGTGCTAAATACTCCACATGATATTTTTCAAAGATTTTTTTAATTGTTCCGTTTTTGTATGCTTCATCTAAAACATTATCAATGTGATAACTCAAATCTCTATATTTACTCTCAACTGCTGTTGCTAAGTCCCAATGGGAGTTCATAAGAGGTATATTTTCACTTAGATAGTATTTTTTCTTGTTTTTTTGATAATTCAATCCAAATTCAAGTTGTGATTTAAGCCCAGCGATAGCGTCTAATTTTCCAGCTTTAAAATCTTTTAAAGCCAACTCAAAATTTGTATAGTGTTTGATGTTTTTACCAGCAATTCCATTTCCAAAACTACTTAGGTGTAAATCAGGCAAAGTATCTATCTCAACACCTATTGTTTGATATGCAAAAATAGCTAAAGTTTTGATTTGTGGGATTGTTTTTTTGTGGGTTGCAATAATCCATTTTTCACTTTGATAAGGAGCTTTTATAACAACTTGTTCGTTCTCTAATTCCCCTGTGTATTGGTTGGTAAGTCTTAAATAATCGTAGTCATAAGGGATTCGTAGCATTACATCGGCTTTTGTTTTGTGGACTACATTTCCACGCCAAATAGTGTTTCTCAAATCACCTGCAATGGTTTCATCAAAACCTGTGAAATACCAAACTGGTTTTACGCCTAAGCTTTTGGCTATAAGCTTTCCTACTTCCACATCTACACCTTTTGCAGTATTGCCTTCTTTATAAGAGTAGGGAGGGAAATTTTCATATAAAGCTATGATAATTTCTCCACTCTTTTTTATATCATCAATACTTCTTGCAAAGGATAAAACCGATAAAAATAGGATTACAAAAAGTTTTGAAATCATAATTTTATGGTTTTGGTAAAGTTATTAGATATGATCTAATAGCCCACATTGCTTCTTGTGTTAATACACCTTCAAATGGAGGCATATAAACATTTCCATTTCTAACAGCACCACCTCTGATTCTCTCCATAAACCACTCATCACCATCAATTCCATCATCTAAAGCTCTTAAATCTGGAGCAACTCCACCTGAAACAGCATCTAAACCATGACATCTTGCACAGTTTTCACTATACGCATATTTTCCAATAGCTTCAGCTTTTTTATCACCCACATAAGGATTTTCACCTAACCACTCTTTTCCAAGTTGTTTTAAACTCTTTGTATCAACTGCTTGAGGAGTAACACTTCCGTGTCCAAAAGCAAAAACTGCTGTTGCCAATACGGCTAAACTTATTTTTTTCATAATCTTCCTTTTTCAAAATTTTTTTTGATTTTGGAATTATAAACACTCTTTATAGCCTGATTATAGCGATGGTTTAGAAATTTATATCGCTAAATTCAAGCTATAAAACTTCTATACAATTTTATTATTTAGTTAAATTTTGGAGAGATTTATGAAAAAGCTATTTTTGTTTTTAGCTCTTTTTTTATGTGTGAATTTATTTGCAGATGTTTTAAAAATAGGGGTTTTAAACTATGGAACAGTTAATTGGGAGTTGGATGTTATCAAACATCATAAATTGGATAAAAAATATGGTTTTGATTTACAGCCCGTGCAATTAGCTTCAAAAAATGCCCAACTTATAGCCTTGCAAGGAAATAGTGTGGATATGATTGTAAATGATTGGATTTGGGTAAATACTCAAAAATCAAGGGGTAAGAATTTTGTTTTTTATCCATATTCAAAGGCTACGGGAACTTTGTGTGTGAAGTTTGGAAATGGTATCAAAACTTTGGAAGATTTAAAGGATAAAGAGCTTGGAATTGCAGGTGGAGTTGATGATAAAACATGGATAATTTTGAGAGCTTATGCCAAACAAAAATATGATTTGGATTTGAAAAAAATGGTAAAACCAGTTTATGCAACAGCTCCTATTTTATACAAAAAAATGGAAGATAACTCCCTAGAGGCTTCTATAAATTATTGGCATTTTAACTCTATGTTGGAAAAATTTGACATTAAACCTTTGGTTTTTATGGAAGATGTTTTTGCTCAATTTGGAATAAAAAATGATATTCCTTTTGTGGGATGGACTTTTTCACAGCAATTTGCTTCAAAAAATAGCCATTTAATAGACTCTTTTTTGAAGGCTAGTTTTGAGGCAAAAGATATTTTAAATAGTAGTGATGAAGAGTGGGAGAGATTAAAACCTCTGATGAATCTAAAAGACGAAGCAGACTTTGAACCACTAAAAGATGGTTTTAGAAAAACAATTATCAAAGATTTTACAAAAGAGAATTTAAGTGATATTCAAAAAGTTTTCAAAATCCTTCTTGAAGAGGGCAAAGAGGAGTTAGTGGGTGAAAGCAAAACTTTAGATGAAAATATTTTTTATGGGAGTAATTAGTATTTATGAAAGAATCAAAAATATTCTCATTGGTTTTATTTTTTATTGTTTGGCAAAGTTTTGCATTGCTTGTTAATTCGGAGCTTTTTCCATCTTTGATTGATATTTTTTATAGTATTGTAGAGCATATAAAAAACAAAGATTTAGTAGAAAATGTGGGCATAACTTTGTACAGAGTTTTTATGGCATTTTTTATTACTTTGATTTTTGGAACAATTTTGGGATTTTTGATGGGGATTTCTTCAAAAGTAGAGGATTTATTGAGTTCATTTTTGATGATAGCTTTAAATATTCCAGCTTTGGTAACCATTGTGATTTGTTATATTTGGTTTGGGCTTACAGATTTTGCATTGATTTTAGCTGTGGTTATAAACAAAGTTCCAATAGTTGTGGTAAATATAAAAGAGAATATAAAAACTTTAGATAAAAAATATCTACAACTTACAAAAGTTTACAATCTAAATTTCAAAGATTTGATACTAAAAGTATATTTACCATATTTATATCCATCTTTTATTGCTTCAAGTAGAATTGTTTTATCGCTTATTTGGAAGTTGGTTTTGGTGGTGGAGCTTTTGGGAAGAAGTGATGGAGTAGGGTTTCAAATATCTCTGTTTTTCCAATATTTTGATATTACTTCTATCTTTGCTTACACATTTTGTTTTATTTTTGTGGTTTTTATTTTTGAAAAATTGGTTTTAACTCCCCTTGAAAATAGGGTAAAAAAATGGAGCTAAAATGATAAAAATAGATATTCAAAACAAATATTTTGATAATAAAAAGATTTTAGAAGATATAAAAATATCCCTAAGAACGGGGGATTTTTTGTCTATTATTGGCTCTTCTGGTTGTGGAAAAACAACTTTACTCAAAATCATAGCCTCTTTGGATAGTGATTTTGAAGGGGAAGTTTTTGCTCAATCTTTGAATATCGGTTTTATGTTCCAAGAAAATCTGCTTTTTCCTTGGCTCTCCATTAAAGAGAATCTTTTGCTTTTTTCAAAGGATAAAAATATTGAAAAATTGGAGAGATTTTTTGAACTTGTGGATTTGAATTTGGATATTTTAGAAAAATATCAAATCTCTCAAGAAATGACAGCTTGCCATACTTTACTTGTCGGAGATTATTTTGTTGAAGGCCATA
>JBBITK010000087.1:0-8536 GCA_037440805.1 Arcobacter sp. | reverse complement strand
TGATGAAAAGAATGAATTAAATGTTGGAGATGAAGTTATTGCAATTGAATGTAGACCATTATCAAAAACTAAGTCTTTCAGATTAAAGACTATTGTTGCTACAGGAGTTAAATAATGATTCAAAGTTTTACAAGATTAAATGTAGCAGATAATACAGGTGCTAAAGAGCTTATGTGTATCAAAGTTTTAGGTGGTTCTAAAAGAAGATATGCAACTGTTGGTGATGTTATTGTTTGTTCAGTAAAAAAAGCTTTACCAACTGGAAAAATTAAAAAAGGTCAAGTTGTAAAAGCTGTTGTTGTTAGAACTCATAAAGAAGTTCATAGAGAAAATGGTTCATTAATCAGATTTGATGATAATGCAGCGGTTATCTTAGATAATAAAAGAGAACCTGTTGGAACAAGGATTTTTGGACCAGTAGCTAGGGAAGTAAGATATTCAGGTTTCATGAAAATCGTTTCACTTGCACCGGAGGTATTGTAATGGCAATTAAATTAAAAATTAAAAAAGGTGATACAGTAAAAATCATCGCTGGTGATGACAAAGGTAAAACTGGAGAAGTTTTAGCTGTATTACCAAAAGAGAACAAAGTTATCGTAAAAGATTGTAAAGTTGCTAAAAAAACTGTTAAACCTGATCAAGAAAAAAATCCAGATGGTGGATTTGTAAACAAAGAGATGCCAATTCACATCTCTAATGTAGAAAAAGTAGAAGGGTAAACCATGTCAGCAAGATTATTAGATAAGTATAAAGCAGAGATTAAACCTGTTTTAGAAGCAGAGTTCCCAAAAAACAAGTGTTTAACGGCAAGATTAGATAAAGTTGTTATTTCTGTGGGTGCTGGTGAAGCGATGAAAGATGCTAAATTAATCCAAAATATTGAAGATACTATATCTTTAATAGCTGGACAAAGAGCAGTTAAAGTTATTGCAAAAAAATCAGTAGCTGGATTTAAAGTAAGAGAAGGTATGCCTGTAGGTGTTAAAGTTACTTTAAGAGGTGAGAGAATGTATCATTTCTTAGATAAATTATGTACAATTGCATTACCAAGAGTAAAAGACTTTAGAGGTTTAAACAAAACAGGTTTTGATGGTAGAGGAAACTTTAACTTCGGTTTAGATGAACAATTAATGTTCCCAGAAGTTGTTTATGATAACATCATTAAAACACATGGTATGAATATTTCAGTTGCTACTACTGCAAATACTGATGCTGAAGCATACAGATTGTTAGAGTTAATTGGTATACCATTTACAAAAGGAAGAGCGTAATGGCAAAGAAATCTATGATCGCTAAACAACAAAGAACACCTAAGTTTGCTGTAAGAGCATACACAAGATGTTCTGTTTGTGGAAGACCACACTCTGTTTATAGAGATTTTGGTTTATGTAGGGTTTGTTTAAGAAAAATGGCTAACGAAGGTTTATTACCAGGTGTTAGAAAAGCTAGTTGGTAGGAGATATAAGCTATGATGAATGATATAATCGCAGATGCTTTAACTAGAATTAGAAATGCTGCAATGAGAAAATTAGACGTTGCAACATTATTACACTCAAATACTGTAGTAGGTGTTTTAAACGTTTTATTACAAAAAGAGTATATTACTGGATTCAAAGTTATTGAAGGTGAAAAAAACAAGAAGACTATTCAAGTTGAATTAAAATATGATGATAATGAGAAATCAGTAATCAACGAAATTACAAGAGTTTCTAAGCCAGGAAGAAGGGTTTATAAAGGCGCTTCTGAAATTAAAAACTTTAAAAATGGATACGGTACAATCGTATTATCTACTAACAAAGGTATCATTGCTAATGATGAAGCATATGCTGCTAAAGTTGGTGGTGAAGTACTTTGTACTGTATGGTAGGAGAGTGTAATGTCAAGAATTGGTAAAAAACCTATCGCTATTCCAGCTGGTATAGAAGTTTCAGTTAATGGAACTATTATCAGTGTAAAAAAAGGAAATAAAGTTTCAACTGTTGAAACTCACGGAAGAGTTGGTGTTGAAATTGAAAACGGTCAAGTTGTTTTAAATAAAATTGGAGAAACTAAAGAGTCTTCAGCTTTCTGGGGAACTTATAGAGCTTTAACTGCTAATGCAATTAGTGGTTTAAGTGAAGGTTTCACTAAATCTTTAGAAATCAACGGGGTTGGATATAGAGCAGCTGTTAAAGGTAATGTTTTAGAACTATTATTAGGTTACTCTCATCCAATTAACTACGATATTCCAAGCGAATTAGAAATATCTGTTGAGAAAAACATAATTCATGTTAAAGGTGCTGACAAACAACAAGTTGGTCAAGCTGCAGCAATTATTAGAGGCTTTAGAAAACCTGAACCATATAAAGGTAAAGGTGTTAAATATACTGATGAGAAGATCATCAGAAAAGCCGGAAAAACTTCTAAGAAGTAAGGTGTAACGTATGAGTAGAGAAAAAGATTTAGCAAAGAAAAATGCTTTAAGAATCAAAAGAAAAAAAAGAGTTATAAGTAATATTTTTGGTACGGCTGAAAAACCAAGAGTATCTATTTTTAAATCAAATAAATATGTAAGCGCTCAAGCTATTAACGATGTTGAAGGTGTTACTTTAGCAGCTATTAGCTCAAAAGCTATGGGTTTAAATGTGAATAAAGAAAATGCTATTAAAGTTGCAGCACAATTTGCTGAAGCTTTGAAAACTGCTGGAATTGACAAAGTAGTTTATGATAGAAATGGTTATCTTTATCATGGTGTTGTAGCAGCATTTGCTGACGCATTAAGAGACAATGGTATCAAATTATAAGGGTTAATGATGGCAGTAAATAGAGAAGAATTTCAAGAAGCAATCGTTAAAATTGGAAGAGTAACAAAAGTTGTAAAAGGTGGAAGAAGATTCAGATTTACAGCTTTAGTTGTTGTTGGTGATAAAAACGGTACAGTAGGATTTGGAACAGGTAAAGCAAAAGAGGTTCCAGATGCTATTAAAAAAGCGTTAGATGATGCATTTAAAAGCTTAGTAACTGTAAAAATTCACGGTACTACAATTGCACATGATATTGAACATAAGTACAATTCAAGCAAAATATTATTAAAACCTGCATCTGAGGGTACAGGACTTATCGCTGGTGGAGCTGCAAGACCTGTTCTTGAGCTTTCTGGGGTTAAAGATATTATTGCTAAATCTTTAGGTTCAAATAATCCAAACAACCTTGTGCAAGCTACAGTTGAAGCATTAGCTAAGATAAAAGGGTAAACGATGGAATTACATAACTTACAACCAGCAATTGGTAGTACAAAAAATGCAAAAAGAATCGGAAGAGGTCAAGGAAGCGGTCAAGGTAAAACTGCTGGTAAAGGTAACAAAGGTCAAAAAGCTAGATCTGGTTACAAAGTGAAAAGAGGTTTTGAAGGTGGTCAACAACCTCTTCATAGAAGATTACCAAAAGTAGGTTTCTTCTCAAGAATTGAAAAACCTTACGCAATCAATGTTGATAAGGTATCTCAAGTGGCTTCTTTATCTGAGATAACTTTAGAGACAATTAAAGGTGTTTATAAACTTTCTAAATCAGTTACAAAAGTAAAATTAGTAGGTTCATCTGCTAAAGATTTAGCATCTAAGATTAAAGACGAAAACGTAACTACAACTGGAAAATAAATATGAGTAAAGATCTAATAAATAAGATTCTTATTACATTAGGTTTTATTTTTCTTTACAGGTTATTGGCATACGTGCCAGTACCTGGAGTTAATATAGACGTAGTTAAAGAATTTTTTGACTCAAATGCTAATAATGCATTAGGTCTTGTAAATATGTTTAGTGGAAATGCTGTTGAAAGACTAAGTATTATTTCACTAGGAATTATGCCTTACATTACTGCTTCAATTATTATGGAACTTTTAGCCGCAACATTTCCTGCTCTTGGTAAAATGAAAAAAGAGAGAGATGGAATGCAAAAATACATGCAAATCATTAGATATACGACTATTGTTATTACTTTGATTCAATCAATAGGTGTTTCAATGGGTTTAAATTCATTGACTGGACAAAGTGGTCAAAGTGCAATTTCTATTGATATGAATACTTTTATTGCTGTTTCTGCTGTTTCTATGCTTACAGGAACTATGCTTTTAATGTGGATAGGTGAACAAATAACACAAAGAGGTATAGGAAATGGTATTTCTTTAATTATTTTTGCTGGGATTGTTTCTGCAATTCCAAGTGCTATTGGTGGAACGGTTGAATTAGTAAATAATGGACAAATGAATTTCTTGACAGTTATTGGAATTTTAGTAGTTGTTTTAGCGACAGTTGGAGCAATTATTTATGTTGAGTTAGCAGAAAGAAGAGTTCCTGTATCATATTCAAGAAAAGTTGTTTTACAAAATCAAAATAAAAGAATTATGAATTATATTCCTATAAAATTAAATTTATCGGGTGTAATTCCAGCAATTTTTGCAAGTGCTATTTTGATGTTTCCTTCTACTATATTGCAAGGTTCTCAAAATAAAATTTTACAAACAATTGCAGATTTTTTAAATCCTACCTCTTATACATTTAACATTTTTATGTTTTTATTTGTAGTTTTCTTTGCATTCTTTTATGCATCAATTACATTTAATTCAAAAGATATTTCTGAAAATTTGAAAAAACAGGGTGGATTTATACCAGGAGTTAGACCAGGAGAATCAACATCAGGTTTCTTAAATGATGTTGCTGGTAAATTAACTTTATGGGGAGCTATATATCTAGGTTTAATTTCTACATTACCTTGGTTAATAGTTAAAGCTATGGGTGTTCCATTCTATTTTGGAGGAGTAGCTGTTTTAATCGTGGTACAAGTTGCAATTGACACTATGAGAAAAATCGAAGCTCAACAATATATGAATAAATATCAAACACTTAGTGCAGTAGGTTTATAAAACTTATGTCTATTCCATTAAGAAAAGCCGATGAAATACAAAAGCTTCGTACAGCAAGTGTTGCTGTTGCGAAGACTTTAAAATACTTAAGTGAAAATGTAAAAGCTGGAATGACATTAAAAGAAGTTGATGCACTTGGTGAAGAATTTCTTAGAAATCTAGGTGCTAGGCCATCTTTTAAAGGTTTATACGGTTTTCCAGCAGCTGTGTGTACTTCTTTGAATGAAGTTATAATACATGGAATACCAAGCGATACTGTTTTAAAAGAAGGGGATATTTTAGGATTGGATATTGGTTCTGAAATTGATGGTTGGTATGGAGATGCAGCTGTAACTATTCCTATTGGAAGTATTTCTAAAAAAGATGAAGAGTTAATAGCTTGTGCGAAAGATTCACTATATTATGCGATAGATATCATAAAAG
This sequence comes from Arcobacter sp., assembly GCA_037440805.1. Lineage (GTDB taxonomy): Bacteria > Campylobacterota > Campylobacteria > Campylobacterales > Arcobacteraceae > Aliarcobacter. Next base: position 3,213 of record JBBITK010000087.1, on the reverse strand, counting down.
AAGGTATGAGATTTAAAGAGTTATCTTTAGCTATTGAGAATTTTATACTTAGTAGAGGATTTGTTCCTTTAGTTAGATTTTGTGGACATGGTATAGGTAAGAAACCTCATTGTGAACCAGAAATTCCGAATTATTTGGAGTCTAAAGATGCTAAATCTGGTCCAAAGATTAAAAATGGAATGGTTTTTTGTATTGAACCTATGATTTGTCAAGTAGATAGAAATCCTGTTATTTTAGATAATGGTTGGGATGTTATATCAAAAGATGGATTGAGAGGTAGTCATTATGAGCATACAGTTGCTGTTGTAAACGGTAAAGCAGTTATTTTAAGTAAAGTTGATGAGTAATTTTAGGAGAAAATGTGGCAAAAGATGATGTTATAGTAATTGATGGAAAAGTTGTTGAAGCTTTACCTAATGCTATGTTTAGAGTTGAATTAGATAATGGACATATAGTTTTGTGTCATATCTCAGGTAAAATGAGAATGCACTATATAAAAATATTGCCAAATGATTTGGTAAAAGTTGAGATTACACCTTATTCTTTGGATAAGGGTAGAATAACACACAGATATAAATAATATTAAAATAAGAGACTTTAATCTCTTATTTTATTCTCATAACTATGAAGCCCTAATTTTGTTCGCGCGCTTTAAAAAGCTTTAATTAAAAGCTTCATAACTATAAAAACTTTTTTGTGGACAAAATTATATCAAAAAAAACTTATTTTTTAACTTTTTTATAAATAATTTCAAATAAAATATTATGTAGAATACGAAATGACAAATTTAATAAAAAACAAATTACTATACCAGCTTGAGTTTTTAAAATCTATTGGTTATTTACATCACGAGAATTTTGAATTTCAACAAAGCAATAACGAAATTAATTTACCTGATAATTTAGAGAAATTGGAAAAAATAGTTAAGAGTTGCTATTTGTGTGAACTATCCAAAGTTAGAAAAAATGTTTTGTTTTCTGAAGGAAATCCTAATTCAAAAATATTTTTTATTGGAGAGGAACCATCAACTTTTGAAGATGAACTTGCACAATATCATGTTGGTAAAAGTGGCGAAATATTTCTTAATATGTTACAAAATGTTTTAAAATTAAGTCGAAATGATGTTTATTATACTAGTATAGTAAAATGTAAAACCTCAAATGGTTTGAATTTTAGTCATGTTGATTGTTGCAATAAATTTTTGCAAAAACAGATTGATTTGGTTAATCCCAGTTTGATTGTTCTTTTAGGTGAAAAAACATATAAATATTTTTTAAAAAATGAATTAGATTTTTTTCAGCAGAGAGGACAAATATTGAAATATCGTAATATTGATTTGATAGCTACATTTTCACCATCTTTTTTACTTCGTAACCCGTCCTTAAAAAAAGATGCTTATTATGATATTTTGAAAATTAAAAATATAATGGAGAGTTGGAATTGAAAAAGTTAATTAGCTTATTTATTATGCTTGTGTTTTTGTTTTCAGGTTGTGTTCAAAAAGAGAGAGTAGTGTATATAAAAATGCCAGAACAAGGTTTGAATAATAGTAATTTCTCTTCTAATACAAATAGTTCTTTAGATAGTGTTGCTAAAAATGAAACAAAAGAAGAAATTACAGCTTTAGAGCCTATGGAAAATAACACTCCTGTAGTTGAAAATAATAGTTTCAAACCCTTAGAAGGTGAAGAAATTACAGATGAAACAAAAATTAAAAATCTTGAACAAAGTAGTGTTCAAGAAGGACAAGCAATAGTTGAGGAATTGCCTGGAAATACAAATACACAGCAATCCACTCAAGAGCCACAAGAAGGTCAGGCAATAATGGAAGATTTACCTGGTCAAGGAGATACTACCTTGCCAGTGGCTTCAACATCTGGCGAGTTTAATATAGCTGTATTATATTCTTCAAAATTTGTTTCAAAATATGCGAATAGTGCAGTTAATACAATAACGGGTTATATGTCTTTTAGAAAAAAATCATATAAAGTAAAAAGTATAGATACAAGTGATGAGAGTTTAGAAAGTATAAAAAGAGCATTTGATGAAGTTAAAAAACTTGGTATTACCAATGTAATTGCACTTTATACTCCAAATGCAAAATATAATCTAAGTCAAGCTGATGTTACGGGATTAAGAGTCTATTTACCATTAATTGATTCTAAATTCTCAACTCTATCTGCTAATTTTATTTATGGTTCAATCTCTTATGAAGCACAAATTCAAAGATTATCTCAATTTTCAAATGGTAATAATGCAATGTTTTATCAGCAATCTTACTTAGGAAATAAATTAAAAACTCAAACAGAGATGGTTACTAAAGACATTAGAACATCAAAAGAAATTCAAAAAAATACTAATGATTTTAAATATTTAGTAAATGATTCTAAAATAAACAATAGCACACTGTTTTTGAATACAGATCCTGTTAAAACTTCTATAATATTAGCTCAATTAAGAGCTTACAGTATTAAACCTCATGTGGTTTTATCTACTCAGATTAATTATGATTTTGCTATGACAAAATTAACTCAAGTTGAAGATAGAAATGATTTTATTATTGCTAGTTCAATTGGTAATGTTGATGTGGGACTAATAGATGAAATTTCAACATTTGGTGGAGATGTTGTTTTTGAATGGGTTGATTATTCAACTTTAGTTGGGGTTGATTACTTATTTGATGGAAATAGCTCTGGTTTAATTGATTCAAAAGTAGAAGGGAATAGTGCTGTTTACAATACTAGGCTATTTAAATTGACTGAAACAGGGTTTTCAGAAATTAAGTAATATTTAGATAAAATCGCGAATATTTATAGAAACGGAGTTTACAATTGAGAACACATTATTGTACAGAAGTAACTGAAAATAGCATAGGAAATGTTGTAACAGTTGCTGGTTGGGTTAATAGTAGAAGAGACCATGGTGGAATTATATTTATAGACTTAAGAGATAAAAGTGGATTAGTTCAACTAGTAGCTGACCCTACAGCGTGTCAAGATGCACTTAAAATTGCTGAAACAGTTAGAGATGAATATGTTCTAGTTGCGACAGGAAAAGTAAGAGCTAGAGGTGAGGGATTAGAAAATCCAAATTTAGTTACTGGAAAAATAGAGATAGTTTTAGAGAGTTTGGTTATTGAGAATAAATCTAAACCAATGCCATTTGACATTAATGATGATAAATTAAATTTTGCTAAAGAGCTTGGTGCTGATG
>JBBITK010000086.1:0-8913 GCA_037440805.1 Arcobacter sp. | reverse complement strand
TTGAAGCTAAATTTTGAGCTTTTTTAATATCACGACTTGTAATTATCACATCAAAACCTGAAGAGATTAGATGTTTGATTGTAAGTTCACTCATCTCTCCAGCACCAATAACAAGTGCTTTAATATCTTTTGTATTTCCTATTATCTCTTTTGCCTTTGAAACAGCCGTTGAAGCCACAGAAACAGAACCTGTTCCCAAACTTGTGGCATTTCTAACATTAGCAGCACATTTAAAAGCAAACTGCATAACCCTTGAGATATTTTGTCCACAATGATTTTTTGCTTGAGAAAATCTAAAAGCATCTTTTAATTGTCCAACTATTTGAGTCTCACCAATAACTAAAGAATCAAGAGCAGAAGCCACTGAAAAAAGATGATGAACAGCCCCATCATTGTCATAAATATCAGCTCTATCATAAAGATTATCAAACTCCAAATTAGAGTAATTTGCAAGTTTTTTAATAATATCTTTTGAACTCTCTTTTACATTTGAAGTTCTTGTGATAATTTCTACTCTGTTACAAGTTGATAAAAGTACAGCTTCCGTTGTATTTTTGTAATCTAAAATATTTTTTAGAAATCTATCTTTATCTTCTTCACTATTAAAAGCTAATTTTTCTCTCATTTTTATATCTGTATTTTTGTGAGAAAAACTAATGACTAAATAACTCATATATTAAAACTCTCTTTCAATCATTGCTTTCATAATCATTACTAATGTTTCGCTATTTTTTTCACCACTTACAACTTCAATGGCTTCATTTCCAATTTTTTTAGCAAGATTTATAGAATCATTCAAAGCATTTGTTATATTCATTTGCTCTTTTATCCAAAGAGTTTCCTCACTACTTAACTCTTTTTTATACAAAGATTCTAATTTAGCTTTATCTTCAACTCTCTCGTGAAGTAACAGATATGGAATAGTTACTTTTCCCTCTACAAAATCAAGCATTGCAGGTTTTCCCAAAGTTGCTGAGTCTTGAGTAATATCCAAAATATCATCTATCATTTGAAATGCAAGACCTAAATTTTTACCATATGTTGCATATTTTTTTTCATCAAGACCTGCTAAAATTCCAGCACTTGCAGCACTTGCTTCGATTAAAGAGGCTGTTTTTTTATAAATCATATCAAGATATTTATCATAAGAGGTATTAAATGAGTTTGTTAAATCCACATCTAACATCTCTCCAATGCTCAAAAGTGTTACTGCATTTGCAATATTATAAGCAACTTTTTTATCCATTTGTGTAAGTTCTGTAAATGCTTTTGAATACAAAATATCCCCAAACATAATAGATGTTTTATTGTCATAAAGTGCATTAACACTTGGTTGCCCTCTTCTTGTATCAGCATCATCAATTACATCATCATGCAAAAGAGAAGCTGCGTGAATCATCTCCACAACCGCACAAAGTTTTATACTCTCTTGGCTAACTCCAGCGATTTTTAAAATAAGTTTTGAACGCAACATTTTTCCCGTTGCTAGTTTTTCCAAAAGTTCCAAACTTTTTGGATGATTACACTCACTTACAAAAATTTTGATTTGTTCTTTTACTTGTAGTAACTCTTCCACAAAAAAACCTTACGAATCTAATCTACAAATAATTTCACCAGTAAACTCTACATAAAGCCCTTTTTTCATAGCTTTTACTTTTTCGTGATTTTCTAAAGTGTACTCTTTGATATACTCATTTATATCAAAGTTCTCATCTTTATCAGCACTTATAATCATCTCTAAAACCGCTAATTTCTCAATGATTTTATCAATCTCTTCTTCTACAACATCTTTTGAAGCTTCTCTTGTTACATCAAAAAACTTTGATTTTGGACTTCCCATAAAAATATCATCTTCATCTTCTGTAAACCAATCTTTAAATAACGACATATATTTTCCTTTTAATTCGTTCCTCTTTAAAAGGGAACCTATTTCATTTAATTTCTACTTTTTTAGCAGGATTTATAAAAAATCCTTAAAAAGTAGCAAAAACCTAAAGGGCTTTAAGAATCTTGTGCTGTGCACTCTCTTCGAGAAAGCCAATTCATATCTATTTTTCCAATCTAACTCTTACAGATTTTGCATGTGCTGTTAGTCCTTCTGTATCGGCTAAAATTGCACAAGCTTCACCTAACTCATTTATCGCTTTTTTTGAAAAGTTAATAATTGAACTTTTTTTCATAAAATTTTCAACATTTAATGGACTATAAAACTTAGCTGTACTTCCTGTAGGAAGTGTGTGATTTGGTCCAGCTATATAATCTCCTATTGGTTCAGGTGTATTTTCACCTAAAAATATAGCACCTGCGTGTTTTATAAATGGTAGCAATTCAAAGGCATTTTTTGTCATAACTTCTAAGTGTTCAGGAGCTATTTCATTCATAAGATTTATAGCCTCTTCCATAGAAGAAGCCACAATAATTGCACCTCTTTCTTCTATTGATTTTCTAGCAATATCTTCTCTACTTAAAGTTTTTAGATACTCTTCCACTTCTTTGCTTGTAAGATTTGCAACCTCATCACAAGTTGTAATCATAATAGAACTTGCCATTTCATCGTGTTCTGCTTGAGATAAAAGGTCAATCGCTAAATAGTGAGGTTTCGCTGTTTCATCAGCTAAAATACCTATTTCAGAAGGACCTGCAATCATATCTATATTTACTTCTCCAAAAACAAGTTTTTTAGCAGTTGCCACAAAGATATTTCCAGGACCTGTTATCACATCAACTTTTGGAATAGTTTGTGTTCCATAAGCCATTGCAGCAATTGCAGAAGCTCCTCCTACTTTAAATACCTTTGAAACTTTACATAAGTGGCAAGCAGCAAGTAAAAGCTCATTAACTTCATTATTTGGAGTTGGTGTACATACAACTATCTCTTTAACTCCAGCAACTAATGCAGGAATTGCATTCATCAAAAGTGAACTTGGATATGCAGCTTTTCCACCTGGGATATAAAGTCCAGCCCTATCAACAGGAGTTACTTTTTGTCCTAAAATTGTTCCATTAGGCTCAAAATCAAGCCAAGATTTTGGAAGTTGTTTTTCGTGATAAGATTTGATTCTATCATAAGCTGTATGTAAAGCAAGTCTAAGTTTCTCATCAATATTTTCATAAGCTTTTTTCATATCATCTTGAGAAATCAAAAGATTTTCATCATTTCCTACTTCCCACTTATCAAACTTTGAAATATGTCTTTTTAAAGCCTCATTTCCATCTTGAACTATCTCATCAATAATATTCATAACAATAGATGAAACACCTTTTATATCACTTTTAGCTCTTGCCAAAATATTTTCAAACTCTTCTTTAAAGTTTGACTCTTTTGTATTTATAATCTTCATATTAAATTTTTCCCAAAATCTCTTTTACAATATCTTTTACATCTTTTTTCTCAACATCTACAATAACATCAGCAACTTTTTCATAGTCACTAACCCTTGAATTATAAAGCTCTATAGCTTTTTCCATATTTTGTAAAAGAGGTCTTTTTTTAAGTTTATTTACAGCATTTGGAGCAGAATTTATTCTGTCTAATATACCTTGAAAAGATGATTTTAAGTAAACAACCCTTCCTATTTTGTTTAAGTTTTTTTGCTTATAAAATCCACCACCAGTTGAAATAATTGTATTTTTAACACTCTCTTCCAACCATAAAGCAGTCTTTTTTTCTAAGTCTCTAAAGTATGGTTCACCTTCAACTTCAAATATCTTTTTTATTTTTCTGTTTTCCATACTCTCTATTAAATCATCAGTATCAATGGCGAACATATTAGTTTTTTTAACTAATGCTCTTGCAACTGTACCTTTACCAACACCCATAAAACCAATTAGTATTATATTTTTCTTTTTCATAGTCAATTATTGTATCTAAATTTTTGTTAAATTAATTGATATATTTATTTGGATAAAATTCCGCCAAAATAAAAAAAAGGTCAAAAATGTTTTTATATCTTTTAGGGATAATTGGTGGTTTTGCACTTCTTGTTTGGAGTGCTGATAAATTTGTGGATGGGGCAGCCGCAACAGCAAAACACCTTGGAATGCCAACTTTACTTATTGGTATTTTGATTGTTGGTTTTGGGACAAGTGCACCTGAAATGGTAGTATCTGCCATTGCAGCAATGGAGGGAAATCCTGCTTTAGCACTTGGAAACGCTATTGGTTCAAATATTGTAAATATTGCTTTGATTTTGGGTGTTACAGCTTTGATTGCTCCTATTGTTGTTAGTTCGCAAATTGTAAAAAAAGAGATTCCTCTACTTCTTTTGATAGTTTTAGCATCAGGTTATTTATTGATGGACAATAACCTAACATTAACAGAAGGTATTGGATTATTGATTGCATTTTTTGCATTAATTCTTTGGTCTATAATCTCTGCTTTTAAAGCTAAAAAAGACCCTTTAGAAGAGGAGTTTGAAGAGGAGTTAAAAGAGCACGAAATGAGTCTAAAAGCTGGGATTATGTGGCTTGTTGCTGGACTTGTTTTATTGATTGCTAGTTCAAGACTATTGGTGTGGGGAGCTGTTGGTGTGGCTCATGAATTTGGAGTTAGTGATTTGATAATTGGACTTACTATTGTTGCACTTGGAACTTCTTTACCTGAGTTGGCTGCTTCAGTTATTGCAGCTAGAAAAGGTGAACATGATATTGCAATAGGAAATGTTGTGGGTTCAAATATGTTTAATATTTTGGCTGTTATTGGTATTGCGACAGTAATAAATCCTATGTCAAATATTCCTGCTGAAGTTTTAAACAGGGATTGGATTATTATGCTTATTTTAACTATCGCTCTTTTGGCTATGTCTTATGGTTTTGGGAAACAAGGAAAAATCAACAGAGTTGAAGGATTTATCTTGATACTTGTATATATAGCTTATAACTCTTATCTTGGAATGACTCTATCTGGAACTTTAGCTTAAAAGCTAAGGTTTCAAAATCTTTTTATAAAAAATAACTCTTTAATGTTAAATATATTTTTATCTTTATTCCTATAAAATCACTAAATAAGTTTTTAGGATTGATTTTGATAAAAAAATTATTATTTATTTTATTTATTTTTACTTCTATTTTATTTGCAAAAGAAACTATAATATTTGCTCCTCTACCTATGCTAGATAAGACCAAAGTTTACAATATATTTTATCCAATGATAAAAATTCTAGAAAAAAAATTCAACAAAAAAATTGAAATTTATTATAGTGATAATTATGAACAAATCTTAGAAGATTTTAAAAAAGGAAAAATTGATATAGCTTATTTAGGTCCACTACCATATGTAAAACTTAAAGAGAGCTATAATTTGGCTTATCCCTTAGTGCATTTCAAAAATAAAAATGGTAATAGTTCATACACTTGCTCTTTTGTAAAATTTATCAATAATAAAAAAATTGAGAAAATTGCCTTAACACAGCCACTATCTACTTGTGGATATTTATCTGTAAATAATCTTTTAAATAATGATTTAGAAAACTATAAATACAAATATTTAGACAAACATGATGAAGTAGCATTAAGTATTTTAAGAGGAGAATTTGATGCAGGTGGAATAAAAACTTCTGTTGCAAAAGAATATTATCATTTAGGATTAGAAGAGATTTCAAAAACATTAGATTTACCAGGATTTGCACTTATTGGAAATGAAAAAAATCTAAAAAAAGAGTATTTAGATGAACTTAAAAAGATTTTATTAGATATTAAACAAGAAATCTATTCAAAATGGGATAAGGATATAAAATATGGAATGGAATCAGCTTTTGATAAAGATTATGAAAATATAAGAGAAATGATGAAAAATATAACTATTCCAACAAAAGAGAAAAAGTAATGCTTTATAAAAATAGTATCGCTTATATTAAATATTTCTATTTAATAACTTTTTCCATATTTATTTTCACAATAATTGCCATTTATAATCTATCTTTGTATAAAGAAAAAATAAAGCAAAACTATTATGAAAACAACATTATTTCTCAAAAAATAGCTTACAATTCAAGCTTTGATAAATTTACTTTGATGGCTAAATATATCTTTGATAAAGAGATAAATAGAAGTGATGTTTTAGAGAATTTAGATAAAGCCATAAATTCAAAAAATGAAAATGAAAAAAGATACTATAAAGGAATATTTTATAGAAATCTAAACCCAACTTTTGAGTACATAAAAAAGATTGGTATTAGACAACTACATTTTCAAACCTCTGATAATAAAAGTTTTTTAAGATTCCATAACCCTTCAAAATATAATGATGATTTAACAAAAGAGAGATTGGGAGTAAAATATGTAAATGAAAAAAGAGTTCCCATATCTTTATTTGAAACAGGAAGAGTTTTATCGGGGTTTAGAAATATTTTTCCTATTTTTTATGGGGATAAATATTTAGGTAGTGTAGAGGTTAGTTTGACTTTAAAATCAATGGTAGACTCTTTAGAAAAATTGGATAATAGAAAAGAGTACAAATTTATTTTAAATAAAAAGTTGATTGAATCAAAGGTTTTTGAATACCAAAAATATCTCTATACCAACTCTTTGATAAGTGATGAGTTTGTGGAAGAAGATGCAAATTCTATCTTACCTGACTCTCCAAAGAAATCTTCAGATATAGTAAATCGTATAAATAAAAAGATATCAAAAAATAAAGAGATACAAAAAGCCCTAAAACAAAAAGAGTATATTTCTTCTATAATTGAAGTTGATAATCAAAAATATGATATTGTTTTGATGCCTTTATTAAGTATTGATGAAACTTTGGAAGGTTATATTATCTCCTATTCAAAAGCTATAAATACTACTATTTTTCTAACCTCTTTTTCATATATTTTGGTAGCAATTATTTTGGGAACATTTTTAATACTATTTTTATTAAAACTAATAAAAGATAAAAGTGAAAATTTATCAAATGAAAAAAACTGGTATAACCAAATAAGTGAATCCATAAGCGAAGGATTATTTGTAACAAATAAAGATTTAAATATAGAGTATATAAATTCTAGTGCTTGTAAAATTTTGGGATATGAAAAAGAGGAGTTAATAGGTAAAAACGCCCACTATTTATTTCACTATCACGAAAGAAATTCCCATTGTGTACAAGAAAAATGCCCTATTCTAAAAGCCATAAAAGAAAATGGTAAATTTCAAAGTGAAAATGAATTTTTTAGAGTAAGAAGCGGAAAATTAATCCCTATTGATATTTCAGTAAGAGAGTTATCCGACAAAAAAGGTTATCATCAGATTGTAACATTTAGAGATTTATCTATCAAAAAAGAGTTGGAAATCAAACAAAATTTACTAAAAACTGCTCTAAATTCTTGTTCTGATTCTATAGTTATCACAGATATAGATGCAAATATAATTTGGGCAAATCCAGCGTTTGAAAAATTAACAGGTTATGAATTAAGTGAAGTTCAAAACAAAAAACCTAGTGAATTTGTGAAATCAGGACTACAAACTGTTGAGTTTTATGAAGAGATGTGGAATACTATTTTGAACAATCAATCCTGGAAAGGGGAGTTGGTAAATAGAAAAAAAGATGGGACTTTATATAACGAAGAGTTGAGTATTACTCCTGTTTTGGATGATAAGAGTTCTGTTAAATATTTTATTGCGATAAAACAAGATATTACAGATAAAAAAATAAAAGAAAAAGAGATAGAACACTCAGCTAATTATGATTTTCTAACCAATTTACCAAACAGAAGAATGTTTAACTTTACATTCAAAAGGGTTTTGGAATCTTTGGAAAATGAAAAAAGATATGTGGCATTACTCTTTTTGGATTTAGATAAATTCAAAATTTTAAATGACACAAAAGGTCATGATTATGGAGATATATTGCTAAAAGAGTTCTCTTCAAGAGTTAAAAAAACTGTTAGGCATATTGATTTCGTAGCAAGATTAGGGGGAGATGAATTTGTAATTATTTTAGATAATCTTACAAATAATTTATCTATTGCTGAAAAAATATGCGTTGATATTGCTGAAAAGATTTTAGCAAATACAAAAGAACCTTTTTTATTAAAAGATTACTCTTATACTACTTCAACAAGTATAGGTATCTATTTATTTAATACCAACTCTTCTTTGGAGAAAATTATAAAAAGATCTGATGAAGCACTTTACTATGCAAAAAATAATGGAAGAGATAGGTATTGTATATTTAATAATTAAAAACTAAATTTTCTTAAAAATTATCATTTCAAAATCTTTATACTTTTTTTATATTTTTTAATTTTTATTGATATCTTACTTATATTTTTTGATTTAAAATTAGTCCAAATAAAATCAAGGAATACAATGTCTTATTCTAATTTGACAATGTCTATAATAATAGTTGTATTAATTATAATTCTTATCTTAAAAATGTTGGATATTAATGAAAAAGATTAATAACAAACCACAATATTTTTATATATTAAAAGCTCTAATTATATTAGCTATAGTCACTTTTATCGCAACACTTTTTAAAAAGCATTTAGAAATCATAAATGTTGCACTTATATTTATAATACCTGTTGTATTTGTAGCTATTTATGGAAATTTCAAAGCTACTTTTATTATTACTTCTTTTTGTGTAGTTTTATTTAATTTCTTATTTATTCCTCCTCTATATAGTTTTAATGTCAATAATGAACTCTATTTATGGAGTTTTTTAATATTTGCTTTGGTAGGTTGGATTATAACTATTCAAGCAAAAAATTTAGATACTCAAAAAAGAGAAAATGAACTTAAAGAGAGTCTTTTGCACATAATTTCCCATGATTTAAGAACTCCGTTATCTACAATTCATGGAACAATAAATCTACTTTTATCCAATGAAAAATTAGATGAAAACAGCAAAAAAAGCCTTTTAGAAGATGTTAATTATGCCTCTTTAAGAATGAAGAGATTAATTACAAATATTTTAGATAGTACAAGATT
>JBBITK010000085.1:7108-8949 GCA_037440805.1 Arcobacter sp. | reverse complement strand
AATAGTATTAACATATATAGTCCTGTTTTTCTTGAGTTTTTTGATATATAAAAATATAAACAAAAAATTTGAAACTCTTTTGAAAAATATTATAAACCTAAGTAAATCATCACTTGATGATAAAAAGAGAATTGAAAAAACTTCCAATGATGAATTGGGTGTTTTATCAAATAGCTTAAATAAAATTCTTGAGGATTATCAAAACAGTTTCAAAATATTAAGTGATGAAAAAGTTGAATATTTCAACCTCTCCCACAAAGATAAGCTTACAGGATTATTTAATAGATACTATCTGGATAGGGTTTTGGAAGATCATGATTCCAAAAAAGAGAGTATCTCTTATGGAATAATTATGATAGATATTGATAATTTTAAAAAAATAAATGATACATTTGGGCATCAAATAGGAGATGAAGTTTTGAAAACTCTATCAGAAATCCTAAAACAACACACTAGAAAAAATGACATTGTTGGAAGATGGGGTGGGGAAGAGTTTTTGTGTATTGTAGATACAAACTCTAAAGGTAACTTACTTTTGATTGCAGAGAATCTAAGAAAACATATTGAAAAAAAACACATAGATTTAGTAAAAAATATAACTGTTAGTTGTGGTTGTGCATTAAACAATGGAAATTCATCTAAACTTGTAATAGAGAATGCCGATAAGGCACTCTATGAAGCTAAAAACAGCGGAAAAAATAGAGTTAATTTTACAAATTATTAGAGAATATTTAAAATACTCTCTACCTCTTTTTTTTCTAAATCAAAATTTACAATATCCAAATCCTCTATCATATGAATTTTAGATGTTGTTCCATTTAGGGGAGTTATTCCTACTTTATTTAAAAATTTATAGAAAATTTGAGGAATAGTTTTGTCATATTTTTTTGATAACTCTAAAACCTCTTTTGATGTCAAAAGATGTGGATTTGCAGTTAATGACCAAAAACTTTGATAGCTAATATCCCTTTGTTTGCAAAACTCTCTTAACTCTTTGTCATAGTTACTATCTTTGTAAAATCTATTTTGAATAACCTTTGGCTTTATTTGAGCATTTTCAAAAACATATTTCAAAAACTCTAAATCATAACAGTTACTAATACCAATCTGCCCTATTTCACCACTTCTTACATAGTTTTCCATCTTTTGATAAGTAGCTATAAAATCTTCAAGTGGAGCAAAGGGAGAATGAATCAAATAAGAGTCTATATAATCTGTTTTAAGATTTTGTTTTGAAGTTTCAAAGGATTTTCCTAGTTGAGTCAAAATATCATCATTTTGCAAATATGGCATATTGTTTAAATCTTGCCCATTTATAGGAGTAAATTTTGTTTGAATAAATAAATCTTCTCTTTTTATTCCTTCTTTATAGGCACTTTCCAAACCAACTCCAACTAAATCTTCCCTATAATGTCTTGGCTGACAAGCTGTATCAACAGCTCTAAAACCACATTTTATAGCCTCTTGTACTAAAGTTGAAGTTTCATCTTTTTTCCAAGCTGTTCCATAAATCATAGATACATTTTTTTTAAACATCTAAAATCCTAATTTATTTAAATCTAACCAATATCATTCCACAGAACTTTTTATCTTTATAAAACTCTATTCTAAAAATCTTTTCACTTTTATCCAAAGAAAATCTCTTTACAAAATCATTCAAAGATACCGAAATATCTGATTCATTTTCTACTTTATCTTTACTAAATCCAATGATATTTACCCTATAACCTTTTTTACTTTTTATCATAAAATCTTTATTTACTTCTACAATATCGCCTAGCTTTTTAGTAGTTTTTTGACCATCTATTGTCATTTCTACATTTTCTAAAGAGTTATCAAAA
>JBBITK010000085.1:1819-7063 GCA_037440805.1 Arcobacter sp. | reverse complement strand
AAGTATATTTCCATTCATAACCTTTACTTCATTTTTCTCTTTTAGAACTGCCATCAATGGGTTCTTACTACTATATTCCAATTTTTTGTTGTTCATAGGAAAATTTGAGATAAATGGTTTTATGTTATTTAAAACCAAAGAGATATGTTGAGTTGGAATTTCTAAAACTCCTATATCATTCAAAATAGTTTTTACATTTTCCCTTGTCAATTCAAAATCTCTTTTGAACTCTATTCCCATAATATCCATAAACTCTTCAATAGATTTTAATTGATAATAAACTTTCAAATCCAAATCTACTATATTTTTACTTGTTTCAATAGCAAAAGCTGGCTTATTATTTTTTATGGCAAAGTAAGTAAGACTTTGTCTCATAGACTCATCTTTTTCCTTTGTTTGAGTATTTTTTACATTAAACTCGTGAACATCCTCTTCCAAATCAACACTAGCTTCACTACTAACTCTTTTTGCTATTTGAGCCAAATCTCCAAATTTTACATTTGGAATATCTTTTTGGTCAATAATACAAGCTTGTCCCCAAGCTTTTGAATTGAACTCTTTGTCTATATCCCTATCCCTATAAAAACCTTGTCCATCGTGAAGATTCAAAATCAAATCTACTTTTTTGTCTAAAATTAATTTTTTTATTTTCTCAACTACTTCAAAATCTTTATCACTTTTTTTGATATTTGAGAATTTTCTATTCATATCTCCATTGATTCCCCTACTATCTTTTAAAATAGAATCAAAATTGAGATTTGGAATTATCCAAAGATTACCTTTTTTTATCTCATAATGTTTATTTAGAACAGTAGGTGCAAAATATCCACCTGGTTCATTACCGTGAATACCTCCAATTACAAGCAAAGTTGGCTCTTGGTTTGTCTCTTTTTTGAAAAATGAAAATTTAAAGTTTTGGGAAAATGAAAATGAAGCAACAATAGAAATTAAAAAAATTATTTTAGACATTTATCTCTCTTCTTTTATGGATTATATAAATAAAAGAAGGATTTTAACCAATTATTTTTTAAATAAAGGAATAATTTATTTAAATCTATTTTTTAGAGTTGTTACAACAACTCTAAAGCTTCATCAAATTCATAGTTATTTACAAGTTCTTTGATTTTTTCAAAGAGTTTTTCATCTTCAGCAGATAGTTCATAGTGGGAGATTTCATCGACAATTTGATGACATTTTTTTGGCTCCATCAAATCTAAAGCCTCTTTTAATCTATCAAATAACTCCTCTTTAATATTAGATTCTAAAAATAGTATTTTACTACTATCCAAATCATTATCCAAATGTAACTTATCATCAAGTTCATCAATAATAAGTTTTAATTCATCACAAAAATCAACCAAAAGATGTCTATCTTGTGTCTCTTCTAACTCTTTTAATATTGTATGTAGATTATTAGCTCCAATATTTCCACTCAAACCTTTTAGAGTATGTACTGCTATTTTAAACTTTTGAACATCTAAATCATTTAAATCTACATTTCTATAATTTGTTCTAAAATCATTTAAAAGTTTTAGGTAGAGTTTTTTATTTCCAGCTAAATGTCTTAAACCTTTACTTGTATTTATATGTATCAACTCTGGAACATTGGTTTCATCATCAACTACAATATTTAAATCCAAATTATTTTTATCTTTAACTGAAATATATTTTAGAAGTATTTCGTAAAGTCTATCAACCTCTATTGGTTTATTTAGATGTTCATTCATCCCTACTTCTTGAGTGTTTTTCACATCATGTGCCATAGCATTTGCTGTCAAAGCAATAATAGGAATCTCTTTATTTTCATTTCTAATAATTTTCGTTGCAGTTAATCCATCCATTACAGGCATTTGTAAATCCATCAAAATCAACTCATATCTATTTGAATTTTGTCTAAACTGCTCAACAGCTTCACTACCATTGTTAGCTATATCAATAACTATTCCACTATGTTCTAATAAACCAACTACTATCTCTTGATTTATTTTATTATCCTCTACAAGTAGAATTTTACTTCCCCTTAAAGTAGTAATAGACTCTTTTAGGGAGTGTTCTTTTGTTTTGTTTGTAAGCTCTTTTTTGATATCTCCCAAGAATATTCCACTTAAAATATCATTTAAAATAGATGGATTAATAGGTTTTTGTAAAAAGACTTCTATTCCCACATCTTTGGCTTTAGTGGCAATTAATTCCTGTCTATGACTTGTTATCATAATTATAGTTGGAGGAGATTTATGGTTGTTATTTTGGCAATCGTTAAAAATTTTTTTTGCCGTATGAATACCATCTAAAGTTGGCATTTGCCAATCCATCAAGATTAAATCAAATCTATTTTTACAACCATCAACTAGCTTTATTGCTTCTTCCCCACTATAAGCCGATGTTACTTCAATATCAAAAAGTTCTAAAGTATTTTTTAATACCTCATGCCAAGTATAATTATCATCAACTATTAAAAGTTTTTTATTGGAGAATTTTTTATATTGATTTAATTGAACATTATCCTCTACCAAATCTATTTCAAAGATAAAATTACTTCCAACATCTTTTTGTGATTCAACCCAAATTTTACCATTCATAAGTTCTACTAACTGTTTTGAAATAGTAAGACCAAGCCCTGTTCCACCATATTTTCTAGTGGTACTTCCATCAGCTTGAGAGAAGGATTGGAACAGTTTTTCTTGCTCATCTAAACTCAATCCTATTCCTGTATCTCTAACTTCAAATCTATATCTTGATTCATGAACCTTTGAAATATGAAGACTTATCTCCCCTTTTTGAGTAAATTTAACAGCATTTGTCAATAAATTTGTCAAAATTTGAGAAATTCTTAGACTATCTCCATAAAAATATTTTCCAACCCTATATGCATCATAATCAACTATAATTTCCAAATGCTTTTCACTTGCTTTGTATTCAATCAAACTTATAACATTATCAATTAGTTTATATAAATCAAAATCAATTTTATCAATGGTCAATTTCCCAGCTTCAATTTTAGAAAAATCTAAAATATCATTTAAAATTCCCAATAATGATTTTGCACTATTATCAATTTTTTCAATATAACCTTTTTGTTTTGAATTTAGATTTGTTCCCAAAACCAAATGGCTCATTCCCAAAATAGCATTCATTGGAGTTCTTATTTCATGGCTCATATTTGCCAAAAATTCAGATTTTGCTTTTGTTGCTTCTTCAGCTTTATTTTTAGCTTCAATTAACTCTTTTTGAAGAAGTTTTTGTTCATTGATATCTCTCCAAATAATATGAATCATCAATTCATTGTTTATTCTAACCCTTGTAAAACTAATCTCTGAATAGAACTCCTCTCCATCTTTTCTTTTGAAAAGCCACTCAAATTTATGATAACCTTTTTCCAAACAAATATTTATCATCTCTTCATTTTTTTGGGCTGATAATATACCATCTGGCTGATACAAAGGGGATAATTCAATAGGACTCAAACCTAGAAGTTGTTCTTTGTTTTCCAAATTTAAAACCTTCAAAATTCCATCATTCGCTTCTACGAATTTACCATCTTTTAGAAGTAAAATAGGATCAGAAGAACCATAAAAAAGCTTTTCAAAAAGCTCTTTTTGTTCCCTTTCAAAGGTAATATCTTTTGTGTTTGCAAGCATTCTTTTTTTATCTTCCATCAAAGAAACACTCATATTTGTAATGGCTACTTCACCATTTTTTCTAACACATCTTTTTACAAAATTTTTGATAAAACCTTTTTCTATAACCTCTTGAATGGCTTTTTTACTCTTTTCAATATCTTCAGGAAGACTAAGTTTTAAACAACTGGTTCTTAATAACTCTTCCCTTGTAAGACCTGTAATTTCACTATAAGCTTGGTTTACTTCCAAAAATGCAGTGGTTTCCAAATCTATTATTGCTATTCCATCCTTTGAAATTTGAAATATGGATTCAAAATTGGATTTTTGCTCTTCTAATTGCTTTGTTCTTTTAGCTATATTTTCTTCTAATTTCTCTTTCTCTTCTTGCCAAGCTTTATAAAAAACTATGTTGTTTATGGTGTTTGATAATTGGATTGTAAAATTACCTAAAGCAACTCGTAAGGGAGAGTTTTCAACCAAACGAGAAAACTGTTCTAAATTTTCAAAACCATTTCCCACAATAATAAGCCCATGGGGGATGTTTATATCTCCACCAAAAAGTTCAAAATAAGCTTCTTCCAAAAAAAGAGATTTCAATAATGACTCAACTTGATTTTTTGGATTATCTTTTGTGTGAATTATTGGTTTTCCACTAGTTCTTAAATACTCAATAACTTCTCCAGAGAGAAGAAGATTTACAATACTAAGTATTCTTTTTTCCATAGGATTGTCATAACCTTTTGATTGCACAACCTTGAACCAACCGTTATTATCATCATGCTCGAAAATAATACATTTTTGAAAATTCAACTCATCTGTTGCGAAATCACAAGCTATATCATACAAGTGGGGAATATCAATGGTTTCATTGATACTCTTCCCAATTTCATAAAGTTTTTTATAGATTATCGACAACCTATTTGAAGAGATTTTAGCCATTTTAAAAACCTATTATATATATACTTCAACTTCTAAATAATCATCGCCACAAGCTATACTTTTTTTCATTTTTGTTTTATATGCAACAGTTGATCTTCTCATGGCTCTAAATCCTTCTTCGGTTTCTATTCTTTCACCATTTACTAAATCTGTATTATAAACAAGTTGCATAAGTCCCGTAAATCCACCACTATTAGCCCAATTTACAGGATAAGAAGATGTTCCATACATTCGTACATGACTTAAATCTTCAAAATCATTGTAGTTTCTAAATATTGCTTTTTGTTGTGAAAGTTCAACTGCGGTGTGATAACCCCATCCCATAGTATTAACCAAAGAAGCTAAGGCTTTTATCCAATCCTCTTTAGTATTTAAATATGGTTTTACAGCCATATTCCACTCATTTGAAGTCATAATTCCTCCATAAGTAAAGAAACCGCAAGCATGACCAGCTTCCATCAAAAGTTCCCCTGCAAGTGTAACTCCATAATCTCCCGCAACTTTTGTCATTTCCCTTACAAATTCAAATTGAAGTCTATTTACATAATCACTTTGATTTCTTGCAATATAAACTCCAAAAGCTGGAATCAATCCCTCTTCATTTCCAACCATTGTTGCATGAGCTCCTAAAAATGCATTTGTAATAACATCTTCATATTCCCAATCAATTTTTAGTTTTGGTACA
>JBBITK010000085.1:0-1795 GCA_037440805.1 Arcobacter sp. | reverse complement strand
ATAAATATCAAAATTTCTCTCACCTACTCTTATTTCATGAGTATTTATTTCATCTTCACAAGCCATACAAGTTGTTTGAACTGCACATATATCTTTTAACTCTTTATTATAAATCACTGCATACGCACCAGCTAAAAATCCAGTTGTATAGTAATCAACAGGCTTTTTGCTTTTTCCAAATTTCGCATACCAAGTTTTAGAATAAAAAGATTTTCTTGTTTTTAAAGTACATCCATTTTCATCCATACAATCCAAATTTATAAGCCCATAACCAAAAGTTTTATAAATATCTTGAGCCATTATTTTTGACTCTTCAATACTTAGACCTTCACATAAATTTGATAGTTGATGATAAACAGCATCAGCAGCACTTCCAATCAAAAATCTACTACTATCAATATAATCAGCATCCAAAATAGTTCTTTGCAAATTTGTAAGATAGTGATGACAATGGAAAATCATAGCCTCTCCACCAATTTCCAAGTAGTTATGTTCTTCATCGAATTTATAATCATTTATATTAAACATCTTTTCACTCCCTACTTATCAAATTTTTTATCAAGAAGCTCTTGAGCTTTTTGTTTTATTAGTTCATATATCTCTTCTTTTACTTCTATAATTTGAGAATTACAAATAAAATCAGCTGTCAATTTTATATCTTCTTTAATTAACTGAGGCATAACTTTCATTAAAATCCTATCATAGATATTTGCATCGCCATTTTGTCTTGCCCAA
The DNA here is from genome assembly GCA_037440805.1 of Arcobacter sp. Classification (GTDB taxonomy): domain Bacteria; phylum Campylobacterota; class Campylobacteria; order Campylobacterales; family Arcobacteraceae; genus Aliarcobacter. The sequence goes on along the minus strand of JBBITK010000085.1, from coordinate 1,060 downwards.
TCAAATATTGGCTTTAAATCTCTCATTTTCACCCCTTAAACTCTAAATATAGTTCTATTTCTGCCCTTATTTTTTGCTTCATACAATGCTTCATCTGCCTTATGAAGTAGATGATCCAAAGTGGGAGAATCATCACTGCATTTAGCTATTCCATCACTTATGGTACATTTTATGATTCTACCCTCATCATCTTTGATTTCAATATTTTCAATTTTTTTTCTTATACTTTCTAAACACTCAAAGACTTCTTCATCTGACTCTTTATTGCATAAAGATACAAACTCTTCCCCACCAAGTCTTGCCAATACTGTACCTTCAGCTATATTATCACTTAAAACTTTTGCAATAGATTTTATAACTTTATCTCCAACAGCATGACCATAGGTATCATTGATATTTTTAAACTTATCTATATCAAGCATTACTGCATATAAATTTTGTTTATTCTCTTCAAATTTTTTTTCAGCCAAAGAAAAAAACTTTCTTCTATTATAAACTCCCGTCAAAGGGTCATAATATGCCATATACTCCAACTGATTTATAGTTCTTTGAAGTTTTAGATTCATCTTAACCCTTGAGATTAACTCAACAGGTCTAAATGGTTTTGTAACATAATCAGAGGCTCCTAATCTATAAGCCTTTTCTATTGATTCATCATCTGTGTTTGCAGTTATGAACAAAATAGGAATATCTTTTGTTTTTTCATTTGATTTTAAGATACTACAAACCTCGTAACCATCCATATCAGGCATCATAATATCAAGTAAAATCAAATCTATCTTTCTTTTTTCTACAACTTTCAAAGCTTTTTCGCCTGATAATACGGCAACTATGTTGTACTCTTCGCCTTCATTACTTTTTATATTTTCAAAAAGACTTAACAATATATCAATATTTGACTTTTCATCATCAACAATAAGTATATTTTGTGTGTTTATATCCATAACCATTCCAATATATCATCTATTTAACTATTTTAACTTCTTTTTAATTTCATATCAATAATTATCTTTATATTTTATATGTAAAATTTACAATATTACAAAAATAATTATTTTAT
>JBBITK010000084.1:0-9110 GCA_037440805.1 Arcobacter sp. | reverse complement strand
GCATATCTTTTGGAAAAATCATCTCTTTCTAACATTCTAGCAACAGTTAAATTTGAAGCAAGGGCAATTAATCCACCTGTTCCTAACTCTTTTAACCATTTTGAATTAAACATAACTTGCGTTTTTGTTTCATCTAATATTTTAAAAACTTGTTCTTTATATGATACTGCATTTTTTTGAACATCATCTTCACTTAAAACTTTTCTTGTTTCGCTTTTACCTGTTGGATCTCCAATAGTTGCAGTAAAATCTCCAATTAAAAATTGAACAATTCCACCATATTTTTGAAAAGTTGCAAGTTTTTGGATTAAAACTGTATGCCCTAAATGTAAATCAGGTGCAGTAGGATCAAATCCAGCTTTTACATAAAAGTTTTCACCTGTTTCAAAATATTTTTTTAAAAGTTTCTCTATTGCTTCTATATCAATTATTTCAGAAGTACCTCTTTTAATCTCCTCTAACGCCTCTTGAACTCTCTTTTCCATCAATATTTATTACCTCTTTAATTATTTGTTATAGGCATCTTTTTTAGAAAAAAACTCTATAACTTTTACTTTTTTTTCTATAATTTTTCTAACTTCATCAATGTTAGAATTATTTATCTCAAATTCAATATCACAATATTGAATATAAGAATGAACTTGTCTACCATATTCAACAGCTAAAATATAAATCTCATATTCAGCCATATACATTAACAGTCTTGCAAGTTCACCTTTTGTATTTGGTAAACTAACAACCATTTTATAGTGATATACACTATTTTTTGTCCATTTACAGAACAGCATTTCATGGTTTGATTTTATTTTATCATACGCTTTATCACACATTTTGTGGTGTATTATAGCCTCATTTCCATCTTTAAAAGCTACAATATCATCCCCAAATTTTGGGTGACAGCAATGGTCAAATGATACAGAATTTATACTAAAATTAGAATATATTAACATATTGTCAAATTTAAATTCTTTTATTTTACTAGCCATTATTTTGAATCTAGTCATTAATCCTTTATCAGATATTATATTTTTTTCTATGATTTGTTTTGTATGTTTTAAATAATCAAGTTTTAGTGCTATTTTATGTGTTGATTCTAAATCATAAATTTTTGTTATGTCATTTGAATATTTAGAAAAAATTGTATTTATGATATTTTTCCCAGATAATTCATCTATCTCTTTTTGTCTATGGGTACAAAGAAGTTTTATTTGTTTTTTAGCTCTTGAAGTTTTTACCATATCATACCAAGAACATCTAGCTACACTCTCTTTGCCAAGTTCTATAGATACAATATCTGTACTTTTTAATTCAGTTAATAGAGGTTTTTTTATTTTATTTATATAGCAACCAACAGCTCTTTTCCCTATATCACTATGAACGGCAAATGCAAAATCATAGGCAGTTGAACCAACGGGTAGTGTAAAAACTTCCCCTTTTGGAGAATAAGCTATAATTTCTTGATGATATAAATTATTTTTTGTCTCTTCATAGAACTCTTCAACATTTTCATTGGAGAACTCTAAAGATTTTAACCAATTAAGATTTGTGGTAGTGTTTTTTGCACCCATTTTATATTTCCAATGGGCAGCAATTCCAAATTCTGCAACCTTATGCATTTCATAAGTTCTAATTTGAATTTCGTAAATCTTAGAGTTGTAAAATATAGTAGTATGTATTGTTTGATAACCATTCTCTTTAGGTGTTGCCACATAATCTTTAAATCTGGAAATTAAAGGTTTAAATTCAAGATGAATATGCCCTAAAACTTTATAACAATCAATATCATCTTCAACCAAAATTCTAATTGCAAAAAGGTCTAATACTTCATCAATAGTAATACCTTTCCTTTGCATTTTTAAATAGATTGAATAATGATGTTTTACTCTACTATAAATTTTAATTTTATTTAAATCAAATCCATTTTTTTCTAAAAGAGTTTTTGTTGTAGAGATAAAATTATTGAATGCAAGTTGCATTGCTTGTTCTTGCTCTTTAAGAAAAGTATCGATTTTTTTATACTCATTTGGATAGATATAATAAAAAGCTAAATCTTCTAAGGCATTTTTTAAAGTAGAAATACCTAGTCTATTGGCAATAGGCACATAAACAACTAAAGTCTCTTCAGCAATTCTTTTTTGTTTATTTGATGCTAGTGCAGATAGGGTTAACATATTATGAAGTCTATCGCATAATTTAACTATCAAAACTCTTACATCATCTATTGAAGCAATAAGCATTTTTCTAAAAGTTAATGCAGAAGAGATAAGTTTTGAATCGCTAGTATTTGAAGAGGATACAAATTCATGTTCTCTAATCTCTACTATTTTTGTTAGACCATCAACCATATGGGCAACATCATTTCCCCATTTTTCTCTAACATAATCCAAAGAATATTCTGTATCTTCTACAACATCATGTAATAAAGCTGTTGCAATCACATCTTCATCTTTTGAAAAATGTGCAGTAATTGTAGCAACTAAAATAGGATGTACACTATAGGGTTCTCCACTTTTCCTAAATTGACCTTCATGGGCATTTTGTATAAAGTTGATGATATCTTTTATTTTAGGGGTTAAATCAGTTTGTGTTTGTAGTTTTAAAACAGCCTCTTCAACACTTTTTACATGTTGAAGTTCTTTGATGAAAGGATCCATTATATAGATTCCAAGTTATAAAAGAAAATATCCTTTATAACCATTATTTATTTACTAAACCTTCGATTTTCAATAAACCATTTGCAATTTCGTCTATTGCAATATCTGTGTATTTCATTTTTTGAGTATTTTGCTCTAAAAGAGGTTTTGCACCTTTACTTAATTCATCTGCTCTTTGACCTACAGCAATTGCTAAAATATATCTATCGTTATTTACTTGTTTTAAAGCTTTTGCCATTCTTTCTTCTAATCTCATCATAATCTCCTTAAATTTATTTAACTATTGAACACTTACTTAAATCACCATTTATGATTTTTAGTAAGTTACCTTTTTCATTCATATTCGCTACAACTATTGGTAGTTTATTATCTTTTGCTAATGCTATTGCTGTATCATCCATAACTTTTATATGATCTTCTAATGCTCTATCATAAGATAAAGTATCAAGTTTTTTAGCATCAGGATATTTCATAGGGTCTTTATCATAAACTCCATCAACTTTTGTGGCTTTAATAAGCATAGAAGCACCTATTTCAGTAGCTCTTAAAGTAGCACCTGTATCTGTTGTAAAGTATGGATTTCCTGTACCTGCTCCAAATATTACAACTCTTCCTTTTTCTAAATGTCTAATTGCTTTTCTAACAATAAAAGGCTCAGCTATCTGTTCCATTTTAATTGCAGTTTGTAATCTAGCACTTAAACCTTTGTGTTCTAATGCTTCTTGCATAGCTACACCATTGATTACAGTCCCAAGCATTCCCATATAATCTGCACTTGTTCTTTTGATAACACCATCAGCAGCTGCTGTAACTCCTCTGATTATGTTTCCACCACCAATTACAATACCAACTTCAATATCGTTTTCTACTAAACTTTTTATTTCTTCAGCAATATAATCCAATATTTGAGTATCAATACCATATCCCTCAGCTCCAGCTAAGGCTTCACCAGAAAATTTAACAAGTACTCTTTTTTTCATATCCCGCATCCTTTATAATTTCGCGATTATAATCAATTTTTGATTAACAAGAACTTAGCCTAATGCCCATTCATAAAAAGGGGTTACTGTAATCTTTATATTGAAATTATTTATATTTTGAGAATTTGAAATGGTAATTATATTGATTTGACTGATTTCGTATTCATTGGCTATTTTGACAATTTTTTTTAAGAGAGAACCCATTAACGCCATATTAAAAAAAGGAATAGAAACAATTGCTAAATTTTCTTCTTTTACATAAAAATCAATATAATCAAGATAATATAATTTATTATATTTGTTTGAGAGTTCCAAAAAAATAAGGTTGCTAAACTCATTTTTAAATTTTTTATGATGGCTTAAAACATTTAAGAATGAGTGATTAAAAGCATAAATCTTTTTTGCAATTTTTTCTTGATTATATTTTTCGATAAAGAATATTATTTTTGACTCTTCAAAATATTTACAAGTTTCATAAAATTTATCTTTAGATATTTTGATTTTTGTTTTTAAAGAGTTGAAAAATTGTAAAAGAGATTTTTTTTCGTCAATATTTTCAATTAATATTTTTAATATTTCATATTGTGTTGAATCTTTTGTATTTAATTTAAGTATTTCTTGAAGTCTTTGTATTTTCTTGTACTCTTCTATATTTATAATTTCAGGAAGATTTCCATATTTTAGAAAACTATTAAAACTTTGTGTAATGTTTTGATGTTTATGGTCGTGCAACAAATACTCTTCAAAATCTAAAGCATAAAGAGTAATATTTTCAAAACAATCTAATTTTATATCTAAATTTGTTGAAATTATTATATTTTCGCAATTTGGAATAGCCATATCAAATGAAAAATTTTCTAAAATTAAAATAGTTATATTTTTCTCTGTTATAAAATTCTCTAAATTATTTTTAATTTCATTTTTATTATTTCTTGGGTCATTAAAGTCAATATATAAATATTCTTGAGGCTTAAAATTCGATAAATAATCATAGATCAAATAGCTTTTACCAGTTCTAAAAGCACCATTAATGATAGTTTTTTGAGCTTCGATTTTTATTTTTCTCTCAATGAAATTGATTTTAGAAAAAGTTATTTCATAACAAGCTTCGAGAGTTTTCATTTTTTATCTATTAGTTTAACAGCTTCTTTTATTGCATTTAAATAACTTTTTGTATTTAAATTTATATTTTTATAAGCTATATCAAATGCTGTTCCATGATCCACTGAAGTTCTAATAATAGGTAAATTTAAACTTATATTTACAGACTCTTCGAAATATAATGCTTTTAGTGGAGCTAAACCTTGATCATGGTACATTGCTACAAAATATTTGTAATTTTTCCTTGCATTTGGAGAAAAAATTGTATCTGGTACCATTGGACCTTTAAAAATCTCTTTTTCTAAAATTTTATTGGCTTTTTTGATAGCTTTTTTTATCTCTTCTTCTTCATTTCCCAATACTCCATTATCTCCAGCATGGGGATTTAAACCTAAAACGGCTATATTTTCCTCTTTTATATTTTTATGAAAATCAATTAAAAAACCTTTTAAATCATCAGTTTTTATCTTTTTTGCAACATCTTTTAAAGGTATATGTTCTGTAAAAAGTCCCACAAACATCTCTTCACAACCAAGCATCATAATTGCATTTTTATCAAAAACATCTCTTAAAACTTCCGTATGCCCTTTGTATAAAATATCTGCTTTTGACCATGATTCTTTGTTTATTGGAAGCGTACAAATAGCATCAACTTTTTTTTGCTTTGCTAAATTTATAGCATCTCTAAAAGAATCAAAAGAGTATTTCCCAGATTTTTTTGAAACTTTTGAAGGTTTGATTTTGAAATTACCTTTTGTTTCAAACATATTAAAATCAGATGGAACTTCAAGTTTTAATAAAGCGGAAGCCTTATTTAGCATAAGTTCATTAATACAATAAACTGGTTCACAAATTTTTGAAATCTCACTATGACTTTTTATTGCTATTTCGATTCCTATTCCATTTAAATCACCAATACTTACGGCGATTTTTGGTTTTGAATTAACCATTTTTTAGCAACTCTTTCATATCTATAATAGCTTGTGAAAGTCCTGTAAACACTGACCTTGCAATTATACTTTGACCAATATTTAACTCTTCTATCTCTTTTATAGGTAAAATCAATTTAGTATTTTGATAATTTAAACCATGTCCAGCAGCAACTTTTAGATTTAATTTCTTAGCATATTTTGCACTTTTTTCTATCTCTTTTAAAGATTTATCAAGAAGATTTTTAAGTTCTGATTTACTTAGTTCTAACTCTTTGATAGAGTGATGTGTTTGGGAAAGATTTGTATTTAGCATTGCATAAATATTCGCAAAAGTTCCTGTGTGCAACTCTATCCATTCAACTTCAAGTTGGGAAGATAATTCAATGATTTTTTCATTTGGATCTATAAACAAAGAGACTTCAATATCATTTTTGTGGAGTTTATCAATAACTTTTTGTAGTTTATTATAGTTTGATTGAATATTCAAACCACCTTCTGTTGTAACTTCATTTCTATTTTCAGGAACTAAAGTTGCACGTGTAGGTTTAAGTTTACAAACTATATCTATAATATCTTCATTGATTGAACATTCCAAATTAACAGGAAGGCAAGAGTGTTTGATAATAGCTTGTGCATCATTATCGTGTATGTGTCTTCTATCTTCTCTTAAATGAATAGTGATTTGATCAGCACCACTTAACTTACAAATTCCCAAAGCATCAAGTGGGCTTGGGTCATTTATTTTTCTAGCTTCTCTTAATACTGCAATATGATCTATATTTACACCAAGTAGCAAAATTTATCCTTTAATATTGGCATTTTATGTGAAATAATAGCCAATATTAAATAAATAGTTGTTTTTGAATTTTTACGATAAGTCTTTTAAAGTTGAGATATTTGCAGCAAGTTTATTGTGTACTTCTAAGTATTCATCTTCAGGTTTAGAGTCTGCAACAACTCCAGCACCAGCTTGGAATATTACCTTATCTTTTGTAAGCATTGTAGTTCTAATAGTAATTGCACTATCCATATTCCCATCAAAACCAAAATATGCAATACTTCCTGAATAGAAATTTCGCTTAATTCCTTCAAATTGAGCTATTAATTCCATAGCTCTTATTTTTGGAGCACCTGTCATAGTACCAGCTGTAAAAGTAGCCATAAATAAATCAAACATATCATATTTATCATCTATAATTGCTTCCACATCAGATACGATATGCATTACGTGAGAGTATCTTTCTATTCTCATTAGATCTGTAACTTTTACACTTCCAGGTTTTGCAACTCTTCCCACATCATTTCTTCCTAAATCAACTAACATAAGATGTTCAGCTCTCTCTTTAACATCATTAATTAGTTCATTTTCCATCTCTAAATCTTTTTCTAGGGTTCTTCCTCTTTTTCTAGTTCCTGCAATTGGTCTTAGTAAAAGATGTCCATCAACAAGTCTTATCATAACTTCTGGAGAACTTCCCGCAATTGAAAAATTTTCAAATTGTAATAAAAATAGATATGGACTTGGATTTTTACTTCTTAATGCTCTGTAAAAACTTAAGTGATCTACAATAGCACTTTGAGTAAATCTATTTGACATTAAAATCTGAAATACATCTCCTGATTTTATCATCTCTTTAGAACGAGCCACCATATCAAAGAATTCATCTTTTGTATAGTTGAATTTTCCTTCATCAACGATAGTTGCTTTTTTTAGTGGTGTATATGTATATGAAGAATTTAAAAGTTCATTTTCGATAATTTCAAGTTCATTTTGTTTATCATCCATAGATGTAATAATTACAAGTTTAGAAGTTTTGTGTGAAAAACCTAAAATTATTTTTGGTCTGATTAAATCTAAATCTGGAATATTTAATTGATCTTGTAAAGAGTTCATAGACTCTTTTAGTTTTGGTTCAAACTCTTTTCCTATGTCATAACCAACATTTCCAATAAATCCATCAACTAAACCAATTCCTAGTTCTAAAGCTTTTGACTTAAAAAGATTTTTATCAAAATTTTTATAGTACTTTTTTAAAAAATGAAGAGGATTTGAATCTACTTCATTTGTATTTCCATTTTCATTTTTATGAAAACAAGTTCCATTTTCATACCAAACTCTCTCTCTATCTCCAATAATTATATATGAGTAGTTACCATTACTAGAGTTTATTGTACTTTCAAATAAAAAAGTTATTTCATCTTGATATAATTTTTTTACTTTTTCATAGATAGATACAGGAGTAAACTGATCTAAAAATAGTTCTTTGCTATAAAAATTCATTTTATCTCTTAATATTTTATTATATATGCTTTTTCTAATTCAAGCTTTTCTTTTACATCATCAACTTCTTTTTTAGCTTGTTCTTTAGATTTAAAAGGTCCTACTAAAACTTTATTAAATGTTTTCCCATTTACTTCAGTTTTAACTGTTTTATGTTTATAACCATTTTCTTGAATAGTTGAAGTAAATTTATCCGAAGGATCTTTACTTGTTGCTGCTACTTGAATATAAAACTCATTTCCAGATGAAGTTTCATCAACTTTTTGCTCTTCACCTACTTTTGGCTTATTTGTTGAAGCAACTTTTTTAGGTTCTTTTTTTACTTCTTTAGTTTTAACGACTTTTGGAGTCTCTTTTTCTGCTTCTTCTTTTGTAGATACTTTTTCGGTTTTTACATTTTTAAATCTATCTTTTATAGAAGCTTCTTTTTTAGTAGTTTTTTCTTCTTTGTTATTTTGTGTAGATTTGGTTGTTTTTGAAACAGATTTTGTTTCTGCTTTCTTTTCTTTTTTTACTTCTGTTTTTTTCTTTTCTACAACTTTTTTTTCTTCTTTATTTGATTGTTTTTTCTTCTCTTCAATTTTTTTGATAGTTTCATCTAATGCTTCATTTGATATTGATGAATTAGCATTTTGTTTAGAATTTTCTATTTTTTCTGGAGCAGTAACAGTTGGTGTTATTACAGGAGAAGTTGCAATTTCATCTTGAGGGATTTTTGCATCAACATTTTCATTTTTTTGTTCTATGCTTGGAGAAGCATCATTTGTATTTTGTATAGGAGCTTCATTATTCGTTTGTTCTGTTTGTACTCTTTCATTTATTATTTTTTGGAAGTTTGGATCAAGTTGACCATTATTAGGAGCTATTTGTCCTGTCGTGTCTTGGTTTGGTAGATCTTCAACTTTTTTTAATTCAGTTGGAGTAGAAGAGTTTGCTGTAAATTGATCATCTTTTTGATTACTTGTAGTTAATGATTTAATAACAACAACAATTAAAACAAATAGTACAGCTAAAATACCACCCAAAATTACATATTTCTTTTTATTTTCATTATGTACTATAGGTGATTGTAATAATAAATTATCTAGACCTTCTGAACCAGAATCTTTCTGAGGATTTGATGTTGCAAAAGATGGTGGAGTATGTGCATCTATTTGTGCAC
>JBBITK010000083.1:8121-9258 GCA_037440805.1 Arcobacter sp. | reverse complement strand
TCATTGGCTTCTATTGTATATCTTGAATCTGTTATAAAAAAAGAGTCGTTATTTAGTTTTATAAAAATCACATTATCGCAAGAAAAACCGCATTCAAAATAGATGGAATTTTCATTTATAAGTATAAAATTTTCCATTGCAAAGCCCTTTATTTTGGTATTGTTTAACAAAACTTTAAATATAATCTTACCCAAATTTTATAAAAGGAATATAATATGAAAATTGCCGTAATTCAAGGTCCAAACCTAAATATGTTAGGTATTAGAGAGCAACATATCTATGGTTCTATGAATCTTGAACAAATTCATGAACAATTAAAACTTGCAGCGGAGCAAAATGGGATAGAGTTAGAATTTTTTCAATCAAATCTTGAAGGAGAAATAGTAGATAGAATCCAAGAGTGTTTAGGAACAGTTGATGGAATTATGATAAATCCAGCTGCTTATTCTCACACATCAATTGCAATAAAAGATGCTTTAAGTGCTGTTCAATTACCAACAGTTGAAGTACATATTTCAAATATTTATAAAAGAGAAGAATTTAGACAAAAATCGATTACTGCTGGAGCATCAACAGGTGTAATTACTGGATTTGGACCATTTGGTTATCATATGGGATTAATTGCTTTAATGCAAATTATTTCAGAAATTAAATCAATTTCTACAACTCAAAACGCTTAATTCAATGAAAATTATAAGTGCTAATTGGTTAGTAACTTGTGATAAAAATAGTAGCATTATTAAAAATGGTGCTATTGTTTTTGATAAAAAAATATTGGAAATTGATACTTTTGAAAATATAAAAGCTAAATATCCAAATGAAGAGATAATAGAACTTCCAAAAAATTCTGTATTAATGCCAGGGCTTATAAATAGTCATGTTCATTTGGAATTTTCTTCTAATACTACAACTTTAAAATATGGTAATTTTATGAATTGGTTAAACTCTGTTATCAAAAACAGAGAGGAATTAATCTCTAAAGCTACAAAAGATGTTATTGCAAAAAAAATAGATGAGATGATAAAAACGGGAACTACAACAATAGGTGCTATTTCTTCTTATTCTTTTGATTTGGAAGCAATTTTAAACTCAAAAATAAATGCTATGTTTTTTTGCGAAGTTATTGGAAGTAAAGCT
>JBBITK010000083.1:0-8095 GCA_037440805.1 Arcobacter sp. | reverse complement strand
ATTTTAAAAGTAGGTTGTTTAATGCTATGAAGTTTAAAAGTGAAAGATTTATACCAGCTGTTGCAATACACTCTCCATACTCTGTTCATCCATTTTTAGTAAGAGAGAGTTTAAAATTGGCAAGGGAAGAGAATCTTGCTGTAACTTCTCATTTTTTGGAATCAAAAGAGGAGTTTGAGTGGCTTCATAAAGATGATGGTTCTTTTTTGGAATTTTTTAAAAATTTTTTAAATCAAGAAAAAGCTGTAACAAAACCTATTGAGTTTTTAAATCAATTTTCAAATATTAAAAATCTATCTTTTACTCATTGTGTTGAAGCTAATTCAGAAGATTTGGAGAAGATAAAAAATTTAAGTGCCTATATTAACCATTGTGCAACATCAAATAGATTTTTGAATAATACAAAATTGAATATTGACAAACTTGATGAAATTGAGTTTACAATAGGAACTGATGGACTTAGCTCTAATAACTCTTTATCTATGTTTGATGAATTAAGAAATGTTTTGATGTGCCACGCTCAAAAAAATATAATTGAGTTTTCAAAATATTTGTTAAAAGCTTCAACTGTAAATGGGGCAAAAGCTTTTGGTTTGAATAAAGGTGTTTTATCAAGTGGTTATGATGCTGATATAATTGCTATTAATTTACCGGATGAAATAGTTGAGGAAGAAGATTTATTTATGAATATAATTCTTCATACTAAATTTGTAAATAAAACCATAATAGGAGGAGAGATTGTTTGATTTTTTTAGAAAATTGTTTTCGCCAATAATAGCGATTTTAGATTTTATTACTAAATATTTTAAAACAATAGTTTTTTTAACTATTGTTTATGTGTTTATGTTTAGTTCAAATGATAGTTTGGAAGATGGAAGTTTGGAAAATGCAAATTTACAAAAAATAGAGTTACATGGACCAATACTTGATATATCAAAAGTTCTTGAAGAGTTACAAGAGGCTAGAGATAATAAGAATATCAAAGGTATTTTATTTGATGTAAACTCTCCAGGTGGTTCAGTTGCTCCTTCGATAGAAGTAGCTTATGCCATAAAAGAGATTTCAAAAATAAAACCAGTGGTTGTTTATGTTAGTGGTGTTATGGCAAGTGGTGGATATTATGCTTCTATTTGGGGAAATAAAATTATTGCAAATCCTGGAAGTATGATAGGTTCAATAGGTGTTATTATGGAAGGTGTAAATGCTGAAGAACTTATGAAAAAAGTTGGAGTATCTACACAAGTTATAAAAACAGGAAAATATAAAGAATCGGGAACTGCTTCAAGAAAATGGACAGATTTTGAAGTTGCACAACTTCAAGGTGTAACTGATGATACTTATGATATGTTCGTAAATGATGTGGCAAGTGCTAGAAAATTGAATCCAGCAGAGCATACAAAATTTGCAGATGCTCAAATATTTACAGCTAGACAAGCAAAAAAAGTTGGACTTATTGATGAGGTTGCAACTTTGAGTTATGCTCAAAATAGTTTATCTACTTTGGCAAAAGTACAAAAGCCTGTTTGGAAAAAAGAGGATAAATTTGAGAAATTTATGAATAATTTAGTAAATCAAACAACTTCAAAAATCTCTATGGCATTAAGTGATAGTTTAAAAGCTATGTAATTTTAATTTTTTAGATATAAAAAAAGGCTAGAAGTAAATCTTCTAGCCTTTTTTATTTTATTAGTTTCCTGAAACGATTTTGTATGTATCGTTAGCGATAACAAACTCTTCATTTGTAGGAATAACAAAGATTCTTGAAGCAGAAGCATTTGTAGCAATATCTCTAGCTTTTGAACTTCTTTTGTTATTTTTAACTGGGTCAATTACTAATCCCATAGAGTCTAATCCAGCACAAACTTTTTCTCTAATTAATGCAGCATTTTCACCAATACCACCTGTAAAACATAATGCATCAACACCATCAAGTGCAGCAACATATGCTCCAACATATTTTTTGATATTATAAGCAACCATATCAACAGCTAATCTACAGCTATCATCACCATCTTGCATACCTTGTAAAACTTCTCTTAAATCTGAAGATTTTCCAGAGATTCCTAAGATACCAGATTTTTTATTCATAACATCTAACGCTTGGTCAATAGTTAAATTTTCTTTAGTCATCATGTAAGAGATAGCTCCAGCTCCAACATCTCCAGCTCTTGTTCCCATCATTAAACCTTGAACAGGAGTTAATCCCATAGATGTATCAATACATTTACCATTTAATACAGCTGAAACAGAAGAACCATTTCCTAAGTGACAAACGATAATTCTAGTATTATGTTTTTTATCTAACATTCCTCTTGCCTCATTTGAAACAAAGAAGTGGCTAGTTCCATGGAATCCATATTTTCTAATACCGTGTTTTGTATACATATCTTTTGGTAAAGCATACATATAAGCATAATCAGGCATTGTTTGGTGGAATGCAGTGTCAAATACAGCAACATTTGGTTTACCAGGCATTAATTGTTGACAAATTTCCATTCCCATAATATTTGCTGGATTGTGTAAAGGTGCTAATGGAATTAACTCTTTCATTTTAGCAATAACTTTATCTGTAACCATTACAGAAGATGCAAATTCTTCTCCACCATGAACAGCTCTATGTCCAATAGCATCAATATCATCAACAGAATCAATAACTTTTCCTTCTCCTGATGTTAATGTTCTTAAAACTAACTCAATAGCCTCTTTGTGAGTTGGCATTGCAACATTTAAAACAATTTTATTTTCACCAAATTCATGTTTTAATACACCATCAATTCCTATTCTTTCACAAAGACCTACTGCTAAAACCTCTTTTGAAAGAGGATTCATTAATTGATATTTTAAAGATGAGCTTCCTGCATTTAATATGAATACTAACATTTGATATTTCCTTTTGTTTTAAATTATTTAATTTGAGTTGCTGTAATAGCTACTAAGTTTGCGATATCTTCTACTGAACAACCTCTTGAAAGGTCATTTACTGGTTTGTTTAATCCTTGTACGATTGGTCCATGAGCTTCAGCTCCTGCAAATCTTTGAACAAGTTTATATCCAATATTTCCAGATTGTAAATCAGGGAATACTAAAATATTTGCTTTTCCAGCTACTTTAGAACCAGGTGCTTTTTTTACCCCGATTGATTCAACAATAGCAGCATCTGCTTGTAATTCTCCATCAAATGAGAATTCAACATTTCTTTCTGCCAAAATATCACAAGCATACTGAACTTTATCAACTAATGGATGTGCAGCACTTCCTTTTGTTGAGAAAGATAACATTGCAACTCTAGGCTCTAAACCAACAACAGAAGCAGCAGTTGCAGCAGTTGCACAAGCAATATCAGCTAATTGCTCAGCATTTGGTTCTGGAATAACAGCACAATCTGCAAATAAAATTAGACCATTGTCTCCAAATTTACCATCAGCTGTTTCCATAATAAAAGTTGAAGAAACAGTGTTAATTCCAGGTGCTGTTTTGATAACTTGAATAGCAGCTTTTAAAACATCAGCAGTTGGAGAATTTGAACCTGCAACCATACCATCAGCATCACCAAGTCTTACCATCATACAACCGAAAAATCTAGGTTCTGTTGTCATAATTTCTGTAGCTTCTTCTCTTGAAAGGTTTTTACTTTTTCTTAATTCAACTAACTCATCAATATATCTGTCAATGTTTGCAAAATTTTTAGGATTAATAATAGTAGCTCCCTCTATATTTGCACCACATTTTTCAGCATCTGCTTTGATTGTTTCAACATTTCCAATTAAAACAACTTTTGCAGTATTCTCTTCTATAACTTGAGCAGTCGCTTTTAATACTCTCTCATCTTCTGGTTCAGGAAGAACGATAGTTCTTAATGTTAATTTCGCTTTTTCCTTAATATTTTCAATTAAACCCATGTAAATATCCTTTCTTTATTAAAGTATAACTTAAAGATTATAATTGAAAAGAATAGCATTAAAATAGCAAAAATATTTATTGAAGATTAAAAATCTGATGATGTTTTCACTTTGTAACACATTTTAAAATATGTTACCAAAAGCTATTTTATTTTAACTTTTGGTAGATTTTTTAGTTTTATAAAGATTAATGAAGTCATTATTGCATCATTGAATGCATCGTGTTTTCCAAGATGTGGAATTTGTAATTCATCCATAATAGTATTAAATCTTAAATCGATGTTTGCTTGGGGGATTCTCTCTATTTTAAAATCATAATAAACAGCCGAAACTTCTATTTTTTTATTAGGTAAAGTTATACCTAATTTTGGTTTTAAATATTTATTTATCATAGCAACATCAAATTCCAAGTAGTATCCAACAAGTGTTCTGTTTCCAATGAATTCCAAAAATTCTTCAATAACTTTATCTATTTCATCGGCATCTTCTAAATCACACTCTCTAATGTGATGAATTTTTATAGCGTCTGCTTGAAGTTTGGTTTTAGGTTTTATATATCTAACAAATTTTTTGCTAGAGACAACAGCATTATTTTTTATAATAACAGCACCAATAGAGACAATATCATCAACTTTTGGATTTAATCCTGTGGTTTCACAATCAAAACAAACATATTCATCTTCTACAGGTTCTTCAAATAAATATGAATATTTTTGGTCTTTTAGCCTTTTTTTGTTTAGATAATTTTTTATTATATTAAACATAGTTCAACTTAAAGTGGAATTCTAATTTTTTCTTTAATTTATTAACTATCTTAAATGACTCTTTTAGCAAATCTTTTTCCATTGTATCAAGTTCATCGGGATTTATATAATTGTCAATTTTTTCATTTTTATCTAATTTTTTTAGATTTGATTTTAGTTTTAAATTGGTCAAGAAATTAAATGCCATTGTCAACTCTTTTGCTAATTCAGTTTCAACAATCCCCATTTCAGAAAGTTTATCAATTCTTTTTGCAGTATTTGTGTTGAAAATTTTATATTCTAAACTCAAACTTCTAATACCTTGTACAATTATAAAAATACCACCTTTTTTTATATCGATTTCATTTTTGTGTTTTACATCTTTATTATTGAATACAAAACCATCAAAGAAACCAAGAGGTACATCAAAACTAGTTATTATTTTTGCAAAGTGGGCATTAAAAGTTTGAGAATTCCCTACTATGTGGAATAGATGCTCTTTTAATTTCGTGATAAGTTCTCTATTCCCTGAAACACAAACAGCATCATAGAAAATTGCGATATTCATAAAATTCTCACCTGATGGTTGATTTACCCAATCAAAAATAAGTTTTTTAAAGTCCTCTTTCTTTCGACACCAATAAGGATTTGAAACCATAATATTTCCATCACATCTAGGAAAACCAAAATCAACTAAAGTTTCTGTAAATTTGTTGGTAAATTCTCTTATTGTTGCCTCATCTAAAGTACAACTATCATCTATAATAAGAGCATTATCTTGGTCTGTTCTTAATATTTGTTCTCCTCTACCTTCACTTCCCATAACTACTAAACAAGAATTTTCATATAGTTCAGTTGGAGCTAATATTTTGTAGAGTTTATCCAATAATTTTTTATTTAATTGATTAATTAGCTTTGAAACAAACTCAATTTTTACACCCTTAGCATTTAATGATTTAATGATTTTTATAAAAGATAATGACGCTTCTTTAAGTTCTTCAATGGTTTCTGCTTTTACTATTTGATTAGAAACAGCTGCTGTATTTGTAGCAAAAAATGAAGATAGTGAGATTTGATCTAAAATTCCAACTATTTCATCTTTATCATTTTTTACAACAACTCTTTTTATTCCATGTTTTGCCATTATTAGTTGTCCATTGAATAAAAAATCATTTTCATTTATATAAATTAGTCCTTTAGAAGCAATTTTTATAACTTTATCATCAAAGTCCATTCTATTTAATATAACTTTTTGTCTAAAATCTGAATCTGTAACAATGTACATTTCATCATTTTCATCTTTTAGTAAAATAGTTGGAACTTTTTCTTTTTTTATGATTGTTGCAGCTTCAAATATAGTTTTTTTAGAATCTATGATTACAGCTTTATGAATTTGAGCATCTTTTATTTTTGCAACCATAATATTTGCCATCTCTTTGTTCTTTTCATGGGAAATATTGTTATTTAATTTTTCAGAGATAGATTGAAAAAAATATCTTTCTAGCTCTATGTTTTCGTGTAAAGTTTTTATAAAAACATTTCTTGGAAGAGTGTAACAAATTGTTTCTTGAGCTGTAACAAAACTATTTTTTGAATAATTTTCTATTAATGATACAGAGTCAAATATTTCATTTTTTGAATACAAAGATAAAACCTCTTCTTCATATTTTTCTTGAACTAATCCTTTTAAAATAAAGTATAAATGGGTTGGTTCAATACCTTGCTTTTGTACTGTTTCATTCTCTTTGAAGTATTGTATGTCTAAATTATCTGCAAAGGTATCCAGTTGGTTTTTTGTTAAGTTTTCAAAAGGGTGTATTGAAGATAGGAAAGTTTTTTGTTCTAGTATACTCATTAAGCTTCCTTATTAAGTTTTGATTGAAGATGATATCTAAAAGTGAATAAATGAATTATTATTTCGAAGAATATTTTGTTATATAAATTGAAACTATTACCAAAGGAAAATCCTTTGATAATAAAAAATTAGTGAGAAACAGCTCCAGCTGCACCAATACCTGTGTTTGCTCTTACATTTTGAGCTCTAAACATTTCTCTTTCATCTTTTGCTCTTTGAGAGTTGTCAATTTTAGAGAAGAACCAAATTCCAATAAATGCAACTGTTACAGAAAATAGTGCAGGGTGTTTATATGGGAATATTGCTTGTGCATTTCCTAAAATATCTTTCCATACACTAGGTCCTAAAATAACTAATACAACAGCAGTTATTAAACCTAAGAAACCACCAATAAATGCACCTTTAGTTGTTAATCCTCTCCAGTAAATTGATAATATCAAAATAGGGAAGTTTGCAGATGCTGCAATACCAAATGCAAGACCAACCATATATGCAATATTTTGAGATTCAAAAGCAATTCCTAAAACAACTCCTAAAACTCCAACAACTAAAACAGTTAATTTAGAGATTTTAACAACTTGCTCATCAGTAGCATTTGGATTAATTACATTTGCGTAAATATCGTGTGATATTGCAGAAGCTCCTGCAAGAGTTAATCCAGAAACAACAGCTAAAATTGTAGCAAATGCAACAGCTGAAATAAATCCTAAGAAAGCATTTCCACCTAACATATGTGATAAATGAACTGATGCCATATTATCTCCACCAAATATTTTACCATTTGTGAAATATTGTAAACCCTCTGGAGAATTTAATAATGCAATAGCACCAAATCCAACAACTGTGATAATAACCCAGAAATAAGCAACAAAACCAGTAGCATAAACAACAGATTTTCTAGCTTCTTTTGCATTTCCAACTGTGAAAAATCTCATTAAAACGTGAGGTAAACCAGCAGTTCCTAACATTAAAGCCATACCTAAAGAGATAGCAGAAATAGGGTCTGATATAAATCCACCAGGTGCTAAAATAGCCTCTTTTTTCTCGTGGAATTGAACAGCAGTTGTAAATAATGTTTCAAAACTAAAATCAAATTTGTATAAAACCATAATAGCCATAAACGAAACACCAGAAAGTAATAAACAAGCTTTGATAATTTGAACCCAAGTTGTTGCTAACATTCCACCAAAAGTTACATAAATTATCATTAATGCACCAACCATAAATACAGCATAGGCATAATCCATTCCAAATAGAACTTGAATTAATTTACCAGCTCCAACCATTTGTGCAATTAAATATAAAATAACAACAGATAAAGAACCA
The DNA here is from genome assembly GCA_037440805.1 of Arcobacter sp. Classification (GTDB taxonomy): domain Bacteria; phylum Campylobacterota; class Campylobacteria; order Campylobacterales; family Arcobacteraceae; genus Aliarcobacter. The sequence goes on along the minus strand of JBBITK010000083.1, from coordinate 272 downwards.
AAAGCTGCTAAAGTTCTAATCTCTTTTTGTCCTAATCTATAAGCTGCGATGTCTGCAAATGTGAATTTACCTAAGTTTCTTAATTTTTCAGCCATAAAAAATAAAATTATAGGCCAACCAACCAAAAATGAAACTGCATAAATAACACCATCGTAACCTTTCATATAAATAAGACCAGATACTCCTAAAAATGCTGCTGCTGACATATAATCTCCAGCAATTGCTAAACCATTTTGGAAACCTGTAATTCCTCCACCAGCTGTATAGAAATC
>JBBITK010000082.1:0-9405 GCA_037440805.1 Arcobacter sp. | reverse complement strand
ATTGTATCTCTCATCATAAGTGGTGGTTCTGCTGGATTTAAAATAATAATTGCTTTACCTTTTTTTGCTTTTCCAACCACTTCTATTCCAAGTTTTGTAGTTTCTGTAAACTCATCAATATTTGCACGAGTTCCAGGACCAGCTGATCTTGAAGCAGCTGTTGCGATAATTTCAGCATATTCAACCTCTTGAACAGAAGAAACAGCTGCTATCATAGGAATAGTCGCTTGTCCACCGCAAGTTACCATATTTACATTTTGTGTATTTTTAGCAAGTAACTCTTGTAAATTTACAGCTGGTACACAAAATGGTCCTATCGCAGCTGGTGTTAAGTCAATCACTAAAACCCCTAACTCTGCTAATTTTCTATTGTTTTCTCCATGAACATAAGCAGAAGTTGCATCAAATGCAATTTTTACTCCATCTTCTTTTATAAAAGGAAGTAAACCATCAACTCCATCTGATGTGATTTTCATTCCTGCATCTTTTGCTTTTTTTAATCCATCTGAATCTGGATCTATTCCAACCATCCAAAGTGGATTTAATATTTCACTTCTTTTAAGTTTATACATCAAATCTGTTCCAATATTTCCAGATCCAATTAATGCACAATTAATTTTCATCATAATTCCTTAAAAATTGTCCCAATTTTGAAGGGACCTTCTCACTTTACAACTTCTTTTAACACAATGGCAAAGCCATTATTAAAGAAGCAAACTCTAAAGAGAACAACGAGTTGTTCTTATCACTATATAAATCTACACGATGCAGAACCGATTCCACCGATGTTTATAGTCATATTATCCCCTGATTTTATAGTTACCATAGCACATAAAGCCCCTGATAATATAACTTCCCCTGCTTTTAAACCAACTCCAAACTCACCTAATTTATTTGCAAGCCAAGCTACCGCATTAACAGGACTTCCAAGTGCTGCAGCCCCTGCTCCTGTATGTAATAACTCACCATTACACTCTAAAGTAATTCCACAAGTTGTTAAATCAATATTTCTAGGGTCTGCATATTGCCCACCAAAAACAATATATCCACAAGAAGCATTATCAGCAACAGTGTCTTGAATTTTGATTTTCCAATCTTTGATTCTTGAATCCACAATCTCAAAACAAGGCATTACAAATTTTGTAGCTTTTAAAACATCAGCACCTGTAACTCCAGGACCCATTAAATCCTCTTTTAAAACAAAAGCTATTTCACCCTCTGCTTTTGGTTGAATCATAGTTTTTGTAACATCAATAACATCCCCATCGTTATAAATCATATCCGATAAAAGATACCCAAAATCTGGTTGATGAACACCCAACATATCCATAACAACTTTTGAAGTTACACCTATTTTTTTACCAATAATTTTTGATTTATCATCAGTTAATCTTCTTGCCAAAAAATGATGTTGAATTGCATAAGCATCTTCAATAGTACAATCAGCTTCTCTTGAAGAGATTGGCTCTATTGTTTGTTGGTTTTTCAAAGCTTCGTATAACTCATTTCCATATTTTTCTATTTTTGCTTTTTCCATATTTTAACCTTACATTTTGATACAAATATTTTTTAATTCTGTATAGAATTCAAGTGAGTGATGTCCACCTTCTCTTCCAATTCCCGAAGCTTTCATTCCACCAAATGCTGTTCTTAAATCCCTTAAGAACCATGAATTTATCCAAACTATCCCTGAATCAATTTGAGACGCAACTCTGTGAGCTTTATCCAAATCTTGAGTAAAAATTGTAGAAGCCAATCCATATTTTGTATCATTTGCCATTTTTATAACCTCTTCTTCTGTATCAAAAGGTTGTACATGACAACAAGGTCCAAATACTTCTTGTTTTACAACTGTTGCTGTCTCAGGTAATCCCGTCCAAATAGTAGGCTCAATCCAAAAACCTTTAGATAGATCTCCTTCCATTTTTGGAACTCCTCCACCTAAAACAATATTTGCACCCTCTTTTTTTGCTATTTCATAATATTCTAAAACTTTTTCTTGGTGGGCTTTGCTTACAAGTGGTCCCATATCAACTGACTCATCGTGTTGTACTCCAAGTTTTAGCTTCATTGCTGACGCTTTTAGTTTTGCCAAGAACTCATCAAAAATAGCCCTTTGAACATAAACTCTCTCTGTTCCTAAACATACTTGTCCAGAGTTTGCAAAACAAGACCTTGTTGTTTCATGAACAGCTTTTTCCATATCACAATCAGCAAAAATAATTGCTGGATTTTTTCCTCCAAGCTCTAAAGATACATCCCTTACTCCAACAGAACAAGCATTCATTATCATCTCACCCGTTTTTGTCTCTCCTGTAAATGTAATAGCATCAATATCTGGATGAGCTGTTAAAAGATTTCCTGTGATACTTCCCTTTCCTTGAATAACATTATAAGCACCCGCTGGAACTCCAACTTTACTCATAACTTCTCCTAAAAGTGAAGTTGTAGTAGGAGTTACTTGTGATGGTTTAACTACAACTGAGTTTCCACAAGCCATAGCAGGACCCACTTTCCAAGTCATAAGTAGAAGTGGTAAATTCCAAGGAGAGATAACCGCGATTACACCCTTTGGTTTTCTCATAGAGTAATTTAACATTGTTTTACCATCTGGTGTATCTGCTCTATAAGCTTCATCTGCATAAGATTTCATAGTATCTGCAAACACTTTGAAGTTTGCTCCACCCCTTGGAATATCAATATGTCTAGCAATAGAGTAAGGTTTCCCCGTATCCAAACACTCAGCTTCTAAAAAGTCATCAAATCTTCTATTTATTTCATTTGCAACTTCATACATCAAAGCAACTCTATCATTTAACTTCATTTTTCCCCATTCGCCAGTCAAAGCAGCTTTTGCAGCAGCAACTGCTGCATTTACTTCATGCTCTCTTCCAAGTGCAACTTTAGAGATTAACTCTGCTGTTGCTGGGTTGAAATTATCAAAAAACTCTCCTGATACTGAATCCAAAAATTGTCCATTTATATAGTGTTGTACTTTTTTCATTATTCTAATCCTATTTTGTTAATTGCATATTTTGCACAAATAATATCTTCCTCTTCTGTTCCACCAGAAACCCCAATAGCACCTACTTTGATACCATTTTCAAAAATCGGTAATCCTCCACCAAATGGTATTAATCTATCTCTATTTGAAAATCCTTGTTCCAAATGGGGCATACTTTTGAAAATCGTAGTCCATTGCTCAGTAGCAAAACCAAAACTAGCACTTGTGTAAGCTTTGTCTTTAGCAATATCTATTGAATGTATAAATGAATTATCCATTCTTAAAAATGCCATTTCTAAACCTTTGTTATCAACAACTGAAACATTTATAGATATTCCCAACTCTTCAGCTTTTGCAACTGCACTCAAACAAGCTTCCATAGAAGCTTGTCTTGATATAGTTTTTTCAACTATAGTGTTCATTTAAATATCCTAGATTATTTATACGCTGAAAGTGTATATGCTGTTGTAAATGCACCATTTTCTTGACCTGTATGGTAGAAAATTCCTCTCCATAACTCATCTTCAGTCCAAGTAACCGTTGGCATATCTGGTTGAGCCAAATATCCTAATCCTGCAAATGTTTCAAGTCTGTGTCCTGATGGGTCAAAGAAGTAGATAGTTTCCCCTCTTGTAATACCGTGTCTTTGAGGTGTTACATCTATTTTTACTTCATGCATTGCCATAACATCTGCTGCTCTTAAAATATCATTCCATCCATCTAAGAAGAACGCAAAATGATGCATTCCTGTTTCAGGACCTGCAACAAAAGCAATATCATGAGGAGTAGTTGAACAAGCCAACCAAGTTGCAGCTTGTAATGAACCATTTGGTCCTACGCAAACTTGCTCAGTTAATTTAAAATCAAATACATTTTCAAAGAATTTCGTAACTTCCATAACTTTTTCAGGTCCTTGACACATTAAAAGTGCATGGTCAACCCAGTGAGCTTTTATACCTCTTCCTTCAAATGGCCAAGGTCTTGGATTTACACTACCAACATCTTTTCCCACAAAAGTTTTTTCAGCATATAACTCAAACTCATGTCCACTTGGAGCAATAAATTTCAATACTCTTCCACACTCAGCAACAGTTCCAGCAACTAGCATTTCAGTTGAAATCCCATACTCTTCAATTTTCGCTTTTAATTCATCCAAATCAGAATCTTTTCTAATTTTGTAACCCACTCTATTGAATGTAGCCTCATCACTTGGTCTTAAAACTAAACTATATTTATCCCACTCATCCCAACATTTTAAGTAAAGAGTACCATCAGCATCCTCTCTAGTTACACTCATCCCCATAATGTTTACATAATAATTTTTTGAAACATTAATATCTAACACATTTAAATCAACATGCCCTATTCTCATAAATTTACTCATCATTCTCTCCTTAATTTAAGATCCAAATCTATATGTTTGTTTAATTTCATTTTTTTCCCTAGCTATGAATTCTATATCCATATCACTTTTTGGAAAAACCTTACAAGCCAACAAAATATTGTCATCTTCCTCTTCTTGAGATATGTGTTTTCTGTTCATTTTATCTTTTGAAAAATCTCCATTATGAACTTTGATTTTACATACCCCACAAGCACCGTTATGGCACCCTTTTGGCACTAAATCTGTATATACATACAAACTATCCATTAGGTTTTTATTTTCAAGGCATTTTTGAGTTTTGGCTTTGTCTTTTACAAATACATCGTACTTCAAAATAAATTCCTTTTTGGTAGATTTAAAAAGCGTAAACTTTTTATCTATGTGAACTTTACTTGAAAAAATTCGCAGATTAATCGCAAAATATATGATTTTTTTAGTTGAGAAAATAAGAAGATAATATTGGAATTGTTTTAATAGAAAATTGTAGAATAGAGGTCTTGATTATTAAATTTTTTGAAAAAACTGCATATTGTTGCAAACAAAACTACATTATTTATTAATTTCATTCCTCGTTTTATTTGAATGCTTTTTTAATATGTTTATTTATACAAATAAATTAATTCATCAAATCTTCAAGCTTAATATCTTTTGCTATTGGTATTTGATTATAGTATTGATTTATTTTTGTTCCATAGGTTGAAAGCATTATCATTTTTAAATCATATTTTTTGTTTTTAATTGCATGGCTTATGAACTTTTCTTTTTTATTTTGAAGATTTGAAGCATAATCTTTATCTATAGTAAACTCATCATTATAATATTTGCACTCCACTATATCATAGGTATTTCCTATATATTCGATTAAAATATCAATTTGAGCTCCTTTTTCTAAAGCATCATTTGATACATAATCCCAATAACCAACAGATTTAACACCTGCACTTAAACCTCTTGCTTTTAGATATAAATCAATATTTGCCATACAAAGTATCTCAAAAGCATATCCTTGCCAGATTATATAATCATGGCTTGTTGATTTTGTTTCAAAATAATCTATTAAATTTGCTATATCATTTTTACTAAGAGCTTGAACCCATTTGTGAAAAAATAAACAAAAAGAGTCTATAACTATAAATTTTGTGTTTTTAGAAGCGTGATTATATCTTCCAATAGGTTTTATAAAACCTGTATCTATTAATTCATCTATATGATTTCTAAGGTTAAAAAGTTTTACTTCATCTATCAAAGATTCTAATTCAAGCATAGTAAAACCGCTTCTTTTAGATAAAAGTACATCTATGATTTTTTTATGAATTGATGCTTTGTCATAAAATAAAGATTTAAAGAGTGCATCAAATTCCCCATACAAAGGTGAATGAAGGTTAAAAAAAAGTTTATTTATATTTTGAGCAATAGAGAGTTTATTATCCAAATAAGAGAGATATTTTGCAACACCACCTAAAACCATATAAATATCAGCAATACTTTTATCATCAATATCAAAGTTTTTCTCTTTTAAAAGAAACTCTTTTGTCTCTTTAATATCAAAAGGAAAAAGTGGAATTTCAATATCTACCCTATGATAAAGTGGTCCATTTGTATCTTTTAGAATTTTGTTTTTTATCCATGAAGCATTTGAGCCACAAAGTATTACGATTAGGTTATTGTTTTTTTCTATATAAGTATTATAAAAGTGTCCAAAAGCACTCAAAAATCCAGCTTTATTGTGTCTATCTATCCACGCAACTTCATCTATAAAAAGTATTACTTTCTTTTTATGAAGATTTGTTTCTACACTTTGTTCTATTACTCTTTTTAAAAAGATAAAAGCTTCATGCCACTTGTTTATAGTTTTTGTGGGTTCTATTTTGAACCACTCATAAATAGCTTCTAAAAAATAGTCCAGTTGGATATTTGAATCTTGATCAGCACTTCCTGTAAATTTGAAAAAAAGGCAATCTTTTCTATGAGTTTGAAACATATAATCAATTAAATAGGTTTTCCCTATTCTTCTTCTACCATGAACAACTACTAATTTACTCTTTTTTTCTTCACAAAGTGAGTTTAAAAGTTCTATCTCTTTTTTTCTACCAATCATTCTTTCATCCTAATTCTATATAGATTATTTGAATATTTTACTATATATTTCAAATAATCTTATTAAATTTATTGGTTTATTTGAGTTTTGTTGATATTTTACTATTATTGCGTTATATTTTAGAAATTTTATAATAGAAATTTATTTATTGACTATTTGTAAATATCTCCACGATAACCAATATCTTCAATTATTGCTTCTATAACGATTTCATTATTTATAACTTTCAAAATAATGCGAATATTACTTTTTCTAATTCTATAATATTCTTTTAAATCACCTTGTAATTGTTTGTAATCTACATTTTCGTCACAATTTAAGAAATGTTTTTTTATAAATTTGATTACAAGTTCATCTACTTGTTTCTCATCTATAACATTTGTATTTTTATCTAAAAATTTTTTTGCTTTTTTCAGATATGTAAGTTTTAACTCTTTTTTCATCTAAAATTCTATAGACAAAGTTTTAGTATGAGATACTTCTTTATCTTCATCTGTCCTATTTAAAAGTATCATTTCTATCTCTTTTTGCTCCAATAAATCATAAGCATTTTGTAATCTTTCATACTCTTCAATATCTAAGATTACAGCTTCCAATTTATTGTTTTTTGAAATAGCCAATCTATCTTTTGATTTATCTATGATGCTATTTAAAATATTTGAAAAACCCCTTGCCATTTCACTTGCGGAAACTATTTCATCTCTTTTGTATGCTACCATTTTATTTTCCTAAAGTATGTAATATTTTATGTATAATATTACATACAATATTAATCGCAAATTAATATTGCATCTCTCCACTTGATTTCACTATTAGGTCTTACCTCTCTTCTTTTCTCATAAAAGCCATAAATATGGCTTTTATAAATTAAAATAGAGAAATTAACATCTTTATACTAAGAGCTAAAGGTATCAAAGAAAATAGCTTTTTCATCAAATCTACATTTATTTTATGCACTAGCATTACTCCAATTGGTGCAGTCAAAAAACTAGCACTTGCCACACAAACAAGTGCTGGAAGTGAAACAAAACCAAAAGTATAATTTTCATAAGAAGTGTATTCCCAACCATTTATAATATAGCCAAAAGTTCCAGAAATTGCTATTGGTAAGCCAATAGCAGATGAAGTTGCAATAGCTCTTTTTATGTCTATATTTTGAAGTAACAAATAAGGAACACTCATAATCCCTCCTCCAATAGATACCAAAGAGGATAAAGCACCTATTACTCCTCCTGAAAAGATATGGGTTTTTGCTGTAAAAATTTTGTTTTCTGGTTTTGGTTTTTTACCAAAAAACATCATAAATGCAGAATATAACATAAACAAAGCAAAAATTATAGAAAGATAAAATGAATCTAATTTTGAAGCAATAAAAGTTGCTAAAAATGTCCCTATAAAAATCCCTGGAACCATCATTTTGACTACATCCCACTCTATTGCTTTTTTCTTTTGTTGTGCTTTTATACTTGAAATTGAAGTAATTATTATAATAGCCATAGAAGTTCCTAAAGCCAAATGAACTACGCTATTTGATTCAATAGTATTATGGGATAAAAACATAGCTGTTAAAACAGGAACTATTATGCCCCCTCCTCCTATTCCAAATAACCCTGAAACAACTCCCACAAAAGAGCCTAAAATTAAAAAATAAAAAATTGTTTGAATATCGAACATGATATATCCTTTTAAAATGTCCCATTTTAAAAGGGACCTAATATCTTATATCTACTTTTAGCGGTATTTATAAAAAATACCTAAAGTAGCAAATTCTAAAGGGAACAACGAGTTGTTCTTTAAAATGTTCATTTAATAAAGAAGATACAACTCTAAATAGTTGTATCTTTATTAAATAGATTTGAAAAGAGGGCTTTTGATATTGTTTGAGTGCAAATCTGCTTTTGAGAAGAATTTTTCTGTGTGAATATCTTTTTCAAATAATCTTCCTTGCATCAAAACTTTGATACAAGCTTCAGTCATCAAAGGAGGTCCACATAAATATGCTTTATTCCCTGCAAATTGCCCATCATACATTCTTTTTGCCACATCATTTGTAAACCCTACTTCGCCACTCCAAGATGGATCTTCATTGGCTGATAAAACAGGTACATATCTGAAATTTGGATACTTTTTCTCCAAATCCCAAAAGAAATCCGCATAATATAACTCTTCTTGATTTCTTGCACCATGAAATAGAGTTATAGGCAATGTACAACCATTTTCCAACTCATCTAAAATCATAGATTTTGGACTAGAGAGTCCCGAACCTCCAGCAAAAAATATCATAGGTTTATTTGCAGATTTTTTCACAAAAAATCTACCAAAAGGTCCTGTTATTTTTCTTTTATCGCCAACTTTTACATTTTGATGAATCCAAGGTGTTGCTTCTCCATCTGGAATTATTCCAATATTTAACTCAATAACTCTTCCCGTGCTTGGCTGATTTGCCAATGAAAATGCCCTTGGTTCTTTAAAAACTGGAATATGATAATTTATATATTGCCCCGCTTGAAAATCTAAATCCTCATCAAGTTCAATCCATAATCCCAATATTCTAGGAGTTAGCATCTCTCTTTTGATTACTGTTCCCCAAACATCTTTTACGGGAATACTTCTAGCATCCACATCCACATCTATATCTGCTTCAATTACCACATCATCAATGGCTGTTGCTGTACAAGCCAAACAATATCCTTCATCTTTTTCAGCATCCATCAAAGCAAAAGGAGAAGCATTTCCATAATCAACCTCTCCTTCTAAAACTTCAACTTTACAAGTTCCACAAAGCCCATGGTTACAAGCATGGGGTAAATATACCCCTTGTCTTAAAGCTGCATCTAATAAAGTCTGCCCTTCTTGAACTTCAACAACATCTCCCGTTGGTTCAATCTCTAATCTACAAGCCATTTTTAAGCTCCTATT
>JBBITK010000081.1:3663-9889 GCA_037440805.1 Arcobacter sp. | reverse complement strand
TATCTATAACATTGGCATGTATCTCCACCCCAGGGAAAATTGCTTCAAAAGGAGTTGCTCTTAAGTCCATTAATGCAGCAGCAGAAGTTCCAACAAGTACGATTTTATTTTCTAATTCTTCTTTTTTTATCGTATTATTATAGATATCAAAAGCAGAAATATATTTGAAACTTTTTTCATTACCTCTAAAATTAACTAATAATCTACCATTTCTATCTGTAGGTATTTTATAATCACCAAGTTGAATGTTTTCAACACCATTCTCTCCATAATTTATAAAAACTCTATTTATACCCAATGCAACTCGAAGTGATTCAAGGGCTAAAGATGGATATATTTGATCATCATAAGATATTATCAAAGGTACACTTCTAATAATTCCTGAATCATCAGGAGTATTATTAAAGAAACCACTAGAATAAGCATTTTCTTGTAATAGTGGAATATTTAATATAGTTCCTTTTGCTTGGAGTAAATAATCTTCTCCTAATTTTTTATTTTTTTCAATAAATATTGTTTGTATAATTGGAGAATCTTTACTTACATAAGGTTTCTCAATCATTTCAAATTGATAACCTAATATTGTAGGAGTAGAAGCAATAGTTTTTGCAAATTCTAAATCAAAATTTGGGATATTATCCTTTTGAATATTTAATTTTTTAAAAATTTTGTGAGGAGAACTTCTGTCTTCTTCCGCAAAAACAATATCCAATCCCATAATTGCTACACCATTTTGAGTTAAATTCTGTAAAATTTGAGATATTATATCCCTTGGCCAAGGCCATTGTCCTAAATTTTTTATTGATTTTTCATCAATATCAACAATTACAACACTATCTGTTTTTGGTTTTATCTCTCCTCTAACATTAAACATATAATCTCTAAGTCTATTGTCTATGGAGTCAGGAAGTTTTGGGAAATATAGATAAATAACACTAATACCAATAAAAATTAGTAAAGCTGATAGAAAATAGATTAAATTTTCTTTTAAAAGTTGTCTATTTATTTTCATAGTTCCTTACTTTTTGAAATCAATTTGTTCCTCTTTTAGCTGAGAATTACAATATGTATAAAGATTTTTGTGATTAAAGAAAAATTCAACTAAATCTTTATCTATTTCATTTTTATTAGCCATATTCATCAGAATTTTATAAACTTCAGATAGCTTCATGGCTTTTTTATAGGGTCTTGCTGAAGCGGTTAATGCTTCAAATACATCTGCTAATATCATAACTCTATCTTCTAATGCTATCTCTTTTTCGCTTAAACCTCTAGGATAACCTTTACCATTTAATTTTTCGTGATGATTACAAGCAATATTTAACACATCTTTATACCTTTTAGGAAATGGTAATCCTGAAATCATATCCAACGATAATTTTGCGTGATTTTTGATTATCTCCACTTCTTCTTTATTTAATGTTCCCCTTTCTATAGATAAATTATAAAATTCATCAGGTGTAATTAAATTGTGTTGAATACCTTTTTGTTGATATTTTAGCTTTGAAATCTCTTCTAATCTTTTAAAGTCATCTTTTTCCATAAATTCTGAACCAAAATTTAATTTCTTCAAAAATTCTAAGTCGCTATCTAATTTTCTTATTGTAAATTCATAATTTTCTTTAGAAATTTCATTTTTCAGAAATTCTATCTCTTTATCTTTTTTTATGATTTCAAATCTTTGTTCTATTAAATCTATTCTATCGCATATTTTTTGTAATTTTGTAGCCTTATCTATTACATGATCAGGCATTGATATTTTACCAATATCGTGTATTAAAGCCGCAAGAGCAAATTGTTTATAATGATTATGTCCATATTTAACATTTTTATAAATAGTATTATCATCATTTATAGCTTCTGCTATTAACAATGCAATTTTTTTAACTTTTTCTATATGGTCACTAGTATATGGAGATTTTGCATCTATTGCTTTTGCAATAGTTGAAACAAAAGCATTTATAAACTCTTCTAAACTAATAATTAATTGCGTATTTATAAGTGCCATTGCAGCTTGAGAAGCTAATGCTTGTATTATTTTTTCATCAAATTTATTAAAATTTAGAATTTCATGGTGTGCTTTTTTATTTATAAGTTGTAATACTCCAATAACTTCATCTTCATGGTTTATTAAAGGAATAACAAGCATTGATTTTGAACGATAACTTGTTTTTTTATCAAACTCTTTTGTTCCATCAAATTTATATTTTGTTGTTGTGTAAACATCATTGATATTAATAATTCTTTTTTCGTTAGAGCAAACAACAGCAACCATTTGATTATTAAGAGAACCATCTTCTTTATAAATTGGTAAATCAGGCCAATTTAATTTAGCACCTGTTCCTCCTAATCTTATATTTAAAGTATCATTTTGTACAACTTTAAATTCCAATCTTTGTTCATCTCTTGATTTAATATATAAAGTTCCACCATCTGCTTTTGTTATTCTTTTTGTTAGAGTTAAAATTTTTTCAAGCAAGATATCTTTATTTGTTTCAGAAGATAATGCAAGATTTACCTTCATAATCTCTTCAAAAATATCTTGTGTTATCATATTTTGTTCTACAAAACCATTGTCAATATGAATAACATCTCCTTCTAAGAGTATTTTTCCATTAAATCTAAAAAGATTGTGAGTATGCATATCTACTTTTAATCTTTCAATATAAACAGGTTTTAGATGGTAATAGAAAACTAGAAGATTATTTCTTTTTAGATCTTTTAAAAGTTCATTTATATAAAAAGGTGTTAGATGTTTTGATGCTTTTGCTAAACCATTCATAGAATCTGGAAAAGAACATTCAATTAATAATGCTCTAACTTCTTCATTATTATTTAATTCATCAACTAATGCTTGATTTAAGAAAGTATCTCCTGTAATTAAAAAAGCATTATTGTTTTTGCTTATAACATATCCGCAAGAACCTTCTATATGATTGGCAGAAATAGCTTTAATTGTATAGTTGTGAAGTTTTATTTCTTCATTTAATTCTATAGGTTTTAAAATTAATGAATACTCTTCGCTTCCCAATAATTTAATTTTTGTAAAATCTGGCCAAACTACATCATTAAACGAGTGTTTTTTTAATATTTCTATGGTTTCTTTTAATCCATAAATTATTAATGGTGTTTTTCTTTGTTCATAAAAAGTTTCAATTACAAACGGTAAATCAGATATATGATCTGCGTGGGTGTGAGTTAGAAAAATATGATTAATGAAAGCTGCTTCATCTCCAAGGGAGTTTATTATATTTCCAGCATCAACGACAATGTCTTTATAAATTTGAAAAGAGGTTGTGTTTAAACCCTTTCCTTTACTTCCACTAGCACCTAAAACTTTAATATAATTCAAATTTACACCTTTTTATAACATTTCAGTATTGTATCTAAAAACAACTTAGTGAAAATTTTTTTGTAATTAAAATGATTATTAAATTAGTGAGATTCATTCATTAAAAAATCATCATATGGGTCTAGGTGAATATTTATGTGCCAATTTCTATTTTTGTCTATTCTTTTTATTTTATGTTCAATAGAATCACCTATTTTATGAGCTTCCATTAAAGTAATTAGGCAATCGAATACTAGATGAACTTCTACAAATGTTTGATGTCCAGCTTCTCTAGTTTTTAACATATGATAGGTATTGACTTTTTGATTATTTGAAATTATTTTTTTGATTTTTTCAACGGTTTCTTCATCCAAAGATCTATCTAATAATACTAAAATACCCTCATGAATTAGTTCATAAGCTGAATAAATAATATAAATGGCAATAGCACCACCAATAATTACATCAACAATTTCAAATCCAGTAAAATTAACGATTAATAAAGAAATTAATACTGCTAAATTGCTATAAACATCAGTCTTATAGTGAAGAGCGTCAGCCTTTATAACCATAGAGTGGGTTTTTTTAGCGATAGTATTTAAAAAAACAACCAAAGAAATAGTAATAACAAGGGAAATAATCATAACAATAATAGAGATATCTAAATATTGAGAAGTTTCTCCATCTATTGCTTTTTTTACTGCTTGATAAAGCAAGAAAAGACCTGAAATAGTGATAATAGTACCTTCAATAACAGAAGCTAAAGCTTCGATTTTTCCTCTTCCATAATTAAAAGTTTTATCAGCGGGTTTTTCAGAATTTGATATTGCAAAGTAGTTAAAAATAGATACAAACATATCTAAAACAGAATCGATTGCAGAAGCCAAAACTGCAACCGAACCACTTGAAATACCTATTACAAGTTTTATAAGAGTTAGAACTGCTGCAACACTAGATGAAACAACAGTGGCTTTTTTTTGAAGAGTCATTATTTACTTTCTACAAACTCTTTGATTCTTTTTATTCCCTCTTGAATAGTTGCTAAATCCGTAGCAAAAGAGAATCTAACATAACCTTCTGTTCCAAATGCAAGTCCTGGAACTAGGGCTACTCCTTTTTGCTCTAATAATTCTGCACAGAATTTCATAGAGTCATTTGTAACACCTTGAATATTTATGAAAAGATAAAAAGCACCATCAGGATTAATTGAAGATAAACCTTTTATATCATTGAAAGAATTAACAGCAATATTTTTTCTTTTTTCAAATTCAACTCTCATCATCTCAATAGTTTCATCTGCATCACCTTCAAGTGCTGGAATTGCTGCATATTGAGTCATTGTGTTGATGTTTGAAGTAACTTGACCTTGAAGTTTTGTTAAAGCTTTAGCTAAAGAAGCATCGCAAGTTGCAATATATCCAAATCTCCAACCAGTCATAGCTACTGCTTTACTTAAACCATTTATTGTTACTGTTCTTTTGAACATATCTTCAGATACTTCTGCACAAGCTGTAAATTTTTTCCCGTTGTACATAATTTTTTCATACATCTCATCTGAGAATACTAAAATATCAGTACCTTTTAAAACTTCACCAAGAGCTAATATCTCTTCTTTAGAATAAACAGAACCAGTTGGATTAGATGGTGTGTTTAAAAGTAAAATTTTTGTTTTCGGTGTTATTGCAGCTTTTAATTGTTCAGGAGTTATTTTAAACTCTGTTGAATCATCTGTTTCAATAAATACAGGATTTCCACCAGAATATTTTACTTGTTCTGGATAAGTAACCCAATATGGTGCAGGAATGATAACTTCATCTCCTTCTTCAATTAATACTTGAAAAAGATTAAATAAAGAGTGTTTTGCACCGTTACTAATCACAATACCATCTAATTTATATTCTAAACCATGGTCTTTTTTTAATTTATTAATAATTGCTTGTTTGGTAGCGATAATACCCTCAACAGCTGTATATTTTGTTTGACCATCATTGATAGCTTTTATAGCAGCTTGTTTAATAATTTCAGGTGTATCAAAATCAGGTTCACCTGCACTAAAACTTAGTATATCTTTACCTTGAGCTTTAAGCTCTCTAGCTAAGGCAGTAATTGCCATAGTAACCGATGGAGACAAATTCTCCATTCTGTTTGCAATTTTCATCAGCATTTTCCTCAATAATTTTATCATTATATTTATGTGATATAATGCGGGATTTTATCCAAAAAATACTTAAGGAAAAGTGTGATATTCCATATTGATTTTCAAGACCGAATTTTAGAGGTAAAATTAACTCTAAAAAAAAGTTTAAGACATACATATCTAAGAGTTTTATCCCAAAATCAAATAGAGATAAAATCAAATAGTCGATTTACCATAGATGATGCAAAAGATTTGATATTAAAAAAACAAAATTGGATAAATCAATCAGTAATAAGTTTTTCACAAAGAAAAATAATCTTAGAAAATCAATTTTTATATTTTGGAAAAGTGGAAAATATTGAAAATTATAAAATAAGGAATTTAGATAATTTTTACAAAAATGAAGCTCAAAAACTTATTCCATTTTTGGTTGAAAAGCATTCTAAAATTATGAATTTGGAAGCAAATTCTATTTCATATAGGAAAAATAAAAGAACTTGGGGTTCTTGTAATCAAAAAAATGATTTAAAATTTAATATTTTACTTATGAAATTTCCAATGGAAATTATAGAATATGTGGTAATTCACGAATTAAGTCATATCAAACATAAAAATCACTCTAAAGAATTTTGGGATTTGGTTGAAAAATATTGCCCTGACTATAAACAAAGAGAGAAATTATTTAAGAGTTTTTTATAATTTTTCTTATGTTTTCAAATCTGTTGAAAATTCTATCATTTTGTGCTAAATTTTCAAAT
>JBBITK010000081.1:0-3653 GCA_037440805.1 Arcobacter sp. | reverse complement strand
CATAGGAACGCTCTTTGAACATAGGTTTTATGACTTCTTCTTTTGTTTTCTCTTCTATTTTATTGGTTACAAAAAAGTTTATATCTTTTACATTTTCGATGTTATAATTTTTTAATAATGATTTTATATCTGCTTTGTTATACTCAAACTCCATTTTGAACACAGGATGTGTTAATACAAAGAATAGAGTTTCATTCTTTACATAAGCAAATTTTACTCCTTTTTTTAATTTCAAAGGGAGTACTTCAATAAACTTTTTTATTAAAATGGAACTATTAATTTTACTAAATTGAGGATTATTTTTAATATGAGTAAGAATTTCATTAATTTTTTTCATGGATTTATTATAGCAGTTTTTGTTTTATCTTTTAGCGGTTGTGGTTATAAAGGCGACCCCGTTTATGTTAAAGATTCTAAAGTAGAAAAAAAAGAGATAGCAAAATAATGATATATGATTATATTATAGTTGGATGTGGAATAGCTGGTTTAAATGCTGCAAGATTAATTCCAAAAGATAAGAGGGTTTTGATTATTGCCAAAATGTCTCCTTGGAATTGTAATACTTTTTGGGCACAAGGTGGAATTGCAACAGCCGTTGATGAGTCAGATATTCCTGCTCATATTAAAGATACTTTAGAAGCTGGTGTTAATTATAATGACAAAGAGGCTGTTGAACTTTTGAGTAAAAGTTCAATGGGAGCTATTAAAAATTTAATTGATGCTGGAATGAATTTTGATTTAAATGACAAAGGTGAACTGGCTTTTACAAAAGAGGCAGCACACAGTAGAAATAGAATTTTACATGCCGATGGTGATGCCACAGGAAGAATGTTGCATATTTTCTTGCTTGAACATTGTAAACATGAAATTATCACTCAAGCTGTTGTTTGTGATTTATTAATAGAAAATGATATTTGTTATGGTGTTCAATATTTTGTTAGTGAAACAGAGCAAAAAGTGGCATATGCACATACAACTATTTTGGCAAGTGGTGGAGTAGGTTCTATTTATAGGTATCACACAAATTCAACGGCAAATGCAGGAGAAATTCAAGGAATAATTGCTGAAAAAAATCTTCCTCTAAAAGATATGGAAATGATGCAATTTCACCCAACAGTTGTAAGGGGAACTTCATTTGCAAGAAAGCCACTTTTAAGTGAAGCTTTAAGAGGTGAGGGTGCTTATATTGTTGATGACAATGGTTATAGATTTTTGTTTGAATATCATAAAGATGGAGAATTAGCTCCAAGAGATGTGGTAAGTAGATCTATTTTTGATTACAACAAAAAAACAGGATTGGGAGTTTTTTTATCTTTTGAAACATTTGAAAAAAATGCTTTTAAAAAGAGATTTCCAAATATCTATGCAAATTTAAAAAATCTAGGATATGAACTCCCTTTTGAAAGAGTGCCTATAAGTCCAGCTTTCCACTATTCAATGGGTGGAGTTGAAACATCTTTAAATGGAAAAGTAAAGGGAATGAAAAATCTTTATGCAATAGGGGAAATTGCTTGTACGGGTGTTCATGGAGCAAATAGATTGGCTTCAAACTCTTTGCTTGAAGGTATAGTATTCTCTCAAATTGCAGTTGAAAATTCAATGAAAGAAAACTTTAAAATAGAAAAAAGTGACTAAAAAATATATTAGAAACAAAGATATAGACAAACCTATAAAAGACAATTTAAGAGAGATGATGTGGAGTTGTGCAGGAATTGTTAGAAACCAAAAAGATTTAGAAAACTCTTTGGAAAAAGTCGAAGAATATTTAAAAATGGATGTCGGTAGATTGTTATATATTAGGTTATTAACTGCAAAATCTATGTTAAAATCGGCAATAAATCGTAAAGTTTCATTAGGTGCTCATTATATTGAAAATATATAGTTTTTTATTAAAGATTTTTTAATATAGTTATTTTTAAGTATATATTAGGCAAAATTTCCATAAGACTACAATTTTAAGGCATTTTTAAAACAAGTGCTTTTATTATTAAGGAGAAATTAATGTTTAAAGTCATCATGGCATTATTATTGAGTGCATTGTCAATGTTTGCCTCTTCTAACGCAGAAGTACAAAATCCAGATTTGACAATGACATGGGTTGGAATAGCAACTTTAGTTATTTTTGTAATTGGTTACTATTTTGTTGCAGCTGAAGAAAAATATCATATAGATAAAGCTAAACCAGCACTATTTATAGGTACTTTTATGTTTATGTTAGCTGCTATTTACTATTCATTAAATGGATTAGATGTTAATTTGGTTCATAATGAAGCAAATCATTTAATTTTGGAAATAGCAGGTATTTTCTTCTTCTTATTTGTTGCAATGACTTATATTGAGTCATTACTTCATATGGGAGTTTTTGATAGATTGAAATATAATCTAATCTCAAAAGGTTACACATATAGAAAACTTTTTTGGGTAACTGGATTTTTAGCATTTTTTATCTCTCCTGTTGCTGATAACCTAACAACAGCTCTTATTTTATCTACGGTTTTAGTTACTATTGAAAAAACAAGAAAAGATTTCTTAGTTCCAGGTGCTATAAATATTGTTGTTGCTGCAAATGCAGGTGGTGCTTGGTCTCCATTTGGTGATATTACAACACTTATGGCATGGACAGCAGGTAAGGGTGTATTTACTGATTTCTTATTTTTATTTCCAGCTTCAATAGGTGGTTATATTGTAACAGCATTTTTATTATCAAGATTTGTTCCTGATATAAAGCCTGATTTTGATGCTTCTAAAGAGACTGCACCAAAAATGGCAGCAGGTGCAAAAATGGTTATGTTCTTGGGTGTATTTACTATCTTCTGTGCAGTTATTTCACATCAAGTTTTACATTTACCAGCTATGTGGGGTATGATGTTCGGTTTAGCTTTACTTAAAGTTTATGCTTATGGATTAAAGAAAAAATTTGGGGATGAACACTTCAATATTTTTCACTCTATGTCAAAAATTGAAAACAATACATTAATGTTTTTCTTTGGTATTTTAGCAGCAGTTGGAGCATTATATTTTGTTGGTTGGTTGGCTTTAGCAGCTCATGTTTATGATCCATCAGTTTTAGGTCCAACAGCTGCAAATATTGGAGTTGGATTCCTATCTGCAATAGTTGATAATGTACCTGTTATGAGTGCTATATTAAAAGCAAATCCTACTATGGGACTTGACCAATGGATGTTAGTTACTATGACAGCTGGTATTGGAGGTTCTTTAATATCATTTGGTAGTGCAGCAGGTGTTGGTGTTATGGGTAAAATGCAAGGTATTTATACATTCTCTTATCATATGAAATTTGCTTGGACAGTGCTTGTAGGATACTTAGTATCTTTAGCTATTTGGTATGTTCAATACGAAATTTTAGGTTTCTATCACGTTGGTTGAAAAAAGGAGTTTTAGACTCCTTTTTTATCATTTCCTCTCTACTTTTTTACTAATCCCTTTTTAACTCTATATTGGATAAAATCTTATATTAAATTTGTAATGTTTCTCGTTTAAAATGGGAAATATGAAGGAAAATATATATGAAACATGTACCTATTGTTGTATTAGATTTTGGTAGTCAATATACTCAAATTATTGCTAGAAAACTTAGAGAATCAGGTGTTTATTCTGAAATAGTTCCATATAGTGAATCTATTCAAGATATT
>JBBITK010000080.1:777-9961 GCA_037440805.1 Arcobacter sp. | reverse complement strand
CTATCTCATTTTTCTCCATATCTTCAACTATTTTTATAGCTTCATTCAATCCTACATTTAAACAAGAGTTTTTAATATAGTGAGCTTTTTTTGAGATTTCTTCATTGTTGTTTTGCTCTATAAAGTTTTTTAATTCTCCTAAATCTTTTGTTATCTCTTCTTTGAAATTATCCAAAATTATTTGGGCAACATCAAGTGGTAAATCAAGATTTGAAGCAATATTTTCTACTTTTATAAGAGTTGTTTTTGGACCTATAAATAGTTCAAAAATCTCAATTAAATTTTTCATAATAATAGGTTTTGATAGGTAGCCATCCATTCCATTTTCAAGATATTTTTCCCTATCCCCTTCCACTGCATTTGCAGTTAGTGCAACGATAGGAGTTTTAGAAAGATTATTGGATTTTTCTATATTTAAAATCTCTTTTGTAGCAGATATTCCATCTAATATAGGCATATTTACATCCATAAATATTAAATTATATTTATTTTCTTTGAAATATTGAACAGCTTCTTGTCCATTTGAGACAATATCAAACTTTACTCCAAGCCTTTTTAATAGCATTTCTATAAGTTTTTTATTGTTTTCATTATCTTCAGCAACCAATACTTTTGCTTCAAATTTCTCTTCAAAAGAATCAAGTACAGGATGAGAGTTTAGATGTAAATTACTATTATCAGCAATTATATTGTAAATTTTTGAACCATAAATTGGTAGTTCAATAAAATAATCAATTTTATAGTGAATATTTTGAGGTATCTCTTTTTTTTGTCCCACATAGACAATTTTAGAATTTTTATGATTTGATTTAAATTCATCTATTTTATAGAAAACATCTTTATCTCCACAGCAAAATAGTACTTTAAAATCGATTTTCTTGGATTCATCGCCATAGCTATTGGAAATATCAAAAACTGTAGCTATTTTTTCAAGATAATTTTTGAGGCTTTTTTTGATTTCATCTTCATCATTTGAACTTTTTATGGCTAAATATAAATCATTTTTTAGATGTTTTTTATCTTCATCTTTCATCATTTTAAAATCTAAAACAAATGAAAACTCACTTCCAAAACCTTTTGTTGATGACACTTCAATAGTAGAATTCATAAGTTTTATAATATCCCAACAAATAGCAAGACCAAGCCCTGTTCCTCCATATTTTCTACTGATACTATTATCTGCTTGGGAAAATGGATTGAATATCAATTTTAGTTGTTCTTTGTTCATCCCTATACCATTATCTTTAATTAGGAATTTGATTTTTACAATATTATTCATTTTTTCAACAACTTCAATATCAAAAAATATTTTTCCATTTTCAGGGGTAAATTTGATGGCATTACTTAAAATATTGGATAAAACCTGTTGAAGTCTTACGCTATCTCCTAGTAAAAGTTGTGGCAAATGTGAATCAACATTGTAGATAAATTTGATATTTTTCTCTTTTGCATTTACTGAAAATAGTTCAACAATATTTTCAGTTAAATCAAATAGGCTAAATTGTTGAATATTTAATTCGAGTTTTCCATTCTCTATTTTTGAAATATCCAAAACATCATTTATAATATTTAAAAGAGATTTTGCACTTTTTGAGATAATATAGGCGTACTCTTTTTCATCAGAACTCAAATTTGAATCATACAAAATATCAGAAAATCCAATAATTGCATTTAAAGGAGTTCTAATTTCATGGCTCATATTTGCCAAAAATAGACTTTTTGCTTTTTGTGCACTTAGTGCTTTTTCTTTTGCATAGATAAGTTCAGTTATATCATATCTCAAAGATAGATACTCTGTTATTTCATTGTATTCATCTAAAATAGGAATAATTGTACTTGCAACAAAATACTCTTTTCCATTTTTTGCTCTATTTTTGATGATACCTTTAAAAATCTCTTTTGATTTAATAGTTTCCCAAAGTTCTTCAAAAAACTCCTTTGAAATATCAGGATGTCTAACAATATTGTGTGGTTTTCCTATTAATTCTTCCCTCGTATATCCAGAGATTTCACAAAAAGTATCATTTACATAGGTAATAATTCCTTGTTTATCTGCCTTTGAAACTATGGTACTAGCATCAACTGCTTTTTTATATTCCAATAAAAGTGTATTACTATTATTTAACTCTTTTGTTCTCTTTTCTACTTCATTTTCTAGGGTTATATTTTGTTGTTTTAACTCTTTTTCCCTTTTGAAATATAAAATAAAGTAGTGAGTAATAAATGCTAAAACCACAAGAGATATGAAAATTATTATATTTTTGGTGTCTTTTTGATTTAAAATAAAATCATCTTTTATGGGAGTAATAATCTCCATAACACCTCTAACATCATTTAATTTCCAATCTCTTTTTGGAGAATCAGCTCTTGTATTATGGCAATTTACACAAGTTTGAGAAGCCATAATATCTGCAAATGCTACCCTCAAAACTTTTTTATTATCTATGATATCCTCTTTAATAAATATCTCTTTTGGACTATTTCTTAAAAAACTAATTTCATCCTTTTGTAGATTATCTAAAACTCTATCTTTTCTATGTGGAAAAGGATAATCACTAAAAAAATTTACTTTGATTCCTTCATCATGTGTTAGTCTTTCACTCAAATTATGTATTGTAGTTGCTGGAAGTGGAATAATATTTGGATTTGAAATGTGGTTATAATCTATTTTTATTTCACTGAAATTTTTGAGTTTAGATACTACATATTCATTATAATATCCCCTAAAACTTTTTAGGTGTTCTACTAGATGTGTAGATTCTTTTATAATTTTTTCTTTTTGATTAGTTAAAGATATTTTAGGAAGATAAAAATATCCCAAACCAATAAGCGTCAAAGATGAGACAATAATAGGACCTATAATAGGATTAGCTATAGTTTTAAAAATGGCTCTAAACATTTTGTTCTTCTTGTGTAAATAGTTGATGTATTTTTACAATCTCTTCCTTTTGTGTTATAAATAAATCGACTAGATTTGGATCAAAGTGTCTATTTTTTTGCTCTATTAAAAAATTAATAGCCTCATCTATTTCCCAAAATTTTTTATAGGGTCTGTTTGAAGTTAGTGCATCAAAAACATCAACTATTGCAGTTATTCTTCCATAAATATGGATATTTTCACCTTTTAGTCTATTTGGATAACCACTTCCATCATATTTTTCATGGTGGGTATAGGCAATAATTCCACCAGCTTTTAAATAATCACTTTTTGAATTTTTTAAAATCTCATAACCAATCATTGAGTGTTGTTTCATAATATCAAATTCACAGTTATCTAATTTTGCAGGTTTTAATAAAATTTCATCGGGAATCCCAATTTTCCCCAAATCATGAAAGGGAGAAGCATAATATAAAATATCTTGTGTTTTTTCATCTAATCCGCAGGCTTTTGCTAGAAGTTTACAATAGTGAGCCACTCTTTGTGTGTGGGCATTTGTTTCAGGGTCTTTGTATTCTGCACATTTTGCCAAGATTTCTAGTGTTTCTCTTTCTGCATCTTTTAGCATATTTGTAGCTTTTTGAACCTCTTCTTCAAGCAATAGGGCTTTGTCTTTTATCAAAAGTTGAGATTTCTTTAGTTTCAAAAGATTTGTAATTCTTGCCTTAAAAGCTGGAGAATTTAATGGTTTACTCAAAAAATCATTTGCTCCATATTCTAAAGCTCTTAAATGCAAAGCCATATTATCACTTACAGCTGTTAACATTATTATTGGTGTTTCAAAATTATTTTTTCTAAATTCTTTTATAAATTCTAAACCATCAATTTGAGGCATCATATAATCAACAATGATTAAATCATATTCATTTTTTTCACATGATTCTAAAGCTTCTATTGGATTTAAATAACTATCAACATTTAACGATAGGGATTTTGCATAATTCTCAACAATCAATAGATTAGTTTTATTATCATCAATGGATAATATTCTCATACCTTTTATATTCACTGCAAAGACCTTTTATAGTAGTTGAGATTATTATATCATAATAAAATTATTTCATCTTTTAAATAAAATATATTAGTAAATTAAGAAAAATTGATAAATAAGTTTATTTATTGTTTAATATCTCAAATAAATTTTAAAGGATATAAAATGGAATGCGAATTCCCAACAGTAAATTCAAATAGTGAAGAACTTATAGAAATTTTTAACAACACTAAAACTATTGCAATAGCAGGGTTATCTCCTGATGAAACAAAGGCCTCAAATATTGTGGCAAAATATCTTCAAAGAGCAGGATTTAAAATAGTACCTGTTTATCCAAAAGAAGAGACAATTTTAGGTGAAAAAGTATATAAAACCATTAGTGAGATACCTTTTAAAATAGATATGGTTGATATTTTTAGAAAACCAGATGCTATTGCGGAAGTTGTTGATGAAGCTATAAAAAGAGGAGATGTTGATGTTATTTGGACTCAACTTGGACTTGTAAATAATGAAGCTGCACAAAAAGCTAAAGACGCTGGAATGAAAGTTGTACAAAATAAGTGTACAAAAATCGAACACGCTAGATTGTTTTAATTGTTTTTTTGAATGGATTGTTGTTAAGCACAAGTTTAGCAACACATCCATTTTTCCCATCATTTCTATTTTTTAAAGATATTTTTCCTCTTAGTGCATCTGAAGCATTTTTTGCTAAAAATAATCCCAAACCAACTCCGCTTTGATTTCCATATCTTTTAAATGGTGCAAAAACATCTAAATTTTCATCTATTCCTGTTCCTTCATCCATTACGGTTATAACTATTTTCTCTTTTATTTTTTTTAGTTTTATATCTATAGTTTTTTCATTTGGAGTGAATTTTATGGCATTTTGTACAAAATTTTGTAAAATTTGATTAAATAGTGTTAGTTGAATAGCTGTTACAAGATGATTTACATTTGAGAAAAAAGTTATATTTATATTTTTTTGAGCACTTAACATTCTATAATCATTTGTTTTTCTTTTGATATATTCAACTAAATCAAGCTCGATAGCTTGTTCAAATTGAGCACCTTCTGCTCTACCTATATCCAAAATTGATGAAATCATTTTATTCATATCATCGATTTGTTTTACGGTCAATTTTAAAGTATCTTCGTACTGTTCTATTTCTCTTTTCTTTTTTAATGTAACTTCATTTTTTAGTTTCATAACAGCAAGGGGCGTTTTTAATTCATGGGCTGCACCAATAAAAAGCTCTTTTTT
Organism: Arcobacter sp.; assembly: GCA_037440805.1. Lineage (GTDB taxonomy): Bacteria > Campylobacterota > Campylobacteria > Campylobacterales > Arcobacteraceae > Aliarcobacter. The sequence goes on along the minus strand of JBBITK010000080.1, from coordinate 4,771 downwards.
AAATTTTACATAGGTTTCAATACGATTTGTCAAAGAGTTTATAGAATCTGCAAGGGAATGAAACTCCACAGGTAAATCTTTTTCATCAATTTGTGTCAAAGAGTTTTCATCCATATTGGATAATTTCTTATTTATTTGAATAATTGGTTTTAACAAAGATTTTGAAAGTACCAATGAATATAAAAGCATCAATATAAAACCAGGAAGGGCTAATATAAAAAGATTTTTAGAAATAATAGAGTGTAAAAGTTGCCTTTCAAAGGTTATATTCCTATTTATTTGTAAAAAAATCCTTTTTTTCAAATCCAATGGATATATTAGTTTTATAAAATAGTTATCATTTCTCTCGTAGTTATAGAAACTATGGGCATTACTTGATAGATTATAAACTATTTCTATGGTTGAATTTTGATTTTTTATTGGTTTGAACTCTTCTAAATTACCATTTTTTGTCTCGAAAGCCTTTTTTATTTCAAGGGCATTTTGTAGCATATTGTTTTGAATATCTTCGTAGGTTGATTTTTTTGTATAAAAATAAAAAATGATAGAAAGGGTAATTATGAAAAGGGAGGTAGCTATAATCAGTTTTGCATAAAACTGTTTATAAATACTTTTACTTTCCATTTTTTTAGATAGTTAAATCTATTTTTTTGACTCGTCAATTACATTTGGATAACAAAATCTATATCCTCTTCTTCTGATTGTTTCAATAGTAGAGATATTTAATGGTTTATCCATTTTTTGTCTAATTTGATTGATTGCAACTTCAATAACATTTGGAGTTACAAGTTCTGGTTCTTCCCAAATTGCATCTAATAATTGCTCTTTAGAAACGATTTGGTCTCTATGTCTTGCTAAGTGAGTTAAAACTTCAAAAGGTTTACCTTTTAATTCTATCTCTTCTCCATCATACTCAATTTTTTCCTCATCAGGATTAATTGATAATTTGTCAATTTCGATAATATTTGTTCCACCAAATCTTAATCTTGCTTCAATTCTTGCAAGTAAGATATCAAAATCAAATGGTTTTCTAATAAAATCATCAGCACCTGATTTTAGAGCCTCTATTTCACTCTCTTTATCATCTCTTGCAGATAGTATAACAACAGCAGTTCTTGAACTTCTGTTTTTAACTATTCTACATAGTTCAATACCGTCACCATCTGGTAACATCCAATCTGTTAATACTAAATCATAGTTTCTAATGTCTATAAAATATTCAGCATCTTTATAGTTTTCAGCAGTATCAACTTGATATCCAAAATCAGTTAATCCCTCTTGTAGCGTTCTATTTAAAGTTATTTCATCTTCGATTATTAAAATTCTCATTCCGTGTACCCTTAAATTTAAGTTAAGTTTAAATTTGTTCGGAATTGTATCATAAAAATTTGATTTTTTAAAGCTTTTTTAAGTTAAATTTTAAAATTTTTAAATAAGGGGAAAAGTGATTGATGTATCCTTATTTAATTAACATTTTATTAATTGTTTTTGGATAGAATCCCGAAAATTTTTACAAGGATTCATATGAAAAAAATAGTTTCAAGTTTGGTAGTTTCTTTAGCATTATGTTCAACATTAAGTGCTGCTGATTATTATGCTACGGTTGATGGAGAAAAAATCACAAAAGCTGATATCGCATTGGTTTTACAAGACCCAAGAATCAATTTTGATCAATTACCTGATAATGCAAAAAAACAAGTTTTAGAGCAAATTATCAATAAAAAATTGATTGCAAAAAAAGCACTAAAAGATGGAATAGAGAGCGACCCTACATATAAAGATGCTATTAATAAAATGAAACAAGATTTAGCATTCCAAGTTTGGCAAAAAAATGAAGTAGAAAAAATCAAAATTACAGATGCACAGAAAAAAGATTTTTATCAAAAAAATAAAGATAAATTTGTAGTTCCAGCAACAATGGAAGCTAGACATATTTTAGTAAAAACAGAAGCTGAAGCAAAAGATATAATCAAACAACTTGATAAAGCTTCTAGTAAAGAAGATAAATTTGCAACAATAGCAAAATCAAAATCTATTGACCCAAGTGCAAAATCAAATGGTGGGTATTTAGGTAAATTTGCAGCAGATCAAATGGTTCCTGAGTTTTCAGCTGGTTGTAAATTATTAAGCAAAAATAGTTACTCAAAAACACCTGTTAAGACTCAATTTGGTTACCATGTTATATACTTAAAAGACAAAGCTGAAGGAAAATCTTTATCTTATGATGAAGTAAAAGGAAACATCTCTCAAATTATGTTAGCTAACCAATTTAACAAAAAAGCTAAAGATTTGACAGATGAATTAAGAAAAAGTGCAAATATCGTAATTAAATAAGGAGAGTAAAATGGGTGTATTAAGTATTGTAAATGCAGGTGTTTTAACAGGAAGTGAAGCTAAAAAACTTTTTGCTTATGCAAAAGAGAATAATTTTGCAATTCCAGCTGTAAATGTTGTTGGAACTGATTCAGTTAATGCAGTTTTAGAAGCAGCTGCAAAGGTTAAATCGCCAATTATTATTCAATTCTCAAATGGTGGAGCAGGTTTTTATGCTGGAAAAGGTTTAAAAACTTCTGATGCTGCAGTATTGGGTGGAATTAGTGGGGCTAACCATGTTCATACTATGGCAAAAGCTTATGGAATTCCTGTAATTTTACATACAGACCACGCTGCAAAAAAACTTTTACCTTGGATTGATGGTTTATTAGATGCAGGAGCTGAACATTTTGCAAAAACAGGAAGACCTCTATTTACTTCTCATATGCTTGATTTAAGTGAAGAGTCTTTAGAAGAGAACATTGAAATTTGTGTTGAGTATTTCAAAAAAATGAATGCACTTGATATGATGTTAGAAATCGAGCTTGGAATCACTGGTGGTGAGGAAGATGGTGTTGATAACAGTGATGTTGATAATGCTTTACTTTACACACAACCAGAAGAGGTTTGTTATGCTTATGAAAAATTAAAAGAGGTAGGTGAAAATTTCACAATAGCTGCATCTTTTGGAAATGTTCATGGTGTTTATAAACCAGGAAATGTTGTTTTAAGTCCAAAAATCTTAGATAACTCTCAAAAATATATTCAAGAAAAATTAGGAACTTGTGATAAACCAGTTGATTTTGTATTCCACGGTGGTTCAGGTTCATTATTAGAAGAGATTAGAGAAGCTATCTCTTATGGTGTTATCAAAATGAATATTGACACAGATACTCAATGGGCAATGTGGGATGGAATTAGAGCTTATGAAGCTAAATATCATGGATATTTACAAGGGCAAATTGGAAATCCTGAAGGTGAAGATAAACCAAATAAAAACTATTATGACCCAAGAAAGTTCATAAGAGCTGGACAAGAGTCTATGATAGCTAGACTTGAAGTTGCTTTCTCTGACCTTTGTGCAATAGATAAAAACTAATTTTAGGGGCTTTGCCTCTAAAATAACTCTTTAATATACTTTTATATAACTAAATAAACAAAAAATAACTTTTTAATGAAATCAAAATGTAATCTTTGATTGTTAATATTCCTTTACTATAAAAGAAGGAAAAAAATGAGTTTTAACATAAAAGATTTGTCCATAAAGAATAAACTTTTACTTTTAATATTATTGCCAATATCATCTGTATTACTGATGTTTGGTTATATTGTTTCAGATTTGTACAAAGAAAAAAATCAAATTGTAGTTTTAGAAAAAAATCTAAATCAATCTTTACAACTCTCTGAATTTTTAGAGGAGTTTGAAAAAGAGTTAGATTTAAGTGCTAGTTATTTATTGGATAAAAAAATAAAAGATAGTATTACAAAACAAAGAAAAGTAGTTGATTCTAAAATAACAATTTTGACTAATGAGAGTTTTTTATCAAAAGAGTTGGAAAATCTAAAAATTTTTAGGGAAAAAGTAGATAAGAACTCTTTTAAACTGATAGATTTGATAGATTTTTACTCTTTATTTAGTGATAAGATTATGAAAAAAATATCAAATAAAACTAGCTTGGCC
>JBBITK010000080.1:0-740 GCA_037440805.1 Arcobacter sp. | reverse complement strand
ATTTTGTTTATGCAATTCAAAAAAATTATATTCAAAAAATCATAGGAAGAGAGACTTTTTATTATAAAGAGTTTGGTGATGATATGCATATAAAATTTACTAATGCAGTTGTTATGGAAGATGATTTTATGGATACTTTTCATAGTCTTGATAAAAGAACTGTTTTAGAATCTTCTTCAAAGCTTGAAGAGTTAAAAAAAGAGTTATTGAGTTTTGAGAAAAAGATTTTATATCTAAGAGATGTTAAAGAGATTGTTAATAACAAGATTTTAAATAATTATAGAAACTATATTATTAACATAAAAGAGAAAAATAAAAAGAGATTTTTTGCTGGAATTGAAGAGTTAGAGACTCTTTTGAAAAAATATGAGCAATTAGGTATAAAAAGTGATGAAGAGAGAGAAATTTTGGAGAATATCTATCGAGGTATTTTGACTATAAAAGGGAAGATAACTATCGCAGATGAGGAGTTTTTGAAGGATAATCCAGATTTTGCAAAAATAGACGAATTAGCAAAATTTGATTTGATTGAGCTAAAAAGTGGTTTAGAAAAATCAAGTAAAAGTTTTTTAAGTGGTGATGTAAAAGATTGGGAGAGTGAAACAAAAAGTTATCAGATACATAGGAAAGGATGTTGATGGAAAAGTAGTAAGACAGGTTAGAACAGATCATATACTCGTTGACATGGTCAGAAGATATTTGGATGTGCTTGTAGTTGATAAAATTGCAGAAGAACTGGA
>JBBITK010000079.1:0-10097 GCA_037440805.1 Arcobacter sp. | reverse complement strand
CAACGAGAATTTTGGTTTTGATGCTCATTCTTTATCCTTTGAATTTAATATTCAAATGGCAAGAAATGAAAATAAATTCTTATTGTTATGAAAGAAGAGGAATGTGGTATTTTAGAAAAAAAATTCCATTTATCCTAAATAAAAAAACTCCATTATATAGAGTCTCTCTTAAAAAATTATTAGGTAAAAAAAGTTATTATAACTCCTTATTAAATGCTTCATTATTTACAATAGCAAACTATATAAATAATCAGGTTGAATTATTATTTTTAGAAGTGGAGAATTTATCTTTGGAAGAATTAAATGAATATGTAATAGGTTTATTACAAAAATATGAAGAAAGAGCAATTATTAAAGATAATAATTATATAGGAGATATTGGAACAGAAGTCAAAGAGATTGAAAGATTAAGATTTAATGCTTTAAGTTATTTTGATGAAAAAGGAACGCAATTTGGAGGGCATACAAAACCAGCACTTCAAAAAGAACTAAATGAGCTAAAAATGGCTTATGATACTGATAATATAGGATTATATAGAAAAAAAGCAAGAGATATTATAAATAGGCAAAATATTATAATCCAAGAGGAAATTTCAAAAATTCCTGAAAATATGATACAAACATTTGAAGAAAATCTTGTGAAAAAAGAAATAGAGGTTATTCTTCAAGATATAGCAAATTATGATAATTTATTAAATAAAAAAAGTGTTGTTAATGCTTCTTCTGATTTAATAGCTTTTTTAGAAAATAATCCAGCTTTAAATAAATTTTTAGGAGATATGAATAAAAGTTTATCAAATCAAGACCACTGGGATTTATTAATTGATAAATTCATAAATGGGCAAAAACAAAAAGGAAGAGCCACAAGAACTGCTGAAATAGCTTTAAAACAATTTTCAGAAATAATGTTAGGAAATGAACAATTAGGAATTCCTAAAAGGAATTTAACAGATGTGAATTTAGAAGATATAAATGCTATAAAAGATATTTATAAAAATTTTCCAAATTTAGCTGAAAAAACATTAAAAGAAATGTGGAGAGAAAAAGGAATTTTATACACAATAGCGTTTACAAGTTCAGAAAAAAATAAGGGTGTTTATAAAAAAAGTTTATTGGGTGGATTAAAAGCAAAAATAAAAATAGTTCTTCAATTTTTAAAAGATATAAAACTATATGAGCCTGAAAAATATGGAAATCTAAATATAGATTTATGGGAAAAATTACATATTAGATTTGATGAATTAAGCAAAGAAGACCAAGCTTATAATAAAGAAAATCAAAAACAATATTTGGATTCTAAATATATCAATGAATTTTTATTAAATAGATATTTAGAAGAACATGAAGAAGTGCCAGGACAAGCGAAAAGAAACTTTACAAGACATACAACAGCAAGTCCTCACATATTTTGGTCATTAGCATTAGGTTTATTTACTGGGGCAAGAGCAGAGGAATTGGCACAGTTAAGATTAAGAGATTTTGAAAAAATTGTTGTTGAAAATGAAACAATATATTATATAAATCTTCAAATAACAGACCCTAAAAAACAATCATTAAAGAATTTAGCAAGTGAAAGATTTATTCCAATTTCAAATTATTTGATAGAGTGGGGCTTTTTAAATTTTGTTCAAGAAAGAATAAATGAAAAAGCAGATTATCTTTTTGATTTAACAATTAATAAAGATAAAAAAAGAAATGGATTTCAAAAGAATTTTAATGAAGATATAAAACTCTTTATAAAAAAATTCCACCCTGATTATAAAGGAAAACTTCCGTCTTTCCACGATTTAAGAAGTCATTTTGTATCAAAATTTTTGAAAGGCAAAGATAATGATATGAATAAACTAATTGAAATCAAAAAATTAGTTGGACATACAAAAGAAGACTTACATAAAGATACAACAATTACATCATATTTTAGAGAGCCACTTGATATTCAATATGCTAAAAAATTAGTTGATAATATGGACTTTAAAATAGATAAGGGTTATAAATTTATAAAAGGGCTAATGAATGAGCGATATAATAATATTATTTTAAAAGATTTAGAATTTTAAGCAAAAAAAAACCCTCGGCTATATTTCAAGAATATAGACTTACGAGGGAATTACATTAAAAGAATTATAGGTTATATGAAATGAAAGAAAGCTTAATCAAACAATTTATAAGTGAAGATAGATTTAAAAGTTATAAAAATTTAGAAGAATATTCTAATAATTTGATATTTTCTCGAAATGCTTATATTCCTTTATCTATTTTAGAAGTGGCTTTAAGAAATGCTCTTAATAATCATTTATCAGAAAAAATTTCTAATATTTGGTATGAAGAAGATTTTTTAACAAAAGATAGTATAGAAAAAGTTTCACAAGCAAAAGCTTTACTTATCAAAAGAAGAGAAAAAACAGATAAAGAAAAAATCATAGCTGAATTATCATTTGGTTTTTGGGTAAATCTTTTTAAAAAGCCTTACGATAAAAAATTGAGAATAAATGATATTAAAAAAATTTTTCCTAATCTTCCCAAAAAAGAGGAAAAATTAATAAATAGAGAAATATTATTTACAAAACTAAATCATATAAGAAATTTCAGAAATAGAGTTTTTCATTATGAAAAAGTGCTAAATAAAGATAATTACAACAATATAAATGAAGAAATCTTTGAGATAATAAAATATTTTGATGATGAACTTTATACTTATACAAAAGAACTATTTATTTGTAAATAAAACATTTTTTTCTCTTTTTGTAATTTACTAGAGCTAAAAATAGCTCTGTAAATTACAAACTATAAAATCCTAATTTTCTTTATTACTTTGATATGATAAAATAAAAATAACTTACAAAATATATTTTCAATATAAAATTTTATGAATGGATAAAAATAAAGATGGCAAAAAAAGAAGTAATAACAGATTATTGGGTAAGAGATTTATTAAAAGAAGCAGATATTGAATTAGACCCACAAGGAAGCAGTATTTTAGAAATTGATAATGCTTTAAAAACAGCTTCAAAAAGTGGTTCAGGAAAAGTAGGTTTTCCAGAATTTGTGGGTGTAGTTAAAGATTTTTTAATAGTTATTGAAAATAAAGCTTCTTTATCAAAACATATTAAATTAGATGATAAAGAATTAATCTGTTTAGACCCAAAAAATGTTAAAGATTATGCTTTAAATGGAGCATTATTTTATGGGAAACATTTAGCAAAAAATACTTCATATAAAAAAGTTATTGCTTTTGGAATTTCTGGAAATGAGAAAAAACACAAAATAAGTCCATTATTTATTGAAGATACAGAATATTATAGAGAGCTACCAGAAGTTGAAAGTTTTATTTCATTTAATCATAAAAATATTGATGAATACTACATAAGAGAAGTTTTAAAAGAAGAAACAAACCAAGAAAAAGAAACAGCAGAAATTTTAAAAGACGCTGCTATATTACATGAAGATTTAAGAAATTATGGAAATTTAAAAGATGTAGATAAGCCTTTAATTGTTTCAGGAATTTTATTAGCATTAAGATAAACTGAATATAAAAATTTTTCTATTAGTGATTTAACGGGCGATAATATAAAAACAGACGGTCAAAAAATTTATGATGCAGTTTTATCTAATTTAACAAGAGCAAATGTGTCTCCTGAGGTAAAAAAAGACAAAATATTAAATCAATTTTCTCTAATTAAAGATACTCCTATTTTAAATGAAATCAATAATAAACTCGGAAAAACTCCTTTAAAACATTATGTAGAATTTTTAAATGAAAAAATATATAAAAGTATTAAATACACAAAATCATCAGAAGATTTTTTAGGTAGATTTTACGGGGAATTTATGTCATATTCTGGTGGAGATGGTCAAACATTAGGAATTGTATTAACCCCAAAACATATAACAGATTTATTTTGTGATTTAATAGATATAAAATATAGTGATATTGTATTAGACCCAACTTGCGGAACAGCTGGTTTCCTTGTAGCTTCTATGTATCATATGTTAGAGAAATTAGAAGAAGAAAAAAATAAATATGGAATGGCTGATAATATATTCCAACAAAAACAAACAAGTATAAGACAAAGACAACTTCATGGTTTTGAATTACAGCCTTATATGTTCACAATAGCAACTACAAATATGATTTTAAGAGGAGATGGAAAAAGTAATTTAATACACGACGATTTTTTAGCACAAAATAGTTCAAAATTACAATTAAATCAAGCAACAGTAGGAATGATTAATCCCCCATATTCACAAGGTTCAAAAGCTAATCCAGATTTATATGAAATTAATTTTATAAGCCATTTATTAGATTCTTTAACTATGGGTGGGCGTTGTATAGCTATTGTTCCCCAATCAACAATGACGGGAAAAACAAAAGAAGAATCAGAATTAAAAGAAAATATATTAAAAAAACATACATTAGAGGGTGTTATTACATTAAATAAAGATACTTTCTATGGCGTTGGTGTTATGCCTTGTATAGCAATATTTACAGCAGGAATTTCACATCCACAAGATAAAGAATGTAAATTTATTGATTTTAGAAATGATGGTTTTAAAGTTGCTCCACATATTGGACTTATTGAAACAGAACAAGCAAAAGATAAAAAACAACATTTATTGGATATTTGGTTTGATAGAATTGAAGCAGAAACTAAATTTTGTGTAAAAACAACAGTTGAAGCAGAGGACGAATGGCTACATAGTTTTTATTATTTTAATGATGAAATACCAACACAAGAAGATTTTGAAAAAACAATAGGAGATTATTTAACATTTGAATTTTCAATGATTATGAATAACAGAGATTATTTATTTGAAGAGGGAAAATAAAGTGAAAGATTGGAAAATTTTTTCTATTAGTGAAATATTCAATAAAATCTATATAGCAAAATCACAAGATTTTGGAAAAATGGATAAAGGAAAAATTCCTTTTGTTGGAAGAGCAGTAATAAATAATGGTTTTCAGGATATGGTTGATTCAAAAATAGCAGAAGAAGGTAATTGTATTTCAATAGGAATGGTTAGCACTACATTTAAAGCATTTTATAGAGATGTTAAATTTGCTTGTAGTCAAAATATATTAATTTTGAGAATGGACAAATTGACAAGAAATAAAGCATTATTTTTAAATTCTGTATTTAATTCAACAATTTTATTGATATTCTCATATGGAAAACCTATCAAATTGAGCAATTTCAAAAAGCAAAAAATATTACTACCAATAAATGAAAAAAATGAACCAGATTATAAATATATGGAAGAATATACAAAATCAAAAATTGATAAGAAACTTGAAGATTATAAAAAATATGCCAAAAACGTATTATCAAATTTAGAATATAAAAAAATAGAACAATTAGAAAATAAAGAATGGGAAGAATTCTTTTTAACAGATATATTTTCAACTATTCAAAGAGGAAAAAGATTAACTAAATCAAATCAAAAATTAGGAAATATTCCTTATGTGTCTTCAACAAGTATGAATAATGGAGTAGATAATTTTATAGGGAATAAAACAAATGTTAGAATTTTTTCTGATTGCTTAACTATTGCTAATAGTGGAAGTGTTGGAGCAAGTTTTTATCAACCTTATAAATTTGTGGGAAGCGACCATATTACACACTTAAAAGAAGAAAATATGAGTAAATATGTATATTTGTTTATATCAACTTTAACAAATAGATTTTCTGAAAAATATAACTTTAATAGAGAAATCAATGACGCAAGAATTTCAAGAGAAAAAATTATGCTTCCAATAAATGAAAATAATAAACCTGATTTTGAATATATGGAACAATATATGAAAAATATAACATATAAAAAAATTAATCAATATTTGGACTATCTTCAAAAGTAAAATATAGAGAAATAATCTCTATATTTCTTTACCTTTATTTTTAATACAAAAGTTAATTTATTATTCATATATGATATATTAGAATTAGAATAAAAAAGAACTCTTGGAATATATCATATGAATAACAAAGATAATAAAAACAATTCAAAAATTAGTAAAAAATCTGTTGTTTTAACTCCTGATTTTGTATCAAAAAATATTTATGATAATGTTAAAAGATTTCCATTTAAAAAAGTTCTTGATGTTGGGTGCTACAATGGAAATTTATCTCAATTCTTTAAAAGAAAAAAGAATGTTGAAGTAATTGGTTTAGATATAGATGATGAATACAAAGATAATTTTGATAAATTTTTACATTTAGATTTTCTAACTTGTAAAAAAGAAGATTTTGATTTTAAGCCTGATATTGTTTTAACTAATCCACCATTCGGAAGAAATCAAGAATTTAACGCTTTGTATCCTGATTTATTTTTAAAAAAGGTTTTTGAATTATGGGGTAAAAATATACCAGTTATAATGATAGCTGGTCATTGGTTTTTATCTAATAGTTCAAGTAGAATAGAATTTCTTAATAGTTGTAATATAACTAAAACAACAACCCTTCATAAAAGAACATTTGAAAACTGTGATGTAAATGTTGAAGCAAGTATTTTATACTTTAATATCAAACAAAAAATTAAATATGATATATTAGATATTCAAAAAGTAGATAAAAAACAACAATTCAAAACAGTAGCTTTTAGCCATAAACAAATGGATTATATTAAAAATAACATTGAAAACTTCTCAGGAGAAGTGAAAAATTTATTAAAAGAGAAATATAAAGATTTTCCTATTTAAATTAAGGTAATTTTCAATGATAACATCATTAAAAAACTCTTCACACCTAAAAAAGTGTGATTATTCACACTTTTTTATTTCAAGCTTCTTATAACTTATTATAGCCCATAGAGGGCAATAATATTTTATAAGGAGTTCTAATATGAACAAATCTATCATACTAACAATTATTGTTATATTAGATTCGTTATCTACTGTAATTACTAATACAAAAACTTTTGTAGAAATGTTTAGCTGACATTTCAAACAAAAACGCAGGTGGCACTGTGTTATTTGTATTAGAAATTAACATTGAGGGAGCTTCCTTATCTCTGTTTAATTTTTTAAACAGAGATAGGAAGCGTTATATAAATCGCGGTTAAATCAAAAAATAGCCTAAATATGGCACTTTTATGGTGTCTATTTTTGCTATTTTTTGTATAAAAATATGCTAAATTTTGTTTAATCGCTTTTTTAAAATCTAACAAATACTTAAACCAAAAACACTCATGCCAAAACTTACTGCCCGTGTTTTTTTAAGTCTTTTTATTTCTACTTTTACTCTGCCTTTTAACTCTCGTTAATGCTAATTTGACATTTCGCTGATATTGTCTATAAATAAATCACAGGTCTAAACCTCACAGTTAAGAAATAAACAAAAATAAATTATTCTCTTTTAGAGTTTATTGGTTAAACCAATAAAGGAGTTATAAAATGTTTACGCAAAAGAAAAAAGCTTATTATTCAAAAATATTAGGATTTAAAACAATAGAAGATTTTGAAATGTTTTCAAAAAGATATTTAAAATATCTTGAAAATCAAACACTTACAAAAAATAGAATAATGTCGGGATTTTTTATATTAGTTGAAATTCAAAAAGAAGCACATAAAAATAAATCTCTTATAAATTTTGATAATGTAAAAAATCAACATATAAAAAAATATGCTAATACTATTTTAGAATTAAGAAAAAATGGAAGTGGTAGCTTATCTATTGCTAATTTTCTTTTTGAAAATCATAGAGTTAAAATCTCTCGTGGAACTATTGAAAAATTCTATAAACAAAATAATTTATAGGAAGTTAAAATAATGCCAAATCTAAAAGGTGGAAATTTTGAAAAACAAATAAAAGACGCGTTCCATCGTCTTGAAGCTTTTGGAGTTGGACGCGTTGGGAAAAATGATAATCTAACGCATAGTGATAAATTAGCAGAAAAAAGAGAAATGTATTTAAAAGATATATCTAACTATTTTCAATCTCAAAATTTAGAGGGGAAATTAAATACTCTATTCACAAAAGATAACCTTAATAACTTTTTTAATCAAAGATTAGAAGATTTATCAATCAAAACCCAAGAGAATTATTATAGAGGATTTTCCAGTATGTTAAAAGGATTAGAACAACAAAATATTTATATTCCACTACATTATGAAGATAAAGATTTTTTTGATAATAGAGTTGCTATTCTAAAAGACCAAGCAGAAACAATAATAGAAAATAGATATATTGATAATGTTGAAAATGTAATTTCAAATTTATATGAAGATAGAGCTATAACTGGCTTAATTGCTCAATGCCAGTATGATTTATCAATTAGACAAGCAGAAGCATTTGAACTTATAAAAAATCCAACTCAATATTTAGAAAATGGAAAAGTAGAAAATCTCATTGGAAAAGGAAATCACACTTATGAATCAAAAGAAATTTCATTTGAATTGGAGCAAAAAATTCTAAATAATACGGATGAACTAATTTCAAAATCTACTTATTATGAAGATTTACAAAAATATGAAATTAGCTCCCATGATTTTCGTTTTACTTCTGCCCGTGATAAATTTGAAGAAAAAATTAATAGTGGAATTTCTGAAAAAGAAGCTAAATTACAAATTAGTGAAATTTTAAACCATAAAAGGGAAGAAATCACAGATTATTATTTGAAAAGAACTGAATAAAGGGCTTATTCTTTAATAAGCCTCTTTTCTATGTTTAATATTTGATACAATAATTTTATCTTCTTCTATATCAAATAAAACTCTATAATCCCCAATCCTAAGCCTAAAAGGTGGATAATGATTTGTTAATTTTTTTACATTTGTAATATTTGGATAATCTTCAAGTTTTTTTATTATTTGTAATATTTTTATAGCTTCTGATTTATCAATTTTTTTTAAATCTTTATAGGCACTATCTTGAATATTAATTAACATTAAATTCTTTCATTACATCATCAAGTGAATGGATTTTCTCTCCATTTGCTCTGTTTTTTCTTGCTTCTTCAATTAGTTTATAATCTGAATCATTCGGATTAATTTGTTCTATGTTTAAATCTAATATTAAACTTTTTTTCTCTGTTGCTTGTTTTAATAAGAAGTTTATACCATCGCTTAAACTTAATCCATAATTTTTAAATATTTCTCTTGCTGATTCTTTTAGTTCAGTATCTAAATAAACATTACTTCTAACTTTTTGAGTCATAATTTATCCTTTTGAGAATAAAAACACAACATTTGTGTTTTTTATAATTATAGCATTTTTATAGATATTTTCAAAATAGCAAGTTTTTAACTTGCTATTTGTTTTTTTTCTTTACTTTTTAAAGTTTCACTTCCATATTTTGATTTTATCTCTTCCATACTTTTTGGAGTTGGATTTTTTGATTTCATTTCTCCAAAATACCACATTTTCTTTTTTGAAGCCCACTTAAAACCAAGCTCTTTAAGTTTTTCTTTTATCTCTTTTGTATCTCCTGAAACCCAAACCCAAGACCCAACTAATTCTATTGTTATATTTTCAAAATGTAATATTAAGCTTATGATTTTTTCCAATTCAATATCAATTTTAAAATCATTTGAAAAATAAATCTTATGTTCAATTAAATCAGTATAGATTGCGTTTAATAGTTTAAAACTCTCTTCATCTCCTCCAACATCAGGGTGTAATTTTTTAGCAAGATTTTTATAAATCTTTTTAGCTTCATTTATTCCCTCTACATTTTTAAACTCTTTTAAAATCTCTTCTCTTGTCATTTGTTATCCTTTAAAATAATTTTCATTTTTGAAGATTTGAGGGTTTGTCTTTTCTCTTCTTTTTTTAAATTTAAAGAAGTTAAAAAACTTATCTCTTTTTCTTTCAAAAATTTTTCACTCTCGTTAGTTTTCGGGCTTTTTATAGATTGTAATGTTTAGATTTTTGCTTATAGAAAAATACAAATAAGAAGAATGAAGATTTTATTTTTATATCAGTAAATAATCTAATAGAGTGAAATGAGAGAAAAAGCAAAACTAAAAGAGAGTGATTTTTTTCATTTTGAAAAAGATATAGATAAGTTTTTCTTCTGTTGTATTACATAAATTTAAAAAGATAAGAAGAGTTAATTAATTATTGATTTATCAATTCAATATCCTTATTTATTGCCTTTTTAAA
>JBBITK010000078.1:0-10153 GCA_037440805.1 Arcobacter sp. | reverse complement strand
TTTCCCTGTAAGTGTTGGTGTTGTTAATTGGATATAAGATTTATGCCCTATTCCATTCTCTGCTAAACTTTTAGATGGATCTGGAACAACAACTTTTCCATCAATTTCCCAAATAACTTCAGTTGTATTAAAATCAAGTTTTTCAAAATCTGGTTCTATGCTATAACATACAGGTATAATATCTGACATAATCGCACCAAATGGCATTTGTGGTGGTAAAGGGAAAGCCTTTACAGACCCTTCTAAAAAATGTCCATACCAATAGATATAAACTAATTGATTTCCATGAAAATTCTCAACTGCATCTTTCATTATTAATGGATATTCTCCTATTGTTTTCATTGACATTTTTTATCCTTTAAAATTTTTTAATTTATTCCACATAACTTCATCTGGTGAACCAACATAATCCATATTATCAGCACCCTGTTCTATTTTGTACCATTGTAAAACTTCAGGAATTGTTGCTCCTCCACAATTTCCTTGAAAAATTTGGTGTGGTGGCAACCAAGATTGAACATATTTTTGTGGCTCTCTTTGGAATACATCTTTGCACTCATCTGAACAGAAATGGAATTTTTCTCCATTAAATTCAGTTGTTTCATGGGTGAAAACAGTCGCATTATCATTCATAACATCTGTAAATAGAAGCGGTAACTGACATGTTTGACATAAACAAGGAAGAGTTTGACTATAATATCTCTCCCCTGCATCTGCTTTTTTCTTATAAAATTCAAAAACTGGTCTATAGTATTTGTCAAATGTATTTGGATATTTTTCACTTAACCAATTCATTTTTTCTTCACTTGGTAACCAAGTATGGAATGCTGTCGCATTTGTGTGAACATAAAGTGTTTTCCAAACTAAGTGAGAATAGTGTTCTTTTTCTACTTTGATTTTTTCCAACATTTTTGTAGGAGTTTTAATACCATATCTCTCTAAATCTTTATAAAGTGCAACTGCATTTTGTTCAATATATAAAGAAACTGCTTCTGCCCATGATGTTGGAGAATTTGGTAACATATAATCCATCATTGCAGATACTATTGACAATAATCTATAACCTCTCCATAGCCATTTATCCATCCATTCTTGAACTATTGGAACATTATCTGCATCTTGTTCTAACATAAATTTAACAGCTTGAAGTCCAAGTGTCATATGTCTTGATTCATCACTTTGAGCAGAGAATCCGAATGTAACCGTTGCCATATCTCCATTGTATGCTGCACCACTCATAAATGGAACAAAAAGTAAACTTGTAAGTACAAATTCAAATGAGAATCCAACACACACCATAAACTCAAAAGGTCCTGCTGTACTAGCATCATCTCCAAATGATTTTGGAACTGATAGATACCAAATTCTATCGTGTAGCGTTCTAGCCTCACTAAATCCATCAAAATATTTATTATAGTGGCTAATTGTATGCACTTGAGTTTGATAGTGTCTTAACTCATCAATAGCTTGCATTTGACAAGCAATAGTTGCACCCTCACCTTTAAATGATCTTGCAACATTTGCAAAACCAGAAACAACTTTATGCTCCAAAGGAGTAACTGCTGTTAAAAATATCTTAAGAGCATTTACATATCTTGCATCTGTAATATTTTTTTGACCATTATTTTGAGCAAAAGCATCTATAATTGAATAAAGTTTTTTATCTTTTTCAGCTTGTAAATTCCAATAAGACTCCATAGTCATTCTAAATGGGTCTTCCCAAGCATTCCAATCATGGATTTTTATACCTTCCATATTCAAATAAGGATACATCTCTTCTTCTGATTTGTATGATACATCCCATCCAAGTCTTGTCATATAATTGTATTGTTCTTTTTTGTTTAATCTTTTTTTTCGTTGATTTGCACTCATAATATCTCTCCTTAATTAATTGTTCCAATAAACTACGAATTTATCATCATCTTCGTCAATTTGACCACCAGTAGAAATCAATATAAGTTGTAACTCCTCTGGATCCCAAGCCCTACCTAAAAATTCAGAAACAGTTTGAGCATTTACCTCAATTCTACCTTCTCTTTCTATTTGAATCATTGCTGGTTTATTTGTAATAACAACACCCTCATTATCTTTTTTGATAGCTTCCGCAACTGTTCTACCCTCATCTGTAGCTTGAATACACAATAATGCAATACTTGACATCTTCTCTCCTTAAATGTTTAAACCATTGTTTTTTAATCTATTTTCTAAATCTTCCGTAATTTTATTTAGTACAGATTCATCACTTACACATTTTGACAATGGACTTAAAGCATTTTTAGCCTCTTGAATATATTGTTTTGACCAATCAGATAAATATTTACAATTTTCAACAGACTCTGTTGCCATTACTTTTACTATTGAATCTAACCATTTTGTTGATTCATCTTGCCACTCATTTATAAATGAAACTAACATTTTTAGTGTGAAATCCCCATTTTCTGCTATTTCATCAGGAAGCTCTTTTAACAATAATGGTAAAACCATTCCATCTAATACAACATCTTGAGCAATTAACATCTCAACAGGGTCTTTTAAAACCATTATATTTTCCATCAATTTTCTCAAAGGTTGCCAAGCTGAATCTTCCATCCAAGTTTGTTTACCCTCTTCCAAAACAGACACTTCATTTTCACAAATAGTTAATATTGTTTTTGTTATATGTTGAGCCATTCCTAAGCTATCCGCTGCATAAAATAGAGATGCTGAAGTAAAAGCTGTTCCATAACCCCTTGCTACTATTGTTAAATTGTTTAAATTAACCCCATATTCATAATGTCTAAGAGGTGTAATATACTTATAAATTTTTTCTTTAGTTGCAAGACTCATTTTATTGATTAATCCACTATTTTCTGTAAAATCAAAACTTTGTTGATTAGCTGAATTTTGTTTTGATCTAGTAGATACATAAGTCATATAATGATATTTTCTTGGATCAAGTAATTTATACCAATCGCTCATTACTATCTTAGTTCTTTTTACATCATATATCTCAAATTCTGGTTCCCATAATGGTCTATAATGGAAATTGTCAGTTGCTTGTCCATCATAAACAGCTTCTTCATATCTTGAAGCTGGTCTATCTTCTCCAAATCTTCTTGCTATATGACCAAATGTATGTCTTTTTGGTTCTATTTCAACACTAGCTATATTTAATTCCATTTTTTCTCCTTAGTTTAATTTAATCCATATTTCCAATTTTGACTATCTACTAATAGCTCTCTTTCTTGATCTTTTGTAAAAAAAGAGACCTTATTGTTACTACAAAATTGAATAAATGCTTTAAATGGTAAAAGCAATTCCACATTCATAGTTGCTTCTCCTATTGCAAAATAAAATTCAACAAAACCGTTATCATTTATTTCAATGATTTGTACATATTTATTCTCTTCAGGCATTAATTCATACATACAACCTCCTTCTACCTTTTAATCACAATGGAATCCTAAAGAAATAAAATCGCATTTTTTTCGCATAAAAAATATAAATTATCATTTTTTGATAAAATACCTCTGTTAAAAGAAAAAGGATTATTATGTATGATTTTATAAATCAGCCTACAAAAAAAAGAAAAATCTTTTCTACATTCTCATTGGCTGTAGTTGGAATATCCATCGTTTTTTTGATTAAAATCGTTAATCTATATTTTGAATTTAATCCTACAAAAGACCAACAGCTATTTACTTATATATTTTTTATATTGATTTTTACTATTTTGATTCTATTTTTAGTTATCAACCATTTGCAAAAAGTTCTCAAAATTATTGATAAATCTTATACTGATTTGAAAAGCAAAGATGAAGAGAGATTGATGCCCTATGAATTTGCCCTAAATAACTCAGTTGATGCTATTTATTGGTTTACTTTGGATGCAAAATTTATTTATGCAAATGATGCTGCTTGTAATATGATTGGTTATAAAAAAGATGAGTTAATAGGGCAACCTTTAGAAATTATGGATAAAAATTTTACTAGAGAGACAGCTATTGCAGCTATGTTAAAAATAAAAAATACAAAAAATTGGAGATTAGAAACTACTCAAACTAAAAAAAATGGTGAAGTTTTTCCTGTGGAAGTATCTGGGCATGGCTTTGAATATATGGATAAAAATTACATTTGTGCATTTGGAAGAGATATTACCCAAAGGGTTGATTCAAGAAATAAAATTACAAATATGAATATGGAATTACAAAAATCCCTAGATGAAAAAGAGATTTTATTAAAAGAGGTTCATCATAGGGTTAAAAATAATATGGAAATTATCTCTTCTTTGTTATCTATGCAACTTAGACGTGCAAAAGATAGTGAAGTAAAATATATATTAAAACAGAGTAAAAGTAGAATTGGAACAATGGCTTTGGTTCATGAATTTTTATATTTAGGGGAGAATTTAGCCCATATAAATCTAAATAATTACATTAAGAAATTAATAGATGATATAAGAGAATTATATATTTCTCATAATACAAAATTAGATGTGGATTTAAATATAGATCCCCTTATTTTCTCCACAAATAGATGTATTCAACTAGGAATGTTAATCCATGAATTATCCGTTAATGCCTTTAAATATGCTTTTAATGAGAAGAAAAATAATTTGCTTTGCATACATATCAAAACATTTGATAAAAATATTCACATAAAAATCAGAGATAATGGAAAAGGTTTACAAAATATTAATTCCCTATACAAATCAGATTCTATTGGTATGCAATTAATACACTCTATTGTTGAAGATCAATTAGATGGGACTATTGAGTTTAGAAATAATAGGGGATTAGAGTGTAATATTATTTTCCCTAATGATGAAGAGGAGAGAGCATGAATAAAACAAAAATTTTGATTGTGGAAGATGAATCAATAATAGCATTAAATTTAAAAGAGACTTTGATTGATTTTGGATATGAACCTTGTGGTATTGCACCAAATAGATGTAAAACTCTAGCACTATTTGAAAAAGGAATAGAACCTGATCTAATTTTGATGGATATATATCTAAAAGGTCCAACAACAGGTATCGAATTAGCAAAAGAGTTAAAAGAAAAATTGGACATACCTATTATTTTTCTTACTGCAAACTCTGAATTATCTACTATCCAAAAAGCTAGTGAAGCCCTAGCCTATGGTTATATTATAAAACCATATAAAAAAGATGCTCTTCGAGCCACTATTGAAATTGCTTTAAAAAAAGCATTAAATGACAAATCAACATTTAAAAAACTAGATGCAGTGGAAAATATCAATAAAACCCTACTTCATCAATTAAGTGTTGATTCTGAAAAAAAATATCGAACCATTCAACTAAAATATGGTTATCTTTATGATAAAGAGAAAAATATTTTATACTATGGAGATGAACCTGTAAAATTAACTTCTAAAGAGTTAAAAATAGTTGCTCATTTATGTAATAGCCCAGGAAATCTAGTATCTCAAGAGCAATTAGAGTATGCAATTTGGGATGATGAACCAGCAGGTTATGCAGCTTTTAGGTCTGTGTTATTTAGACTTAGAAACAAAATACACAAAGATTTAATTACAAATCAAAATAATACAGGTTACAAAATAGAACTCTTAAACTATTAATTCTTCCGCGATTAATTTACGACTTTTTTCATCTAAAATCTCTCCTACTAAGGAGGGATTTTATGGACTTAAAAATAAAAAACAAAATAGCTCTTATTACAGGTTCAACTCAAGGAATAGGCTTTGCAACAGCTAAAAAACTTTGTGAAGAGGGAGTTAATGTAATAATAAATGGAAGAAATGATAAAAAAGTAAAAAGTGCTGTGGAAAAACTAAAAAATCTTTTTCCAAATCTAAAAATCAAAGGTATAACAGCTGATTTAAAAGATAATGAAGGTTGCAGTTTTTTAATATCTAAAGTGCCACATATAGATATTTTAATAAATAACCTAGGAATTTTTGAACCAAAAAATTTTCAAGATATTACTGAAAAAGAGTGGTTAAATATGTTTAATGTAAATGTAATGAGTGGAGTTAGACTCTCTCAACACTATTTATCAAATATGATTAATCAAGATTGGGGAAGAATTATATTTATTTCAAGTGAATCTGCTATTCAAATTCCAAAAGAGATGATTCATTATGGTATGACAAAAACTGCCCAAATCTCCGTTTCAAGAGGAATTGCAGAACTTACAAAAGGTACAAATGTAACTTCAAATGCCATCATAGTTGGACCTTCAAAATCTGAAGGTGTTTTACAATTTATAGATGAATTAGCAAAACAAACTAATCAAACCTTTGAAGAAGTGGAAAAAGATTTTTTCAAAAATGTAAGACCAACTTCATTAATACAAAGATTTGCAAATGTTGAAGAGAGTGCAAATATGATTGTTTATACTGCAAGTGATTTATCTAGTGCCACAAATGGTGCAGTTTTAAGGGTAGATGGTGGAGTCGTTCAATCTGCATTTTAAATATCTATTTGTTTTACTAGCTATTTATATTTTGGCTATTTTGTTTGTTACTTTACCAGCAAAATAGCCAAATAAACTACTCGTTACATAACGAGTAACTCTCTAAATTAGAAAATTCTAATAAAAAATAAAAATACTTCATATATTACTTGAAATAAATTTAAATAACTGATATAATCCACTAATATTACTCGTTTCATAACGAATAAAAAGGAAGTATATGTCAAAAACATTTTTATCTGAAGTTCACGGTGTTACTGTGCAAAAAGGTGGTGTTGGAAAATCAACTTTTTCTCAAGCCCTAGCCTACTCTTTCGCAAACAAAGGTTTTAAAACTGCATTGATTGATTTGGATCCACAAGCTACATTAACTGGTGCATTTTTTGGATACACATACGGTGCATTTACTCAAAATGAAGAAAATGGTGTAACAGAATATGATGTTAGTAACATAACTAATATTTTTAGAAATGAAGAGGTAAAACCTATAATTATTTCAACTACAAAATATTTAGATAATCCTAACAGAGGGAAGATGCTACAACCCCATTATTTAGAAGAAAATATGGAGATTGATTTTTATCCATCAAATCATCAACTATTATCTATTACTGAATCAGATGATTTCAAAAGAGAAGAAAAGATTAGTATTTTTGTAAATTTCATCAACTCTTTAAAATCTAAATATGACAAAATTATTATTGATGCCCCACCCTCTTTTGGTATTATCACAACTGCCATTTTAAAATGTTCAAAATCAATACTCATTCCAATACCTACAAAAAATGTTGATACAGATGGAATGGTTGGATTTTTTAGAACTCTTGACAAAATTTATAATAGTGAAGACTTATCAATTCTTAAAAAAATTGTTCTTATTCCAAATATGTTTGACAAAAGAATTAGTGATTCTAAAGAGACTTTAGCTGAGATAAAAAGAATCCCTACCCTACTTCACGAAACAAAAAATTTGAGAAATTTAATTTGTAAAGTTATGGAACCTTTCCCTCAAAAATCTTGTGTACAAGAAGCTCCTAGTCTAAAATATTTTTTAGTTCCTTATATTATGGACTTCCAGCGTTCACAAAATCAAGATTTGATTTTAAAAATCGATAACATATCTAAAGAACTATCAAATAATTAAGGAGTATTTTATGGCAAAAGTAAAACCACAAAGAACAACATCTATTGACAGCACTATTGAACAACTAAAAAATGAACAAGAAGAGATATTAAGTAATTCAACAGAAATAGTTTTAATAGATATAGATAAAATACACGAACTAAAATTAAAAAATGATATATATATGCACAATAGAATCTCTTATTCAAAAACAAAATTACTTGAATTAGCTGAAAATATTAATAAACTATCAAAAGAAAAAGCTGGGATTTTAGAAACGGGTATTTTAAATCCTGTAATGTTAAGAAACAATAATGGCACACTTGAACGAATCCATGGGGATAATAGAATCAAAGCTTTAAAACTAAATGGTGCAACTACTGTTCCAGCTATTATCTTAGAAAATGTTTCTGATGAATTGGCAAGATTTATGAGGTCTAGTGAAAATTTAAATAGAGAAGATTTAAATGCTTATGATGAAACCCTATCAATTATTGAACATATTCAATTAGCTTGTAATTTTGAAGATATTGAAAGTGTTAAAAGTTTTATAAACAAAATCAAAAACTTTCAATCTGGAAAAACAGCTTTAAATGAGCAAGAAAAAGTTCTCCATAAACAAGTTAGTGATGTTTTTGAAAGAGTAGGGCGTTTTGATATTATTACCTTTGTGGATAGATTATCTGTTTTAAAACTACCTTCTTTAATAAAACAAGCCTTAGTAGATGAAGTAATAAGTTACAGTCAAGCAAAAGTTATTAAATCTAAATTGACTGATGAAATTGAAATTAAAAAAATTATTGATATTTTAAAAAACAAAAAACTCTCTGTTAATGAGTTAAAAAGCTATATTTCTAATTTAAAAGCTTCTCAACAAAATATCTCTTTAGATTTGGATTTATATAACTCTTCATCTTCAATAACTAAATTCTTACCAAAAAATAGATATTTATCTTTGAAAAATGATGAAAAAACTTTTATTGATAAAAAACTAAAAGAGATACAAGATATTTATATAGAAATACAAAATAAATTAAAATAACTCTCTAAAAAAAAGAGAGTTTATTTCTTTTTTATTAAAGATATTTATAAAGTTTTTATATGAAACTCTACAAGTGCCTGAAATAGGTAGATATAGACAAATTACTTACTTCTTTAAAGAGAATAGTAACATCTCAAAAGAGATGTTATGACTTACAAAATTGGAATTTACAAATCTCAAAAGATATGTTAAACATATAAAATGAGAAAAACCTCACAATATTTTATGAAAATAGGGTAATTAACATATAAATTGAACAATAAACAAAGGTTTATATAATAAATAGCTATTTTTAGGTTTATTGGAAGATATAAAAGTAGTCAAAAGCCAAATATTTCTCAAAATATATGCAATAGCATATAAAATGAGAAGAAATCCAAATATTTTTTGAAAATAGGGTGTTTATTACTCCACCAATAAAATAGATTAAATTTTAGTAGTTTTATTGTGAGTATTTTTAAGGCGGAAGTTAGAAGCTTACCATTGTGTAAGCGATAACTTACAACGCAAAAAATATTCAGAAGAAAACTAGCATTTTAGGGTTTTCACTCACATTATTTACACATTCTTTTTGTCCAAAATTTATTCAACATACGATGTATGTCTTCATAAATTTCAAACAAAAATCTATGGTAAAAATGTGGCTAAAATTAATATATTTTGTTGGTGGAGTAATAACATATAAATTGAACAATAAATAAAAGAAATGTTGAGAAAAAGACAATAAAAGAGCGTTTAGTAGATATAAATTGATTAAATATAGGATATTTCTCGAAATATATGTCATAGCATACAAAATGAGAAAAAGGCTCTATATTTCTCAAAATGTATGTAATAACATATAAAATGAGAACAAATCAAAATATTCTATCAAAGTAGATGTTTAACATATAAATAGAGATAATTTAACTAAAAACATAAAATTTGAGAAATATTGTGTTTAATTAACATAAAATTTGAGAAATTTTAAGTATTAAATAGTTATTATCATTTAAGTTTATTAGCTAGGATTTTAATGTCTCAAGAAAATGTAAATACAAAACAGCAATTAATAATTGAAGAACAAAAAAAACTTTTTAAAAATAGGAAAGTTGTACAACTTAATAAATTTATAAAAGGTGATGTTTCGGCATTTAGTGTTAATGATTTAAAAATTTTTAAATTAATCATTTCAAAGGTTGATAGTAAAGATACATTGTTCAAGGATTTTTATGAAATTACCACCGATGAAATAAAAGCACTTAATATAAATGAAAAGCATCTATATAATGAAACTCGTAAAACCTTAAAAAGACTTGCAAATATTTATATAACATTTGATGAAGGGAATTCTGTTCGAGAAGTAGGGCTAATTAGAAATGATTTTAAATTTGAGAAATATACAAAAAAGATTTTAATAAATTTTAATGATGATATGGGAGAGTATTTAATCAACCTAAAGAAAAATTTCTTTATGTATGATTTGATAGACATTGTGAATTTTAAATTTAAACATACAATAAAATTTTATGAATACATAAAATCCCAATCTCTAAATGTAATAAAACTCAA
>JBBITK010000077.1:7763-10426 GCA_037440805.1 Arcobacter sp. | reverse complement strand
AAATAGTGATAAAAATATTAAAGTTACATTGACTCAAGTTAGTGGAACAGATATTGTGATAGATGAAACAAAAAAAATAGATACAACTTTGCTAAAAGATATTCAAAATAAATATCTAAAAGTTTTACATAATAGTTCAGGTAATAAAATAGGCTCTTATGCAAATGATAATAGTGTTATCTCAGTAGCTATTACAAGTGATAATAATATGGCTTTTGTTGGTACAGAGAAGTGGGTAGGAGAAAGTCAAATATTTGGTATAGATGTTTTAGATATCTCAAATCCAAAAAATATTACAAAAATAGCAACTTATAACACAGATTATCCAGTGAATTCTATGAAATTATCTGCTGATAATACAAAAGCTTATATTCTTCTTAATTGGACTAATATAAAAATTTTAGATATTTCAACTCCATCAAATATAACATTATTGGCCTCTTCTACAAATGGTAGTTTTAATGATTTTGATATCTCTGATGATGGAGAAACTCTTTTTGCAGCAGCAGGAAGTAGTGGGGTTAAGATATTTGATATTTCTAACTTAGCTTCTAATTCAACTTTAGAACCGATTGCTATTTATGAAACTTCTGAATGGATTAGTAATTTAAAATATAAAAACAACAAACTTTATGTGGCAAATGGTAATGAAGGGTTGATAATAATAGATGTATCAGACTTAGCAAATCTAACTCAAATAGGCGTTTATAACTCCTCAATTTTATATAATGATATAGATATCTCTTCTGATGGTACAAAATTATATTTAGCTAAAAATGAAGAGGATTCTAGTGGATTAGCTGTTTTAGATATTTCAAATTTAGATAATATTAGTGAAATAGTATCTCATACAGGTTATTTTAATATTTATTATGTGAAATTGTCAGAGGATAATAAAAAAGTATATATGTTGGGGAATGAGGGCTTTGTAACTTTAGATATTTCAGACCTTCAAGATATTTATGAAATCTCAAATAATCCAAATTGGGATGAGATTAATGGTATTACATTCTCAAATGATAATAATAAAATATTTGTTGCAGGTGCAGAAAAAGGTTTTGAAATTTATGACAATTACAACCCTTACAAAGAGGGTATAAAAAACTTGGAGTTACACAACACTTCAAATAAGCTACAACCATTGGATAGTAAAAATGCTTTTATTGCAATAAGTTCTGATAATTTATATATTTATAGCAACGAAACTTTGACAGGTAGCTTTGAGAATATCTCTCCTATTGATTTTTATATAACAAAAGATGAAAAAAAGCTATATGTCTTAACTTCTTCAAATATATATCTATACAATATAGAAAATCTAGCTTCTGTTTCTCTTGTGGGGAAATATCTAAATGATTTACAATCAGATGAGTATCAATTTAGTAGTTTCTCTTTTTCTGATGATGAAAAAAACATATTTTTAGCAGATAGCTATCAGTTAAAAGTTATTGATTCAAGTAGTTTTGCAGATTTAAATAACTCTAGCAATATGGAATTGTATTTTGGAACAATAAAAGCAAATAGCGATTCTTCAAAAATATATTATAAAAATGGTGGAGAAATAGGGATTTTGGATATAAGTGATTTGAGTAATATCGATATGTTAGATAGTGTTTATGATGAGAGTTATTATTCACTCTCTTTATTTTCTGTGGAAGATGGGATTTCAAATTTAAATATTGCTAATGATATAAATAATTTCCAGATAAATAACAATGAAACCAGTGCCTATTATTTGAAAAATAGTAGTTTAAAAAGGGTAACTTTAGATGATTTATCAATCTCTACAGTTTTTAATTTTGAGTGTCCTGATGATTTTAAATTATCTAGCAATTCAAATGAAATCTATATTTTAGATTGCGATGGTGGATTGGGAATTTTGGATATAAACAATGAAAGTAATTCAGTGTTACTACCAGTGCTTGATTCTTTAAATAAAGTCTCTCTTTCTAGGGATAACTCTGAAATTATAGTTTATTCAACTAATAATGAGAAAATAAAAATAAAAGATTTATCAATATCTTCAGTAACTCTGCCTCAAAGTTTTGGGTCATCAACGATTGATTTCAAACTGGACACAAATTTTAATGATAAAATGGATTTATATGTAACTTTAGAGAGTTCTGGAAATCTAATCTCTTTGGGTGATTTTGATAGTAAAATCAACAAAAATAGCTATGAAGATGGACAAATTATCTCTATTCCAATAACTTCAATATCAAATGAAGTGGGTCAAGAAAAAGTTGTAATCAAAGTGGTAAATGCAGACAAAGTTTATACTCAAACAGTATATGTAAATATATATCCAAATTCAACGGCTAATGTAGACTAAAAAATGAATGTTCATATATATTTTCTAATTAAATTTGATATAAAATTGTAAATGTAAATAATATCAAATTAATATTATTTTTTCTTATTTTCTTTGGGAGGGAAATAAATGAATCGATTAATAGATTTTAGTTCAAGATTTAGAATACTAAAAGGTGGAAAAATAAGCCTAATAGTATCAGCAGTTTTGGGAGGTGTAATATTCGCAAATGCAGCTCCTAGTGGAGGAGTTGTAACAAGTGGAAATGCCACTATTTCTCAAAATGGAAATGTAACAAATATTAATCAAAACTCAAATAAGAGTATTATTAATTGGCAAAATTTTAATGTTG
>JBBITK010000077.1:6027-7690 GCA_037440805.1 Arcobacter sp. | reverse complement strand
AATCTATGGAGTTGTAAACTCAAATGGACAAGTGTTTTTGGTAAATCCAAATGGTGTATATTTTGGAAAAGATTCTCAAGTTAATACAGCAGGATTTGTAGCAACTACAAAAGATATTAAAGATGAAGATTTTTTAAATGGTAATTATGTATTTGAGGGTAATTCAAATGCATCAATTATAAATTTTGGAACTATCACAACTCCAAATGCTTACACAGCACTTTTGGCAAAAAAAGTAGAAAATGAAGGGGTTATAAAAGCCCATTTAGGACAAATACATCTTGCAAGTGGAGATAAATTTACATTAGATATAAATGGAAATTCTTTATTAAAACTAACAATCGATAAGGGTGTAATTGATGGTTTAGTAGCAAATAAAGGTGCAGTTATCGCTGATGGTGGAGAAATATATCTAACAACTTCTGCTTTGAGTGAAGTGTTAAATGGTCTTGTAAATAATACTGGTTTACTTCAAGCAAATTCTGTAAAAGAAAAAGATGGAAAAGTTATTCTTTTTGCCCATGGAGGAACTGGCGAATTTGGTGGAACTATTGAGGCAAAAGGTGGGTTTGTAGAGACTTCAGGAAAAGAGTTTAAAAATAAAGAGGACTTAAAAGTTAAAGCAGATAAATGGCTTATTGATCCAGTTGATATTACGATAGATAGTACATTGGCTAATACAATACAAACTGCTCTTGGAAGTGGAGATGTATTAATTGCAACAGAAAGTGATAGTAGTGATGTTGATACATCTTCAAATGAAAGTGGAACAAATGGAGATATATTTGTAAATAGTGCTATTACATGGGATAGTGCATATACTTTATGGTTAGTTTCAGATAGAAATATTTATATAAATTCTGCTATTACAGCAACAAATGATAGTGGAAAATTGTATTTGTATTATGGACAAGGTGCAGTTGCAAGTGGAAATACAGCAAATTATTATGTAAATGCACCGATAAATCTTAAATCAGGGAAATATAACTTAATTACAAATTTAGGATCTGATGGAGATGATGTTGGTTATGTTATTGTAAACGATGCTAATAGTTTACAAAGTATAAATAGTGCACTTTCTGCTAATTTTGCTATTGGTTCAAATATTAATTTGACTGGTGTTACTTGGACACCGATAGGAAATAGCTCAACAGAATTTACAGGAAAATTTAATGGACTTGGTCATACTATTGATAAACTAACTATTTTAGGTTCTAATTCTGATCAAGCTTTATTTGGACGGACATCAACTACATCAGAAATTAAAAATTTAGGATTAACCAATGTTAATATTAGTGGAGGCTGGACAGTAGGTTCCTTAGCTGCAGTTAATAAAGGTATTATATCAAATGTTTATGTTACTGGAAATATTAGTGCTGGTGGTTATGTTGGAGGTTTAGTTGGTGATAACTATAGTACAGGTAACATTTCCAATTCTTATACTTCTGTCAATGTGACTGGTAATGGAAGCACTGTTGGAGGATTTGTAGGAGCTAGTTCTGGAACAATTTCAAATAGCTATGCAACTGGTAGTGTTTTTGGAAATGGATATTATAATATTGGAGGATTTGCTGGTGCACTAACCGTTGGAACTACTACAAATTCATATGCAACAGGTAATGTAAGTGGTGCAGGATCTGTAGGTGGATTGGTTGGTGATATT
>JBBITK010000077.1:0-5993 GCA_037440805.1 Arcobacter sp. | reverse complement strand
GTAATGTAATTGGTGAGAATAAAATTGGTGGATTGGTTGGTGAGAATTATAGCTACTATTGAAAACAGTTATTCAACAGGTTCTGTTACTGCTACAAATGGAATAGCTGGAGGATTAGTAGGCTCAAATGGGATAGGAATTGAGTCTTGGATACAAGATATGCAAACATCAGATCCTCAGACATATGCAGACATTTGTTCAAAAATGCCTACATTTTGCCAGACTAAAAATGGAAATATCACAAATAGTTATTCTATAGGAGCAGTTATTGGAACTACAAAAGGTGGTTTGATAGGTTTAAATAATGCAGGGAATATAACAGCAAGTTTTTATAATAGTACTATAAACAGTAGTGAAATGAGTGATTTATCTTATGGTAAAACTACAGCTCAAATGCAAAAAATATCTACATATACTACTAATGGTGCTAACTGGACAATCACTCTTGATGACACAAAATCAAAAATCTATCCATATCTTGTTTACAATGCAGAAACAGGTACATCTTCTTGGACTATAGGAAAATATGCCACGACATTAAATTATACATTAGGTTCAAAAGAGACAACTTATAATGGACTTGATCAATCATTAAGTAGTTTGTGGACAAATTCTATTTTTGGAGATGCTGGAAGTTCTTTGGTTGCTGGGACGGATTATAAATTTGTTTATAATAATACAGATACGGTAAGTTTTAAAAATGCAGGAACTTATAATGGTATAACTATTGAACTTTTAAATGCTGATTATGAATTTGATAGTAGTGGTACAAATACAGATGGAAGTTTGACTATTTCAAAAGCGAATGCAACAGTAAAAGCAAATTCAGATACTTCAAAAGTTTATAATGGACAGATTCAAAGTGTAAATGGATTCAGTGCAACTGGACTTGTAAATGGGGAAACAATTTCTGTTTTAGATGGAGTGAGTGGAGCAAGTGCAAGTGGAACAAATGCAGGGGAATATGTAACAACATTAAGTGGGACAGATGAGAACTATAATCTTACATTTGAAAATGGTAAATTAATAATTTCAAAAGCTACATTGATTGTGACTGCAAATGATGATTCAATGGTTGAAGGAAGTAGAGTTTATAGTGGTGGAAATGGAGTCAAATATAATGGATTACAAGGTAATGATTCAGAAAATGATGTAAATAGTGGTTTAGTATATGAAGGAACATCTCAAGGTGTTAAAAATACAGGAGATTATACAATAGTTCCTAATGGATTAAAACCAAATAACTACAATATAGAATATATAAATGGTAAATTAGTAGTAACTCCTGATACTACAAAAATAGTATCTCAAGTAGTAATAACAGATCCTTTAAATATTATTACAACGCCAACAACTGTAATAGTAAATACAACACCAACTACTACTATTATAAATGATATCATCAATCAAGGAACAACTGTAGATCTTTTAACAACAAATACAAGTACTACAACACCTGTAACAGCAAGTACAACTCCTGTGAAATTAAAAGATACAGGTGTTTCTGTAATTCAACTAAAACAAGAAGGATATACTGCTATAACACTTAAAGAAGAAGGATTTGCTGCAAAAGAGTTAAAAGATGCGGGATATAGTTTAAATGATTTGAAAAATGCAGGATTTACGGCAAGTGAATTAAAAGATGCAGGATTTACAGCATTACAGTTAAAAAAAGTTGGATTATAAATAATAAAAAATAATAAGGAAAATGTAATATGAAAAAAATTAAACCATCAAAATTGTTACTACCAACAACATTATTTGTAACAAGTTTATTTTCGGCAAATCCACCAAGTAGTAGTGATATTTTAAGACAAATTGAGCCATTAAAATTACAAAAAGAAGAAACACCTTTACCACAAATAAAAGTACCGGTTTATAAGACACCTATGATTTCAAATAATAGTATAAAAATAGGAGTTAAAGGTTTTAAAATTACTAATAATAGCTTGTTTAATGAACAACAATTACAATATTTAATCAAAGAGTATGAAAATAAAGAGTTAACATTTTCTCAATTAGTTGAAATTACAGAAATAATTACAAGTTATTATAGAGATAATGGATATTTTGTCGCAAGAGCATATTTACCAGAACAAGAATTAAGTAAAGAAAATGCCTTAATAGAAATTAGTATTATTGAAGGTTATTATGGAAAATTAACTATGAAGAATAATTCAATAGTTAATGAAGATGTATTAAGTAGATATATGAATAAACTTCAAGGAGAAGTTGTATCTACAAAAAGCTTAGAAAGACAAATGCTTTTAGTTGATGACTTAGGTGGAGTAAAAATAGTCAATGCAGAGATTGTTTCAGGACAAACAGTTGGAACAAGTGATTTTGTAATTACAAGTCAAGATGAACCAAAATATTATGGATATGCAATAGGGGATAATTATGGTAGTAGATATACTGGTGAATATAGAATTAATGCAACAGGATATGTAAATTCATTAGCTAATAGAGGAGATATTTTAAATTTAAGCACTCTTTCTTCTACAACAGGAAATTTGAAAAATGGAAGAATTAACTATAATCTACCAATAGGATATGATGGCTTGAACTTTAATAGTTCATTAGGTTATACAACTTATAAAATAGGTAAAGAATTTAAGCATTTAGATATAAAAGGTACTTCAACTAATTTTGATATGGGTATAAAATATCCTTGTATAAGAACAAGAGAACATAATCTTGAGTTATCATTAACTTTTACAAATACACATGCTATAGATAAGGATAATTATCAAGACGATAGAGAAAAATATTTAAACTCGTTAGAATTTTCTTTAAATGATAATTTAAAAACTTCATTTTTTGATAATAGAGGTAGATTAGATAGTTCAATAGCATTTACAGTAGGAGATGTAAATTTAAATAATTATGCAAAATCGATAGATACACTTAATAGTAATGGTTCATATAGTAAATTAACTGCTTCAATTTCTCAAAATCAATCTTTAACCCAAAATCTTTCACTATTAGCATCTGTTAGTGGACAAATTGCACTAAGTAGAAATTTAGAAGGAATAGAAGATTTTAGTGTGTCAGGCGTAAATGGTGTAAGAGCTTATACAGATAGTGAGTTAAGTGGAGATAAAGGATATTTGTCAACATTAGAATTAACTTATAATTTGTCACCAATAAATAGTATAAAACATAATATCTCAACATTTATAGATCATTCTAAAGTTTGGAATAATAAAGAAGCTATTGGTAATGCTAAAATTGAATCAAGAGAATTAAATGATATAGGATTAGGATATAGCTTGTATTATGGTGAAGTTTCAATAAGAAGCACATATGCACATGGATTTGGAGTTGATAAAACACCAACAGGTGATGGAGATAATAAAAATTTAAATCGAGTATATGTACAAGCTATGATAAAATTTTGAAGGATATCTTTTAAAATTGAATAAGAGGAGTTTATAACTCCTCGAAGTTGTGTGTTATCTCATCCATCTGCTCTAATTGAAGATTCTCTTTTGCATATTTTAGATGTATATTTTTTTCCACAAAAAACTTAACAATCTGGGCATCCAACTCCTCTTCTTTAGCCATATTAAAGATAATACCCAAAGATTTATTTAGTGAGTTTGCTTTTTTGTAAGGTCTATCGTGAGCTGTTAAGGCTTCAAAAACATCAGCTATTGCCAAAATTCTTGATTCAAAACTAATCTCATCTCCCTTTAATCCTTGAGGATAACCACCTCCACAAATTTTTTCATGATGACCTCCAGCAATAGAGGGAACATTTCTATATTTCTTAGGGAAAGGTAGAGAATTTAACATATCAAAGCTAACTTTCGCGTGATTATTTATAATAAATCTCTCTTCATTGTTTAAAGTTCCCCTTCTAATAGATAGATTTTCCACTTCATCTTCTGTTAGTAAGAAATCTTTTCTTCCATTTACATTTACAGTTTTTTCTGATATTTTCTGAACTCTATCCAATTTATCCAATGTCATAAACTGACCAAAATTGATAGATTTTAAAAACTCTAAATCTTCATTTGCTTCTATGATTTCCTTATCAAATTGCTCTTTTGAAATCTCATTTTTCAAAAACTCTATCTCTTTTTGTTTTTTATAGACTTCAAATCTAACTTCTACGGTATTTATTCTGTCATATATGGTTTCAAGTTTTGTAGCTTTATCTACAACATATTCAGGAGTTGTAATTTTTCCAATATCGTGCATCCAAGCAGCTATATTTAACTCATCCATTTGCTCTTTATTGAAATAAATATCTTTAAATCTACCATTATCTTCATTTATCTCTTGAGCTATTAAAGAGGTAAGTTCTGCAACTCTATTGATATGTTTACCTGTATATTTTGATTTCTCTTCAATGGCATTTGCAATAGATTGAATAAATGAATTTAAAAGTTTTTCCAAGTCATCTATTAGTTTTTTGTTTGTTACAATAACCGCTGCTTGAGAAGCTAGTGACATTATTAGTTCTTCATCATCTAAACTAAACTCTATTGATTCATTATAGATATCTTTTTTATTGATTAGTTGTAAAACTCCAACTATATTATTTTCATGGTTCATCATAGGAACAACAAGCATAGATTTTGTGGTGTAGTTGTTGTTTTTATCGAAACTTTTTGTCCCTTCAAAGTTAAATTTAGTTGAGTGATAGATATCTGGAATATTGATAAGTGATTTTGATAAGGCACATTTTACAGAGATATTGATGTTGTTCTCTTTTCCGTTTTCATCATAAAGTGGTAAATCATTCCAATTAATAGGATTTGATTTTCCTCCAAGTTTTATTTTCAAAGAGTCCGTTTGTACGGATTTAAATTGTAAAGCTTTCTCATCATCCCTTAGAAAATAGAAAGTTCCAGCATCTGCATTTGAGAGTTTTTTTGCACTTGTCAAAATCTTTTCCATCAAAGCATCTAAATTTTTCTCTTTTGTCAAAGAAGAACCTATATCAATTAACTGTTTTATATAATAATCTTTTGAACTGTTTTTTTGATAAATAGCACAAGTTTCAAGATTTAATTCATCTAAATCATCTAAAATTCTTATGTTATAAGAGTTTAATTTACTATTTGCTATCTCATTTTTTACCGTATCAACAAAAGTAGGTTTTAGATGATTTATAAAAATAGAGAGTTCTTTGTTTTTTAGTAATTCAAGTTCTTCTTCTAATAATTTTGGAGTTAAATGCTTACTATCTTTTGCAAGTTGTTCAAACTCATTTGGAAAAGATATATCAATAATTACTGATTTTATGTTTGGATTGTTATTTATCTCTTCCCAAATTTGTGGACATTTATAAGTATCAGAAGTAAACAAAACACTATTGTTATCTTTTGTTATTGTGTATGCACAACTATCTTTTGTATGATTGTTTTGTACAACTTTCAAAGAACAATCTTCAAATTCATAGGTTTCACCAATTTTTATCTCTTTGAAAATTATACTGTTTTCATCTACCAAAGGTAGTTTTATGGATTCAAAATCTGGCCATATATGAAAATTGAATATATAACTTCTTAGATTTGAAATAGTCTGTTTAAGTCCATATATTGTTAGTGGTTTTTCCCTTTCAGAAAAAGTATTATCTATTAGAAAAGGTATTTCAAGTATATGGTCTAAATGTGTATGTGAAATAAAAATATGGTCTATAAATTTTGCTTCTTCATCTAAAATAGATAAAACATTTCCAGCATCAATTAAAATATTTTTTGAAACTTGAATACAAGTTGTATTTGAAGCACCGCTCTTCCCACCGTATGCTCCTAGTATTTTTATACTGTTTTTCATTTGAAAACCTAATAAATAATTTTATAGTAATTGTATAATATCATAAAAAAACATAAACAAATCAGATAATAAAAAGAATTTAACAAAAAAAAATGTTTTAAATAACTAAATAATAGCGATAAAGTATCAAATAATATTTGTTTGATTTTTACCTTTTGTTTTTGATATATACATAGCTTCATCAGCTCTTGATACAGCTTTGT
>JBBITK010000076.1:0-10464 GCA_037440805.1 Arcobacter sp. | reverse complement strand
AATTATAAAATTACCAATATCTCTATACAATTTTGATAATATTAATTTTATTTTAATAATATCTTCTAATGGAGCATTTTTTTCTATAATTTTTTTTGCTTCATTTAAACAAGATAAAGCCTTTTTTATCTCTCCATATTTCTGATATTTTAACCCAATTTCAACTAAAAAACCAGCCTTTTGTTTTTTATTTAAAATCTTTATTTTTTCTTTATACTCTTTTTGTAAATCAAATAAATCTTTTTTATCTAGTTCTTCTATTTGCTCTATTTTATGAGTTGAAAAAAGAAAAGAGAAAGTAGCAATATTATAAAAATCTATGGCATCTTTTAAAATATTTTGATAGTTTGTTTTATCTATGATTAAAATGATTTTTAGTTTATAATCACTAATAAAATCTCTAAAAAAAAGAAAATTTTTGATAATTTCTGTTGTAGTATTTTCATAGAGATTTAAAAATACAAATTCATTAGTTAAATTCAGTTCAATAATTTCTTGTAAGGGATTATTTGTTTTTAAATTTATAGTTTTTAGTGAGTTTATATTTTGATTTAAGTATTCATCTAAATTTATCGAAAGTTCTAAAGAATCACTACCAAGAATAGCTAAAAATGAACTATTTTCTATTAATTCTGTCGCACTTAAAAGCTTATCTAATTGCAGTAACTCTTCAGGGATTAATAAATCTTCAATCATTCATCATCTAAGATAATTGGATTTAAATCATACCAAATTTCACCGTTATAATATGCAAATATTAAAGATTCATTTGTAGCTATTTTTAGTTTCTTTATAGAATCCTCACTATAATCTTTTGGATTTTTATTCTCTTTTATATAATCCAAAAACTCTTTTATCTCCATAGATGCAGATGAATAATCTCTTTTTATATCATGCAAAGCATTTTTTACATCATCTAAAATGATAATTTCACTTCTGTTTCTATGTGCCTTAAGTGCAGATTCTTTCGCAATTTTCACTAATTGTCTTATATTTCCACCACTTTTTTTAGCTATTAACTCTTTTGCATCTTTATCTATTAAATCACTATTTTCAAGTCTAGCTGTGATTATATTTACTAATTCTTCAATATTTTGTGGAATAAACTCATTATTTCTTGTTTTTAATTTAAAGCTTATCTCTTTTGCATCATAACCAGCGAAAGTACTACTTCTTTTTAAATGAATTGGCATTGTAATTATTTTAGAACACTCTATTTGTAAAATTGTACTCATTTCATCTGTAAAAATATGGTCTGAATCTTTGATTTTTTCAATATCATCTATTATTAAAAGTAATCTTTTCTCTTCTTTTAAAATATCTCTTTTGTATTTTCTTATAATTTCATTTATTTTATCTATGAAATCTTTTTTCTTTAATTTTATTAACTCTCTAATAACCTTTTTATTTTGATTATCTACTTTAAAAGTGTCTTTAAAATCCATCCCAATTTTTAGTAAACCAAGATTTATTTTAAATCCAGAAATCAAATCTCCCTTTTCACTTGTTGAATTACTATTTGTTTTTTCTTCTATCTCTTCAAGTTCACTTAATTTTTTCTTTCTCATATCTTCAAGAACATCAAGAAATTCTTTTTTTAAATCTTCATCTTCTTCAATAATTGTAAAAGCTATCATCAATAAAACATCTGCAACATCTATATCTTTCTTATCAAAAACATTTCTTGCATTTAATATTTTAATGTCATATAAATCATTTAAATCAGGATAGTTTGTAGAGAATAATTGTAAAGCACTACTTTTACCATTTCCACTTTGACCAGCTACAAATATTGTTTCTTCAGAGTCTGATAACTCTAGTCTATCATGTAAATCATCAGTAAAATCTTTGTAAATATCTATATAATAATCTTTAGTATCTTGTTTTAAATATGATTGAGGGTCAAAGATATTAAAAATATCCTTTATTGAAGATGCTTTTTTCATAAATATTAACCTTTGTTAATTTATTAAATATAAAGATTTTATCTTTTATCTGCTTTTATTGTAGTTAATTTTGTTTTTTAAACCTAAATCCTACAAAAGCAAAAACAAGTGAAATAATCAAAGAAATAGCCACAATTAGGGCAGTTTGAACATCAAATTTTCCATACAATGAAAACCTAATAGCCTCAACAATATATGTAAATGGATTTAAAGATGAGATATTAAAAAGCAACAAAGATGAATCTTTTATTTTCCAAAGTGGATAAAGAGCTGAACTTAAAAAAAACATAGGAAAAATTACAAAATTCATAACAGTTGCAAAGTTTTCCAACTGTTTTATAACTGAAGAGATAAAAAGTGCAATAGCATTTAGAGTTATTGAACAAATCATAATAATAGGAATTGTAAAAACTATATTTATATATTCTATTTCTATTCCATAAAATTTAGCTATTAATAAAAAGGTTATCGCTTGAAGAGTTGAAACAATAGCTGTTGCAAACATTTTGCAAAAAAGCAGATAATTTCTGTTGATATAAGAGGATAAAAGTATTTTCATACTTCCCATTTCACGGTCAAATATCATAGTTAAACTGCTTTGCATACCATTAAAAAGCAAAACCATACCAACAAGACCTGCAACAATATAGGTTTCATAGGTTATATAGGTTTCATAAGGGGGGATAATAGCCAAACCAAGTGCGGTTTTAAAACCAGCGGAGAAGATAAAAAGCCATAAAAGAGGTCTTACAAGTGCCGAAAAAAATCTACTCTTTTGTTTTACAAATCGTATCAACTCCTTGTAAACAATACCCTTCATACAGTTTATATAAATTCTCATTTTCTACCTTACTAAAAAGTTAAATGTCTCCACTAAATCATTTTTTTGGTGTTTGTTTATTATCTCTTTTACAACTCCACCATCAATAATCTCTCCATTTTTGATAATAGCAATATCATCATTTTCATCAACCTCATCAAACAAATGGGTAATCCATAAAACAGAAATATTTTTCTCTTTTACCAAAGATTTCACATACTCCAAAATATCAAATCTACTTTTCAAATCAAGTCCAACAGTGGCTTCATCAAGAAGTAGTAATTTTGGTTGATTTATCAAAGTTCTAAGTATTTCAACCCTTCTTCTATGTCCACCATTTAGTTTTCGTGTTGGAGTATCAAGTAAATTTTCAAGCTCCAATCTTTTGATTTCATCTTTTACAGATTCTATTGTTTGGTCAAAACTAAGACCTTTTAAAGCACCATAATAATAAAGATTTTGTCTAATTGTCAAATCCAAATCCAAAGTTGGTTCTTGAAAAACAATTCCAATATCTCTCAATGCTTTATTATAATTTTGAATAGAGTGACCATTTATATTGATATTTCCATTTTCAAGTTTTAAAAGTCTTGTTATTAACGAGAATACTGTTGACTTTCCCGCACCATTAAGTCCTAAAAGTACAAAAAAACTTCCCTCTTTTATAGAAAAAGAGACATCTTTTAATACCTCTTTTGCACCATAGGAAAAGTTTACATTTTTAAATTCTAAAGCTATATTTTTCATAATTAAAAGTTGTTTTCTAAAATTTCTAATTGTTTTTGGATTTTTTCTATTGTATCAATACTAGAAACCAAATGGTCAAAACTTGTTTTTTTATTTTCAATGAAACTATTACTATGATTTGAATTTTCATATATTTTTTCAATTCTCTCATTTATAATTCCCATATCCAAAGAGACTCCTGATAGTTTTTCACTCGCCGTTGCGATATCTTTTGAAATAGAATTCACACTTTTAATAGTAACATCTACTGATTTATTACTATCACTTAAACTAGATTGTGTTTTTGCAGCTAGTTTTTTTACCTCATCTGCAACAACTTTAAATCCATTTCCAAACTCCCCAGCCCTACTAGCTTCAATAGCTGCATTTAAAGCTAAAAGATTTGTTTGTATTGCAATGCTTGAAATTGAAGATAAAACTTGTTTTGTATCTGTTGCATTTTTTGTTAATTCATCCATATTTTTAACAAACTTTGTGTTTGTTTCTACATTGTGTAAAATATCTTTTGAGAAATCATCAAATTTTTTTGTTACTTCTTTGATTAGAATGTTTGTTTGAGTTGTATCTTCATATACATAATTCAAAATTTCAACCATATCTTTTATAAGAGGGAATGCCTCTTTTAAACTATTTATTACAGCTGTTCTAACCCTTGCTATAAGTTGATATTTATGAATCTCTCTTTGACTAAAGTATGCAGCAAATTTTGCGTACTTATGTACAAAATTATCCACATATTCATCATAAAAGTCATTTTCATTTTCTATTTCATAAAAAAATAGAGCTGTCAAAGTTTGATTTATATTTAAACCCAAAAGTTCTCCAAAAGTAGAAAAACCAGCAAGCGGAATATTCTCAAAAGTTTTTAAAGCATTTAAATTTGAAGAGTTTAATAATCTTCTCAAAATACAATCATTTAAAATTCCACCTATTGGTTTTGTTCTTTTTCTAGCTGAGAAATTTTTGAAATCAATATTTGTTTGGGAAACAAACTCTTTATTTTTTACCAAATACAACAAATCCCCAAATGAAATATCACAAAAAAATGAAATTGATTTGTGTTCTATATCTATGTTTGAAACAGACCTAATATAAAGTTCCCCATCAACCTCAATGGCAAAAGTATAATCAGCCAATACAGTTTTTAAATCAGATAAAGAACAATTTAGATGATGGCACAAAGCATCCACAAAATTTATAATTCTATTTCCCTTTGAATTTAAAACACTTTGAACACTTCTATTTAACATATTTGATTGGGCAACCAAAAAACTCAAATTTGTTTTTTCACAACTTTGAGATTTAAAAACTCCATATTTTATATTTGGTTTTAATTTTGTAAGAATAATTACTGCGTTGTGTCTTACTGTTTGTTCGTTGTTAAATAAAAATGTCTCTTTAAAATCAAACTTTCCACCAGCACTTCCCCCAATAATCAAACAAGGTAACTTTCCACTTTCATAAATAGCTTCAGTTAAAAAACTCTCACTTGCTGATAAACCATCCACAAAAGTAAGTGCATAACAATTTTCATGGTTTATTTTGAATGGAATTTGTTTTCTATCAATTTCATTTTTTATTTTTTCAATTCTTTGTTTATGAGTTATTGTTTGAGTTGTGATATTTTCACTATGTAGTGGAATAGTTAGGATTTCTACTTGGTCTATTATCTCATCACTAAAAGCTTGCAATACAATATTGTCCCAAACTCCACTTGCGTCATTATAAAGATACTCTCTTTTTTGTTCTAAATTAAAAGTGCATAACTCACCTGCACTTGTTGTTAATATCACTTTTACATTACTTGAAAAAAGAGCTTTTATTTTTCTTGATACATTCTCAAAATTAATATGGGGTGAAATAAACCCCAAAATTAATTTTGTGTTAAAATCATTTGATAAATATTTTATATCTTCTTCTAATTTTTGCTCTTTCGTATCAATTACACGGATGTATTTATGGTCTTCGTTCATCTATTTTCTCTTAATTATTTATTTGGTATTACAGCCAATCCCCAAGGGTATCTACCCACTTTTATACTTTTTTCAACACTTAGATTTTCCACATCTATCACACT
The DNA here is from genome assembly GCA_037440805.1 of Arcobacter sp. Taxonomy (GTDB): domain Bacteria; phylum Campylobacterota; class Campylobacteria; order Campylobacterales; family Arcobacteraceae; genus Aliarcobacter. The sequence continues at coordinate 4,874 of JBBITK010000076.1, read as the reverse complement.
TACATCTCCACTAACACCATTTGTTGTATATAGTTTACTCTCGTTTTGTGCAAAATTGAGTTGCCAAACTCTTTTTCCAACTAAAAGATATTTTATAACTTTGTATGTTTTAGCATCTACAACTGCCACATGATTAGCAGGTCCTAGTGCAACAAAGGCATATTTACCATCACTTGTTAGTTTTATTCCCACAGGTTGGATTAAATCTTTAAAAATTCCAGGTATTTTAAACCCTATTTTTGCAACAGATTTTTTTGTTTTAGAATCCACAACCATCACAGTTCCACCTATTTCACTTGAAGCCCAAACCATACTTCCATCTTTTGAAAACTCAATATGTCTTGGTCTTTGATCAACCAAAGTATTGTGCGTAATAGTTTTGGTTTTTGTATCTATCCAATGTAAAAAGTTTGATGTTTCAGTGGTATTTATAGCCACACTTCCATCTGGACTTACAGCCATTCCCTCAGGCTCAACTCCAACTTCAATTTGGGCTAATACACTTCTATTAACTGTATCCACAACCGTAACGATTGCATCATCTTCATTTGAAATATAAAGCTCTTTTCCATCAGGAGTTAGGGCAAATTGTTCTGGGTCTTCACCTGATGGTAAATTATGTAATATTTTATTTGTTTTTGTATCCATAACTTGCACAGTATCATCATCACTTGCACAAATAAACAATTTACTATAATCACTACTTAATAAAATACCCCTTGGTCTTTTCCCAACTTCTATGGTATTTATTACCTTATTTGTATTTGAATCTATAACACTTATTGTATTGTCATTTTCATTTGAAACATAAATAGTATCAGCAAAAAGAGCCGAAGCCAAAAGTGTAGAAATTAAAAATTTTTTTTGCATTTTTTTATCCTTAGTTTTATTATGTTGAAATTTTATATCATCTTTATAGCCTAAATTTAGCGAAAAGTTATTGCTAAACTTAAGCTATAAATCTTCAATATAATCTTAATAATAAATTATAATCTTAATAAATCAGGAGAAAGCTATGAGAGTTTTAACACTATTTATTTTATTTATCACTTTTGTAAAAGCTGAAATCTTAGATGTAAATATTTTGTATTTACAACAAAAAATCCAAAAACCACCCGTTTTATCAAATGTAATTGAAGAACCAGAAGATTTGGGAATACAAGGTGCAAAAATTGCAATCATAGACAGTAATAAAAGTGCAAAATTTCTAAATCAACACTTCAATCTTATCACTAAAATATCTTTTGATGAAAACGAACTTATCAAAACCTATGAGGAGTTTATCAAAAATAAAAATAGCTATGTGGTTTTGAATGTGGAAGATGAACTTACAAAAAAACTTTTGGCAAATCCACTATCAAAAGATGCTTTACTCATAAACGCAAGTAGCAAAAGTAGTGAACTTAGAAAAAACTATTGTCAAAAAAACTTTGTTCATACAATAGCTAGTTTTGATATGCTTTATGATGGTTTAGCACAATTTTTAGTGAAAAGAAATTTCAAAAATATTTTGCTTTTAAGTGGAAAAAATCCAAAAGATATTCAAATATCTGATGAGATGAAAAAATCTATCAAAAAATTTGGAGCAAAAGTAGTAGCAGAGAAAATTTGGGAAAACAATAGCGATATTAGAAGAAAAGCAGGAGATGAACTACCATCTTTTACCCAAGCTGATGGGGAAGATTATGATGTGGTTTTGGTTGCTGATTATTTTGGAGATTTTGGGGAATCTGTATATTTTAACACTTGGCTTCCACGACCTGTTGCTGGAACACAAGGATTAACTCCTGTTAGTTGGCATAAAGTTATTGAAGATTGGGGTGCTTCTCAAATGCAAAGAAGATTTGAAAAATTTGCTTCAAGATGGATGCAATCAGAGGATTTTTCAAATTGGGTAGCTATACGAACAATAATAACTTCAATAGCCCATACAAATACAAAAGATTTGAAAACAAACTTGGATTTTATCTACTCTAATAAATTTGATGTTTCTGCTTATGTAGGAAGAAAACTAACATTTAGGGATTATAATGGTCAGTTAAGAATGCCTGTGTTTTTAGTACAACCAAGGGGATTGATTTCTGCTTCTCCTCAACCTGAATTTTTACATCCAATTACAGATTTGGATACTTTGGGTGTTGCACCATTTGAGATGAGTTGTGGGAAATAAAAGGTAAAAATTAACATATTTTATTGAAGTTTTAAAGAGTTTGATTATCAAAATTTTGGATTAATTTTGGAAATCAACTCTTTTTTCATATCTTCAAAATTTCTAACTTTTTTTGTCAAACCAGTTAGAGGTTCATCAAACTCTTTTTTGTAAACTTGCTGTGACAATTTCAAATAAAAAAGTTCAATTCCACTGCCTTGATATGCTAATTCATAATTTTGAATTAACTTAATAGTATCTTGTGGACTAAAACCATTTTGGAATGACTCCGAAAAATAGACACAAAATAATTCAGTTAATTAATATAATAATTTATAGAAAATTGTAGATAGTTAAGGGAATTAAAAAGAGGAAAAATCATTCCCAAGGGAGAAATTGGGAATGATAAAGATTTCGAAATTTTAGAAGAACAAATATTTTAAATCATTTTGCATTCCCAAGGGAGAAATTGGGAATGCTTTAAAACATCTTGTTTTGTAGATTAGAAGTTGATACTAACTGCTCCAACAACAGTATCCATATCTTTCAAACTTTTCTCATCAAAGTTACCATTTGCATATCTTAAACTAAGAGTTGCACTTTTATTTAATTCATAAGCTAAACCAGCATCATATTCTGTGATGTCTAAATCTTTGTTCAGTCCTTGGAATGTTGATTTATCAATAGAGTGTTTAGCTACATTTGATTCCAAAGTTAAATCATCAGTTAAGTTATACGCCAAGTTTAAAGCAACCAAAGTTGTATCACCATAACTTCCTATTCTATCAAGTGAAGCTGTACCTAAATCATCATTTGCAAGATAAGAAACAGGTAAATTAGCACCAGCTACATATCCATCTTTTGTTTGTAATGCAGAGATACCCACATTGAAATCACTAATTTGTCTTGAAACTTTCAAATAAGCTCCAAACATTTTTTCATCACTTTTACCTAAAGAAGAGTTACTTCTATCCCCTGTTCTTTTTTCAACTTGAGCTTGAATATCAAAACCTTCTAAGCTTCCCATTGTAAAGGCATTGTACATATGACTTGTAGCGTTATTATAAATTCCAGAATTTGCAGAAGTTTCTGTATTGTTTTCTAAATAAACATATCTTCCACCAACTACCATTTTATCAAGAGTTATTTGACCACCAATACTATAAGCATCAAAATCACCCTCTCCTGTACCACTTAAACCTAAAGTTGTGTTGTTATTTACATCATTTTTACCTTCAACTGCTTTGAAGTCAAAAACATAAAGAAGAGTATTTTCAGTAGGTGTATAACCTAAAAATGCTAAATCGATTTTATCTCCATTTGAGCTATAAAATGGTGTTCCATAAGTATCGTTGATTCTTCCAGCTAACAAAAATTTATCTTTATTAAATGGTACATTTACATAAGCCTCTTCCCATTCAAAAGTATCATTTGAGTTGTCTCCCCAAGCATCATTTTGAAGTTTTATAGCTGTATGAACTGCTATTCCCTCAACTGTTTTGAAATCTAAATTTAGATTAACTTCTGAATCAAATACTTGTTTATCTTTTTTTGCAGTATCTGTATCACCTTTTACTGATATTCCTCTAACTTCAGCATCTCCAGAAACTTTTAAATCTGAAGCTAACTCAATATTTCCAGCCAACAAAGAGCTAACAGCCATCGAAGTAACAATTCCTACTAATCCTAACTTTTTCATAACTAATCCTTTTTATGATTTTTACTCAAATTTATCGTTTTAATAAATTTCGTATCCGTTATTATATATGTTAGTTATAGCCTCAGTATAGCCCAAAAATAGCCTATTTATAGCGTTTGTATAGCTTAAATATAGCGTTTGGAATTGTTATTTTTATCTAACATAGTATCTATGGGGATTTTATAAAATATTGGGTTTTTGATAGACAAATAGAAAAGGAAAGTTGATTGTGGCACTCTGTTTTTAAAAAATCATCCGTGCCACGCTTTTGGAATACTTTTATTTATACTCACCAAACTTTTTGTAGCTTTTATCTTCAAACATTATAAAAACTGTTTTTACTTTTTTATCATTTTCATAGGCTGGAAGAGCCAAACCTATGGCATTTTTTGGTGGATTTTTGAAAAAGTCATTTATGGCATTTGAAGGAACATTTCCCTCAAAAACATAATCTTTATATATAGAAGTGTTACAAGAACGAATTTGAGTAGGAATACCAATATCATTTTTCAAACCCTTCACATCTACCAAAGTAACCTCTTCAACTTTACTATTTACATCTTTTTTTACATCATCAAGCCAAGATTGTGGGCAAGAGCTTGTTATTGGCTTGAATATTTGGATTTTGTCATCTTGAGCAAACAAAGAGAGTGCCAAAAATATAAGTGTTGTTAATTTTTTCATATTATTCCTTCTAAAATATTTGGGTAGTTTTTTAAAATTTCGTTTTTTATGGAATCGATTTTTTCCATATTAAACTCTTGATTGTTAGCATTTACATATTCATAGATAATTTTGGCTGGATTTTTACCTAAAAATATGATTTTATGAGATAGATGTATGGCTTCACTTAAATCGTGAGTTACCAAAATAACACAGCTACCAAACTCTTTGCAAAGTGTTAAGAAGTGTTTTTTCAACATCAAAGCTGTTGGAAAATCCAAAGAGATAAATGGCTCATCAAGTAAAACTATCTTTGGTTCATTTATAAAAGTTCTAATTAGACAAACTCTCCTTGCCATTCCC
>JBBITK010000075.1:10266-10486 GCA_037440805.1 Arcobacter sp. | reverse complement strand
AGCCATGCAGGTAGAACAATATATGCAATTAAACTATATAATCAAGCCTTAGAAATAAATCCTAATTTTCCTATGGCATTGGCTAATAGAGGGATTTGTTTTAAAACTTATGGGCAATTATATTATAATGAATATCATCAGAATATTTTTATTAAATTAGCCTATGATGATTTAATAAAAGCTGTTCCATTTCTCAAAGAATATAGTCAAATAGATTTTT
>JBBITK010000075.1:0-10239 GCA_037440805.1 Arcobacter sp. | reverse complement strand
AAATTTATTATTCACAAGAAATTTTAAATTCAACATTAGAATTGGAGAGTTTTTCTTTAGGAAAATTAAAAGAAGAACAACAATTTCGTTCATGGACACTTTATAATACTTTATTTTTAAATCCAATAAATGATATTGGGTTTAAAAAAATAGCTTCCAATGACCCCCTAAATTTACCTAATTTATTTACAATTCAATCTGGAATTCCTAAATATATATCTTATTTCAATCAAATAAAACAAGAATTTATAACTTGCCGTCATCTTTTATATGAAGGAATAAATCATAAAACAGAAGAATTTTATGATAAAGATACTGTTATTATAGATGATTTAAAACTAAATTTAAATGACATAAATACAGAAAAAATAAAATTAGCCTTTAGAGGATTTTATTCTATTTTTGACAAAATAGCTTATTTTTTATATGAATATTTTGATTTAGATTTTAAAGAGAATAAAATTTATTTTCATACTATTTGGAAAATGAAGAATAATAAAAAATTCAATACACAATTTAATGATTTTGAAAATTTAGCTTTAAGAGGATTATATTTTATTTCTAAAGATTTATTTTTTAATAATGAAAATGAAGATGAGAAATTATTTATAGAGGTTATAGAACCAGAAGCTAGAAAAATCAATGATATAAGAAATCATTTAGAACATAAATTTATTGATATTAAAATTCTTGATATACAAAACAACAATGAAATAAAAGATAAAGCAATCAAAAATATTTCATTGTTTGAACTAGAAGAAAAAACTATTTATTTAGCGAGATTAGTTCGTGAAGCTATAATTTATCTTTCATTAGCTATTCATATAGAAGAAAGTAAAAAAGATAATGACAATTTATTTCCAATAATTTTGAATGTGAAAGGATAACAATGAAGTTTTATAAAAAGTATTTAAATGATAAAATTTGAAGATTTAATAATTCAAGAAAATAAATTGTTTTCAAATGGAAATAGTTTAGAAGTGACTAATATTATTACTTTCAAAAATATTAAATTTTCTGATATAACAATAGACAATAATGAAATTACATATCTAGGTAAAATTATTGAATATAACAAAAATATTAGTGATATAGGAATTTCTGATAACCATGATTTATATTTCAAAAATTGTTCTTTTTTAGGTGAATTAAAATTAAATAGTCTTTTTAATAGAGCTATAAGATTTGATAATTGTAGTTTCACAGATATAATTTTAAAAAATATAATAAGAAATAATGAAGAAGTAAAAAATGGATTTATTCTTAAAAATATTAAATCAATTAAAAATTTAACCATTGATTCTTGTGAATTTCATGGAAAATTTTATATAAATAAACAAGATGATGACAATAATAGTGAAGTAAAAATTGAAAAGTTAATTATAAAAGATACAGAATTTAAAAACAATTTTAAATTACATAATTGTAAAGTAGATGAAATTGAAATAAAAAATGTTGATTTTGAAAAAAATGCAGATTTTTATAAATCAAAATTTATTAAAGGTATAGATACAGATGAAATTTATTTTAAATCAATAAATTTTAAGAGTTTAGCACTATTTGGAGATACAGAATTTTTTGAAAAATTAATTTATAAATATGTTACATTTGAAGGACATAATCATTTTAAAAGTGCAAAATTACACAAGGGTTTAGATTTAGAATATACAAATATTCAAAAAGAAATAAACTTTTATGGCATGGAAATTTTAGACAAAACCACAACTTCACAAGAAACATATAGAATAATCAAAAATCAATTTGAAAAACTAAACAATAAAATAGAAGCAAATAAATATCATGCTTTAGAAATGGAACAACATAGAAATAATATTTGGAAAAATATGTTTAATTGTAATTCATTTTTCAAATTATTGCCTGATGGAATAGTTTTACTTGTCCATAAACTTAGTTCAAATCACTCTAGTAATTGGTTTTTAGCTTTGTTTTGGATATTTGTGGTAAGTTTAATAACATCGTGGAGTTTAGATTCTATAACAGTTGATAATATTTTTAAATATATAAATATCTTATCAAAAATAGAAGATTTTAATTGTTCATATATGGCAATGACTTTAAACAAAGTATCTTTAGGTTATTTGTATTATCAATTTTTAACAGCAGTTAGAAAAGATACGAGAAAATAATCGAGTTGTCAAGTATTACTTAACAACTGAAAAATACTAAATAATAAATCTTAATAAATTAACAAATTGCAATATTTTTCAAAATAAATAAATTTTTTTGTTATGATTTTCAAAAAAGGAAATCATAATGAAAGAAACAAATAAAAATAGTTTAATCATAGATAATATAAATATTCAAAATAAAATTTATAATATTCGTGGTTTTCAAGTGATGTTAGATAGTGATTTAGCTCAACTTTATGAAGTTGAAACGAAACATATCAATCAAGCTGTTAGAAATAATCCAAATAAATTTCCTGATGATTTTTACTTTGAAGCAACAAATGAAGAAGAAAATTCTTTAAGGTCAAAATTTTTGACCTTAAAGAATAGTAGAGGAATGCATAGTAAATATAACACTAAACTATTCACAGAACAAGGAATTTATATGTTAGCAACTATACTAAAAAGTAAAGTTGCAACTGATATAACTGTGATGATAATAAGAACTTTTGCAAATATGAGAAAACTTATAAATAGCAATGATTTTTATATACATCAACTAAAAGAATTAGAAAAAAGACAATTAACTTATGAAATAAAATCAGATGAAAAGTTTGATAAGATTTTTGATGCCCTAGAAAATAAACAAAATCATCCAACAAATGGAATATTTTATAATGGACAGATTTTTGATGCTTATGTTTTTATTTCAGAACTAATAAAAAATGCTAAAGAATCAATAATCTTAATTGATAATTATATTGATGAATCCATTTTGACACTTTTTTCAAAAAAACAAAATATAAAAATAGAGATTTACACTTCAACTATTTCAAAACAACTTCAACTTGATATAAATAAATATAATCAACAATATAATAACTTGGAAGTAAAAATCACAAAAGATTTTCACGACAGATTTTTGATATTGGATACAAAAGAAGTTTATCATATCGGGGCTAGTTTGAAGGACTTGGGGAAAAAGATTTTTGCATTTAGTAAAATTAGTATTGATTATAACGATATTTTGAAAAAACTATAAAATCCACAAAAAGACAAAAAACAACTACGAAAAAACTTCTTTTGGTTATATATTTATCCTATAAAATCTAAAAGGATACAAGATGTTAAAAGAGCTTATTTTTACAGGACTTGGTGGAGCTTTGATTTTGAAAGAAAAAATCGAAGATGAGTTAAAAAAACTAGAAGAAAAAGGCAAAATTGATACAAAAGATATAAAAAGCTTTTTAGAATCATTGGAGCAAAAAGGTAAAGAGAGCGATGAAAAATTCAAAACAGAATTAAAAAATACTTTAAAAGAATTTTTAGATGAATTGGGAGTTGCAACAAAAGAAGATATTCAAAAATTGAAAGAGGATTTAAAATAAAAAATCTATTCTCAAATCTCAAATTCTACTCTATTTTTAGGATATATGGAGTTTTTAGGTTTTTACTAACTATTTATTTGGTTATAAAAAAAAGAGAGAGTTTTTTGTTTATAAAACCTCTAACTCCACAAAAACTAAAAGCTACTACCATAAATTTGGGAGCTAGTTTTATCAAATTGGCTCAAGTTTTAGCAACAAGGGCTGATTTTTTTTCAAGTGATTATTTGGAAAAACTTAAAACCTTACATGACCAACTTCCACCTATGAAAGAAAAGGATTTTAAAGAGATTTTCAACAGAAGTTTCAAAGAAAATTGTTTTAAATATTTTGATGAAACTCCTATGGCTTCAGCTTCTATTGGTCAAGTTCACATAGCATTTTTAGAAGATGATACAAAAGTTGCTGTGAAACTAAGAAGAAAAGGAATAAAAAAACAAGTAGAAGCAGATATAAAAATTATCAGCCTTTTTAATGCTATATTTAAACCCCTATTTTCATATTACACAAAAAACTCCATAGAGGCTGTGATTGACCAATTTTCCTCTATGATTCTTCAAGAAGTAAGTCTTAATCATGAGTTATCAAACCTCAAAGAGTTTTCATCAAAATACAAAGATTGTGGGATAAAATTTCCTTTAGCTTATGAAAATTATTGTAGTGATGATGCTTTAGTTATGAGTTTTGAAGAGGGATTTAGATTTGATGATAAAGAAAATCTTCTCAAACAAAACATAGACTTCAACAATATCATTTCAAAACTTGTGGATTTTTATACAACTCAAATGTTGATAAATGGATATTTCCACGCAGACCCACATCCTGGAAATCTACTTGTAAATAAAAAAGGAGAGTTAATACTACTTGATTTTGGAATGGTAAAAAAGATAGGCAACAACACAAGAATAGCTATAATAGAGCTTATTCAAGGTGCAAACACACAAGATTATGAGTTATACATAAATGCCACAAAGAAATTGGGAATTATCACCTATGATGCTCCCATTGAAGATTTGGCTTTATTTACTCAAAAGATGTTTGAGATATTTTCAAATGATAATTTAAATAGTGAATCTATGCAAAAACTAGCTTTTGAAGTTTTGGAAACTACTAAAAATTTGCCTTTTAAACTACCAAGTGATGCAATTTATATTTTAAGAGTTAGTGCCATAATAGAGGGTTTAGGTACTACTTATATTGAAAATTTTAACGGTGTAAAGGATATTTTACCAATACTCCAACAAAATATGCCAAAAGCCCTAAACTTAGATGATAACCTACCAAAATTGATTTTAAATGAGTTAAAATCTATTCCATCAACACTAAAAGATTTAAAATCTTTGATAAAAAAGACAAATGCTGGAGAGTTAGAAATCAAAATATCAAAAAACCAAATGGATTTTTTGAAAAAAGAGCTTAAAGAGTTTATAAAACCAATTATTTTATCATTCACTCTTCTTTTTACATCTATTTTTTTATTGTTATATGATAAAAATTTAAAAGAGATAGCTTTGATACTCTTTGGTTTGGGTGTAATTAAATTAATTTATAAATAAAAGGTTTAAGATGAAAATAGCAATTATTGGAGCTGGATTTAGTGGTTGTAACTTATACAATAATCTAAAAGAGAGATTTGATGATATAACTATTTTTGAAAAATCCCGTGGAGTTGGTGGAAGAATTAGCACTAAATATGTTGAAGATAGACTAATAGACCATGGAACTTCTCATATTATTCCAATTACAGATGATTTAAAATCTTTTTGTATAGATTTGGTAAAAAATGATATTTTAAAAAGTAAATATGATGAATTTTTACCTAAAAATGGAATGAATAATATTTGTAAATTTTTGATAAATGAAGATGATTTAGTAACAAATACAAAAATAGTTAAGTGTTCAAATGAGACAAAAAGATGGATTTTACAAGATGAAAATGGTGAAACTTTTGGTGATTTTGATTTACTTTTTATAACAATTCCTGCTCCTCAAATTTTGCAAATGCAAATAAATCTACCTGAAATATTTGATAAAGATTTACAAAATATTGAATATAACTCTGTTTTTTCTTTGATTTTATACTCAAATGATAAGGTATTAAATGAAGATGGTTGTTGGGGAAATCAAAATGTTGAAGAAATTGTTAATAACTCCAAAAAATATGGTTATAAAGATTTTAAATCTTATGTAATTCATAGCTCAAAAGCTTTTGCAAATAGATACAATGAATTAAAAAAAGAGGATATATTAGAGATATTTTTAAAAACTTTTGAAGAAGATGTTAGAGAGGAAATAAAAGAGTTTAATGTGATTCCTCATCTTTGGAAATATGCCTTTGCAAAAAACTCTTTAGATATGCCCTACTTTTATGATAAAGAATTACAGCTTGGTATTTGTGGAGATTATTTCAATTTTTCAAATTTGGAAGCTTCACTTCTTAGTTCAGAACTTTTAGGAAATATTGATTTTAAAAAATAGCATAAAATTTTTTATGCTATTAAACTCTTTGGCAAAGTAATTGTAAACTCTACTCCGTATAACTTTTTATCATTATATTTGTATTCCAAATTCTCAACAAAAATCTCACCTTTTAAATGCTCTGTTACAATATGATAAGACATATTAAGCCCTATTCCTGTACCCACAGATTTATCTTTTGTTGTAAAATATGGCTCATATATTTTATCTATTATCTCAAATGGTATTCCACCACCGCTATCTTTGATTTTAATATAAATTTTATCATCAACAAAACAATCTACAAAAATAAATCCATCTTTCACAATAGCATCTTTTGAGTTTTTGATTATATTTATAATTACTTGGCTAAGTTCATTTGCATAAGTTAATAAATCAAAATTTTGTATGTTTTCTATAATTTCAATATTAGAAACTTCCATAGAATTACCAAAAATAGTCTTTACAGTATCAAATATTTCAAGTGAGTTTACAAGCTCTTTTTCTCTATTTGGCATAAAAAAGTTTCTAAAATTATCTATGGTTTTAGATAAATATTCAGTATTTCTTAAAATATCATCCATTTGAATATTCAAATTTTCTCTAGTTAAAATATCCATTTCATCTTGAAGTTTTACGATAGTTGCACTTGTACTAACAACCATTAAAGGTTGTCTCCATTGATGGGCAATATTTGAAATCATCTCTCCCATAGCAGCCATTTTGGATTGTTGTAGAAGCTGTTTTTGTTTGATTTTTAACTCACTTGTTCTTATTTCAAGATTTTTTTCTAGCTCTTTTTGAATATATTGTTTATTTGCCCTATAAACCAAAAAGAAAGGAAGTAAAATAAAAATATAAAAAGACATATCTTTCAAAGCTATCAACAACACTTCTTTAAATTGTTCATCCAATCTAACAACATCTATATCAGCACCCACAACATACAAAGTACCATCTTCACTAATTATTGGAAAATATAGAGTATGAAACTGTCCCCATTTATCTTCATATTCATCAAAAGCTGGTTTTTTTGTTTTAAAAACTTCAAAGACAGTTGGAGAAACATCTTCATAATAATCGCCAAATTTTGTTAAATCAATATTTGTATTTATTTGGTTTTGAGTAGCACTAGAAGAGGTAAAATATATTTTATCTCCCTTTTTTATCATTGTATAAATATATTTCATACCCAAAATTTCAGCTTGTTGAGTTAGCTTTTTGATATTTTCCATATCTGTTATAGGATTTATTTTTTCTTCTAGCATATTTTTATGATGGAAATTTTTAGGTAAAAGAACATTTACTGATTGGACACTTTGAAAAAGTCTTTTATTTGAATATTCTAAAACCTCTTTATTTGATTCTAGATAATTGTAAACTATACTTATACTTACACAAACAAGATAAAAAATAATCGCAAATAAGTAATAATTTCTAAATTTCAAAAGCCAACCTACAAAATAAAATTAAAAACTAAAATCTTCACCCAAATAGTGTTCCCTAACTCTTGGGTCATTTTTAATATCTTCACTATTTCCACTTGCCAATAATGCTCCAGCTTTCATAACATACGCCCTATCACAAATTTGTAAAGTTTCTCTTACGTTATGGTCAGTTATTAATACTCCAATATCAATTTTAGTTAATTGTGCAATTATTCCTTGTATATCTTTAACTGCGATTGGATCAACTCCTGCAAAAGGTTCATCTAAAAGCAAAAATTTAGGCTTTGAAACCAAAGCTCTTGCTATCTCTGTTCTTCTTCTCTCTCCACCCGATAAAGATATACCTTTTCTTTGTCTTATTGGCTCTATATTAAAAATTTCCAATAACTCTTCAACTCTTTTTCTTTGTTCACTTTTATCTTTTGTAATAATTTGTGCAGCTAACATCAAATTATCCTCAACCGATAAATCTTTAAAAATAGAAGACTCTTGGGGTAAATAACCAATACCTTTTATAGCTCTTTTGTGTAAAGGTAGAGATGTAATATCCATATCATCAAAATAGACTTCGCCACTTGTTGGTTTCACTAATCCACAAACAGTATAAAATGTAGTAGTTTTACCTGCACCATTTGGTCCTAATAATCCCACAATCTCTCCTGATTTAACCTCAAGAGATATTCCATGTAAAATTTGAGTCTTTTTTATGCTTTTTGTAATATCTTTAATCTCTAATTTATGCATTTATTTTATACAACCTTCTATTCTCTTTTTTTTCTATCTCTATTAAAATAACTTCAAAACCATAATCAACTAGAAGTTTTTGAAGCTTTTCATCTCCCCATTCCACAAAATGAATTCCACTTTTTTCAAACTCTTCAAGCATTCCCAAAGAGATAAAATTTTCTAAGGTTTTATTATAAACATCATAATGAAAAACTTTATCTGAATATATTGCTTGTAGGGAAAAAGTAGGAGATGTGACAACATCATCTAAACCCAAATATTTTACATAGGATTTTACCAAAGTGGTTTTTCCACTTGCCAAATCCCCTCTTAGTATAACTACACAATCAATTTTTTCTTTTAGAATAACATCTAATTGTGTTATTAAAGTATTTAAATCTTCTATTGATAAATCAAACTCTATTTTCAAATCAAAAGCCTAATTTAATTGATTTGAAACTTTTATGATTTGTTCTAACTTCTCTTTTGCTTTTCCAGACATAATAGCACCCCTTGCTATTTCAATACCCTCTTGGAAGTCCCTTGCTTTTTCATCCACAATAAGTGCGGCTGCAGCATTTAATAAAACAATATTTAATTTAGAACCAATAAGTTTTTTTGATAACAAATCACTTGTTAATTTTGCATTAAAGATTGCATCTCCACCCAAAATCTCATTCTTATCTCCCATAGACATTCCATAATGCTCTGGATTTATCTCAAAATCTGTAATTCTTCCATTAAACAGTGATGTTGCATAAGTAATATCAGATATTGAAATTTCATCCATTCCATCATTTGAAGAGACTATTATTGACCTTTTTGTATCAAGCATATCCATAGCGTAAGCTAGTTTATTTATATAGCTTTTATCAAAAACACCAATTAATTGCTTTGAAACTGTTGCTGGATTTGATAATGGTCCTAGAATATTAAAAATTGTTCTGTGTGGAATTGATTTTCTAATAGGCATTATATATTTCATACAAGGATGATGATTTTGTGCAAACATAAATGTAAATCCAACATCTTCAAGCATTTTTGCACTATTTTCTAAAGATAAATTTAGATTTATTCCCAAAGCTTCAAGCATATCAGCACTTCCAGATTTACTTGTAATACTTCTATTTCCATGTTTTGCAACATAACATCCACAAGAAGCTAATAAAATAGAAACTGTACTAGAAATATTAAAACTATAACTTTTATCACCTCCCGTACCACAGTTATCAATTAGCTTTTCTTTTAAATCATAATGAACAGGAAGAGGAATAAGATGTTCTCTCATAGCACTTGCTGCTCCAGCTATTTCAGCAGCCGTTTCTCCCCTTTCATATAATTCAACTAGATATTCTCTAACTTCATCTTCTGGAAGTCTATTTTCAAAAATATCATCAAATTTTAATTTTGCTGCATTAAACATTAGTTAATCCTTTGAACATATTCATCTATTTTTGATTTTGGAGTTGATTTTGTAGTTGGAATTTGTAAGACCTTAAATTTATCAACTTTTTCAAGATATTGTATCTCTATAATATCGCCTATTTTTACCTCTTTTGCTTTTTTGACACTAACACCATTTAATAAAACAACATTGTGTCCAAGCATATCTTCAGCAACGGCTCTTCTTTTGGTTATATTTACTGCATTTAAAAATTTATCTATTCTCATAAAGAAGATTATAGCTAATCTTAGTTAAAATATAACCCTTAAAATACCCAATTATAGGACAAAATTTATGAGTAAAAAAGATGTTAAAAAGGTTGTATTAGCATATAGTGGAGGTCTTGATACTTCTATTATTTTAAAATGGCTTCAAGATGAGTATAAGGCTGAAGTTATTACTTTTACAGCTGATTTAGGACAAGGTGAAGAAGTAGAACCTGCTAGAACTAAAGCAATAGCTTGTGGAATCAAACCAGAAAATGTTTACATTTTAGATATTAAAGAAGAGTTTGTTAAAGATTATGTATTCCCAATGTTTAGAGCAAATGCAATTTATGAAGGTGAATATTTATTAGGAACAAGTATCGCTAGACCACTTATTGCTAAAAAACTTATTGATATTGCAAATGAAACGGGAGCTGATGCAGT
>JBBITK010000074.1:8650-10607 GCA_037440805.1 Arcobacter sp. | reverse complement strand
TTTGTCGGCTATTACAACTGCTATTAGTGGTATGGTTTTGCAAAAACAGATGGATATTTTGACCGATGAGTTTTTTTATGATACTTCTTCAAAAATCAACTCTTCTGCACAGCATTTATCAAAAACTATAGATGACTTTAGAAACTTTTTTAGTCCAGAAAAGATAAAAATTAGATTCAAATTAAGAAATACTTTTGATACAGCTTTGGATTTAACTTCTGCACAATTTAATGCTAAAGATATAAAAATAGTCAAAAATATTGAGAAAATAGAGCTTTATAATTTTGAAAATGAACTTGTTCAAGCTTTGATGAATATTTTAAACAATGCAAGAGATGAACTTATTAAAAAACCTTCGGGGGAATTAAGAGTTATTTTTATAGATGCATTTATAAATAAAGATAGCAAAGTTGTAATAATTATAAAAGATAACGCAGGAGGAATCCCACCTGCATATATGAATAGAATTTTTGAACCATATTTTACAACTAAACATAAAAGCCAAGGTACTGGAATAGGGCTTTATATGGTGGAAGAGATAGTAAATAAACATCTAGTTGGTGAGATAAGTGTTCAAAATAAAGAGTATGAATACGAAAATAAAACTTATGTTGGTGCAGAGTTTAAAATAGTGCTAGATTTGGTAAATGGGGATTAGGAGTTTTCTAATATCTCATTTATAAACTCATTTATATACTCAAAACAAACTTGGCGATTTCCCCCTTTTATAATTACATGCTTTGATGAATCTATGATTTTTAAATCTTTTTTTTCTGATTTTATATTTTCAAATATTTCATAGGCAGAACTAGGGCTTACTATTGGGTCGTTTTTGCTTTGAATAATCAAAAGTGGTTTTTTAACTTTGTGCAAGATATTTTTGATTTTTTTCATAAGTAAACTTAGTTGTTCAACTGAAGAGATATAGTGTTTTGAGTAGTTTGTTTCAGGATTTTCTGGCATATTTTCCACATACTCCTTTGAATACTCTTTTTGATTGAATAGCTCTACAAAATCATTCCAAAAAGAGACAGCTGGAAGTAGGGTATGGATTCTTAAATCATTTAGATTTAAAGCTGCATTTATGCAAACAGCACCCATAAACTCTTCATAACATTTTTTTGTACTAAGAAGCGTCAAAAGTCCACCTGTGGAAAAACCAACCAAAAAGATTTTTTTATAAGATAATGTTGCTATTACTATACTTCTACAAACTGACTTATACCAATCTTGCCAAAGTTTGTTTTTCAACTCTTCAGCAACTATTCCATGACCTGCTAATCTTGGAGAAATCACATCAAAACCATTTTCAAACAAATATAAAGATAACTCTTCCATCTCCTTTGGACTTGAACAAAAACCATGAATTGTCAAAACACAAATTTCATTTTTATTTTCAAAATATTTGGCTTTGCCTATATCTTTTGATTTTATTTCTTTTTTATCTTTAAATCTTTTGTAGCTGTTTTCGTACTCATTATCTTCTTGTTGTTTTAGGAAATTAAGAAGATTTTGGTTGTTTATTTTTTCTTTTTCTAATACTAAATTATTTGTAATTTCAACAATTTTTTCATTTATTTGAATTTCATTTAGAATAACTCTTAAAATATTATTGATTCTAATGGTGTGGTGTGTGTAGCTGTTTAGTAGATTTTCTTTGTTTATTTCCAAGAATTTTTCATCTTTTTTAACTATCTTATCTTTTATTGCTAAGTGTAAAATATCTTCATATCTTGCATATTTTTCATAGGAGATTAGATATATCAAATCATCATTTAGTAACTCATCATCTAAAAATAGATTTTCATTTTTTAAAGCTTGAATAGTTAGATATATAAGCCTTTTGAAATAGTTGATTTCTATTTGTTTTTTTGGGTATAAAAAAAGAATTAAAACAAAAATATGGTCAAAATTGATAGTCAAAGATTCATAGATTTTGTTCATAAAATTGTGAGTG
>JBBITK010000074.1:0-8640 GCA_037440805.1 Arcobacter sp. | reverse complement strand
TTATTTACTATTTCAAAAGTCGATAGATTTTTTGTATAAATAGTTTTGATAATATCAACAGTGCTTATTGGTTTTAGGATTCTAATAACTATTTTTGAGTTTAGTACAATATTACTCTCAATATTTAGCTCTTCTTTGAAGTTCTCATCTATATCATCCATAAAACTTTCAGCCATATCAATTAGAAAGTTTTTTTCATTTCTAAGTTTTGTATAGCTTATATTTATAGGTACTATCATAGTCTCTTTAGTGCTTATTTGTTTGCAATCTTCTATAAAATATTTTTCACTAAAAGAGTTAAAATTTTCTATTTTATTATCTAAATACTCTTGTCTAAAAAGTTGTGAAATCAAAGAAAAAACACCAGCTCCTGTGTGAACCCTTTGACAAGCTCCATCTATTTTTACACAAAAATTTTTATCAATTCTTGAAATATCTTTGGCTTTTATCATCATTCCTTCTGGAAAAATCATCCAATCTTTACAAGAAGTTATTAAATCACCAATAATATGCTCATTTCTATTTGGTTCACTTTTTTTCATAGCTCCCAAATTTCTTAAAAAATCTCCAAATATTGTTTTAAATAGTGAATCATCAGCTATAACTCCTACCTTTTTATTTGTTATGTTATACAAACTATAAGGCACAAGCATAGCTTCTATTCTTGTAAAATGATTTGCCACAAACATCTTTGGATTTTCTAAAGGAATATTTTCACTTCCAATAATCTCAATATCAGCGTTGAAAATCTTTTTTAGAAGATTTAAAACATATCCATTTGTGTTTATTAGCAAATCATTTAACATTATCTTAAATTCCTATATTCTTGAGCATCAAAAGAGTCTACTTTGATTACCTCTTGTTTTAAATAGTGTGCTTTTTTCATATTGTCTATTTCATCAAGTGTAAATACTCCCTTCTCAAAAAGTTCTCTTAGCATATCTTCCATTGAGCCTTTTTTTACTAAGCCATCTTTTATAGCAATTTTTAATTTATCAAAAGAGTCTTTGTATTGATGATTTAATCTAACAGCCTCTTGAAGCATTGTTAATCTATCCATTGGATTTATAGACAAAAACAGAGAAGATGTAAGCTCTTTTAGGTTATCTTGATTTGAAAGCATTTTTACTATTTTGTTGTTTAGTTTATCTTTTGGTTTAGAACCAAATGAAGTAAGTTTTGCAAATGGAGTTAAAAACCCTAAATAACCTATATTTGCTAAAATCTCCTCTTTTGCATTTTGAATCTGAGCAAAAGAGTAATCACAAATATAAGTTACCAAATCCCTATGCCACTCTTTTGGATTGTTTTCAAACTCTCTTAAAGTTGCAGTTATCAAATAACAATAAGATAAAATATCTCCATATCTAGCACTTATATTCTCTCTTTTTTTCAAAGATGGACCTAAAATTACTAAAGCAATATTTGTTAAAAATGTAAAATTAGCACTAACCCAAGTTAGTTTTTGTTTATATCTTTTGAATTCACCTTTTGTTCTAATCAAAGTTCCTCTTGTTGGACAATAAATCAAACTTTTACAAAAAGCATTAAAAACCAAACCAATATGTGCAAAAAATGCCCTATCAAAAGTTCTTGGATTTTTGTTGTGTAAAGAGATAATTTGACTATAAATATATGGATGAGATTTGATAAGTCCTTGTCCAAATTGCATTAAATTTCTAGTCAAGATATTTGCACCCTCAACAGTAATTGAGATAGGTAAAGCAAAATAAGCGTGAGCTAAAAGGTTGTTTTCCCCTCTTATTATTGCACTTCCTCCTAAAACATCCATCGCATCGTTGATAACTTCTCTAAACTTTTCCGTTGCGTGGTATTTCATAATAGAGTTTATAACTCCTGGTTTTACCCCATCATCTATGGCATCTAAAGTATAATTTCTTGAAGCGTTTAACATATAAGTAAAAGCAGCAATTTTTGCAATTTTCTCTTCAACACCTTCAAAATGATTAATACTTAATCCAAATTGCTCTCTAAGTTGTGTATATGAAGCTACAACATTAAGGGCTAGTTTACTTCCACCTAAACTAACACTTGGTAGTGAAATTCCTCTTCCAATAGATAAAGACTCAACAAGCATTTGCCAACCTTTTCCTATTCCCATTTTTTCACCAATAATATTTTCAAATCCTATAATCACATCTTTTCCAAATAAAGGAGAGTTTACAAAAGGAATTCCAAGAGGGTCATGTCTTCTTGAATTATCTAAACCTTGTGCATTTGAATCAATTACAGCAAATGTAATACCCAAATCTTCTCCATGTCCTAAAAGATTTTGTGGGTCTTTTAAAACAAAAGCAAGACCAACCAAAGTCGCTACATTTCCCAAAGTGATATATCTTTTTTCAAAATTTAATTTGATTTTTAATTCACCATTTTCATCTTTAAAAACCACTCCATTAGAAGTAATAGAAGTAGCATCACTTCCAGCATTTGGTTCAGTTAGCCCAAAACAAGGAACTAAAGTCCCATTTGCTAAATCTCTTAAATATTTATCTTTTTGGTTTTGAGTTCCATGTTTTAAGATAAGTTCAGCAGGTCCAAGTGAATTTGGAACCATTATAGTAATAGCCAAAACTTGAGACCTTGAAACAAGTTTTTCAATAACTTTTGAGTGAGCTGTTGCACTAAATCCAAGCCCACCATACTCTTTTGGAATTATCATTCCAAAAAATTTGTTTTCTTTGATATATTGCCAAACATCAGGTCTAAAATCTCTATTTTGAAAAATCTCCCAATCAGTAGTCATTTCACAAAGATGATTTACTTCATTATCCAAAAAGCTTTGTTCTGCTTTTGTAAGTTTTGTTACATTTTGTGAAAGAATATCTTTGAAGTTTACTTTCGCTTCAAAGAAGTTTGTCTCTACCCAATTTGTACCAGCTTGAAGTGCAGCCTCTTCGGTTGGCGAAATTTTTGGTAACAAACCTTTTTTATTTATAATAGAAACCAAAGGTCTTGATATGTAGTTTACTCTTATTGCAGGTATTAAAAATATCGCACCAACAACTCCAAATATAACCCAAAAAATTGTTCCAGCCTCAAAAAAAGCATAGGCAAAAACTCCAACTAAAGCAAAATAGCTATAAAGTGGGAATCCAAAAAAACCAAAAGCTAAAATAGCTAATATTAAAAACATTATTTCCATAACTCTTCTCCATCTTCAAAATCTTTCTCTTTTTGTACCAATTTTTGTAAAAGATTACTTGGTGTAAATCTACTTCCAAACTCTTTTTCATATTTTTGTAGAGATTTTAGTACATTTTCCAAACCAATTTCATTTGCATAACTTAGTAATCCGCCCCTATAAGCTGGAAAACCAGTTCCTGTAATCATTGCAAAATCTATAATAGAAGCATCTGTTACAATTTTTTCTTCAAGACATCTTGAAGCTTCATTTATCATAATATAGATACATCTTTTTATAATATCCTCATCGTATACTATTTTTGTGTTCTCTTGTACCATTGAAATTACTGTTTGGTTTGGATTTTTGTCTTTGCCTATATACTCATAAAATCCAGCACCACTTTTGTTTCCTAAAAGTTTTTTCTCATACATTTTAGTTATCAAATCACAAATAGGCATTCTCTCCCCATAAGCTTCATTTAAAATTATTGAAACTTTGTATCCTATATCAACTCCTACTGTATCAGCAAGTGTAAATGGTCCCATTGGCATTCCAAAATCTTTTATAACATTATCAATATGGTTCATTCTTGGGTCTTCTTGCAAAATAAAACCAGCTTCATTTAAATATGGAAGTAAAATTCTATTTACAATAAATCCTGCACAATCTCCAACTAAAATAGGCGTTTTTCCACAAGAAATAAGCATTTCAAAAACTCTATTTATAGTCTCTTTTGAAGTATTACTTGATGGAATTACTTCCACTAAAGGCATTAAATTCACAGGATTAAAAAAATGCACACCCAAAAAATTCTCTTTATTTTTGATTTCACTACTTAATTTCTCTATTGAGATAGAAGAGGTATTTGTGGCAATTATTGCATTAGGATTTAAAACCTCTTCAAGTTCTTGGTAGCTTTGTTTTTTTGCTTTTTCATCTTCAACTATGGCTTCAACTACAAAATCCATATTTTTTAAACCATTATATTTATCTGTATAAGAGATTTTACTCAATTTAAAATCCACTTGATTTGAAGTCATACTTCTACTTTTTAGTGCATGATTATATATTTTTGCCACATCTTTTATAATCTCATTTGCTTGTGAAATATCTCTTAGCTTGATTCTTACATCCTTTAGATATTTTGAAAATAACCAAATAATACCTTTTCCCATAACTCCATTTCCAATAACACAACTATTTTGGATTGGGTTTAGGGTTTTTTCAAAATTTTTGTTTAGTTTTTCAAATAGAAAAAATAGTCTAATCATATTTTTTGACTCTTTAGTAACTGCCAATTTTGAAAACTCTTTTGCCTCAACTTTTATAGCTTCTTCCCTTGAGTCTTTGTTGTAAACAGTTTTTATAACTTCAAGGGCTTTGTATGGAGCTTGGAAATTTGGATTTACTTTATTTTCAAGATTTGTTAGAGCTTTTTTGAAAACTATCTCATTAAATGGAGCATAATTAAAGATATTAAATGATTTTCTCTCACTTATATTTCCATAAATAGCTTTTTTTACAAAATCTTTTAGCATATAATCTTTTTGTGCATCATCAAAAATCATATCAGCTAAGGCTATTTTATAAGCTTTTCTTGCATCTATTGTTTTTCCAGTCAATATTAAATCCAAAGCATTTACAAGTCCAATTATTTTAGGTGCTCTAATAGTTCCTGCAAAACCTGGGAAAATACCTAATTTTATCTCTGGAAATGCTATTTTTGTTTTTGGATTTGTTGACATTACTCTATATTTACAAGCAAGGGCTAGTTCTAAACCACCACCCATACAAGCACCATTTATATAAGCAATAGTAGGAATTTTTAAATCTTCCAATTTATTGAAAATGTTGTGAATATTCATCAAAGCTTCATAAACTTCACTCTCTTTTTCTAGTTTTTCTATCTCTTTTATATCAGCCCCTGCAATAAAAACATCTTTTTTTGCACTTGTTATTACCAAAGCTTTTATTGAAGAATCAAGTTTTATTTCGTTTAATTTTTCATCAAATTCATTTAAGACAGCAAAGGATAATTTATTTATTTTTTCATTTTCTAAATCAAAAGTTATAGTTGCTATATTTTGATTTATCTCTAATTTTATATTTTCTGCCATTTTACACCTCCAAAAGGAAACTAGCACCTTGACCACCACCAATACAAAGTGTGGCTAAGGCTTGTTTTTTATCTCTTCTTTTTAACTCTTTTATTGCTGTTAAAACAATTCTAGCACCACTCATTCCCACAGGATGACCCAGTGCTATTGCTCCACCATTTACATTTAAAATAGACTCATCAATTTCCCCCAAAGCTTCACTATTAAAAGCTTTTTTACAAAACTCATTACTTTGGAAAGCTTTTATATTTGCTATAACTTGAGAAGCAAAAGCTTCATTCATCTCTATTAAATCAATATCTTTTAGACTAGTTCCCGTTTTATCAAAAAGTTTTTTTGTAGCATAAACTGGTCCTAAACCCATTCTATGAGCATCAAGTCCAGCATAAGCATAATCCTTTATAAAACCAATAGGTTCTAAATTTAACTCTTTTGCTTTTGACTCACTACAAACAATTAAACAACAAGCCCCATCTGAAACTTGAGATGAATTTCCAGCTGTAACTGTCCCTCCAACCCTTTCAAAAATAGGGTTTAGTTTTCCTAAAGCTTCAATATTTTGATTAAATCTAACCCCATCATCTTGCATAATAGAGCCACTTTTTGTCATAACAGGATGAATTTCATCGGCTAAAATTCCATTTTCTATGGCTTTTTGGGCTTTTAGATGGGAATTTACAGCGTAAAGGTCTTTTTCTTCTCTACTTATTTTAAACTCATTTGCCAAGTTTTCAGCAGTAATTCCCATAATTTTTCCAGAAATAGGGTCTGTTAAGCCAGAAATCAAACCAACAGTTGGTTTTAAAAAGCTAGGTCTGAGGGTAGTTAATAGTTTTAGTTTTTCTAAAAAAGATTTTGAGTAACTAAATTTAGTTATTAGATTTCTAAGTTTATCATCAAAAAATAGGGGAATATTACTCATGGATTCAACTCCACCTACTAAATATAAATCCCCTTGATTTGATTTGATTTTTTCTATGGCACTTGAAATACTCTGCATTCCTGAAGCACAATTTCTATGAACCGTATAAGCAATAGTTTTTTGTGAAAATCCAGCTTTTATTGCAATAATTCTTGCTATGTTTGAAGCATTTGCAGGTTGGGCAACATTTCCAATAATCACTTCATCAAATCTATCATATTCAATTCCACTTCTTAAAACCAACTCTTTAGCAATAATTGCCCCTAAATTATCAGCACTAACATCATTTAATTTTCCATTTGCCTTTGCAATAGGGCTTCTTAAAGCATCTATTATGGCTATTCTTTCACTCATTTTATTCTCCTAATATAGGCTATTTATAATATCTTCATATTTTTCTTCAATTTTACTTCTACAAATTTTCATGGAAGGGGTTAATTCTCCTCCTTCAATGGAAATAGGATTGGTTATTAATTTGTATTTAACCACTTTTTCCCACTCATTTAGCTTATTATTAATCTTATTTATATGATTCTCGATATTTTGTAGAATATTTTCCTGATTATAAAAATTTTCTATTGTTAGATTACTATTTTTCTTTTTTGCCAACTCAAATTTATCTTTATCCACAAAAAGTAAAGCAGTTGTATATTTTTTGTTTTGAGAAACAACAACTGCAAATTCAATATATTTGTTTTTTGATAATTCCTGCTCAATAGCTATTGCATTTACATACTCTCCAGTTGAAGTTTTGAATATCTCTTTTACTCTATTTTTGACAAATAAATATCCTTCACTATCAACATATCCCATATCTCCCGTGTGCAACCAACCCTCTTCATCAATACTTTTTTTGGTTAATTCTTCTTGATTTAAATATCCTTTCATCAAAGAATCACCTTTTACCAAAATTTCAGAATTTTCTGAAATCTTAATTTTAGCACTTGGCAATATTTTTCCACAAGAACCAATTTTATTTGTATTTGGGTAGTTTGTTGAAATAACTGGTGAAAACTCTGTAAGCCCATAACCTTGGTAAATTGGAACATCAATATTTACAAAAAATTGTGCAATATCCTTCGATAAATAAGCACCTCCACTTATAAGCTTTGAAACCTTTGAACCAAATATTTCTCTTAACTTTGTATATAATAAAACATTATATATTCTATACAATATTGAGTTTTTATCTATATTTTCTTTGTGAGCGTAGTTAAAAGCTAAATTTCCTAAAAATCTTGAAATAAAGCCTTTTTCAGCAATATTTGATTTGATTTTATAGTAAATTTTTTCTAAAAGTCGAGGAACAACACTCATTATAGTTGGTTTTACAATTTTTAATAAATTTGCTACATTTTGCACATCATCCACAAAATAGATACTAATTTTTCTACTTAAATAATAATTCATAACAGTTCTTTCAAATATATGAGCAAGGGGTAAAACAGATAATGCAACTTCATTTTGATTTAGGTTTATAAGGCTATTTATATCTTTTAATTGAGTTATTATGTTTTTGTGGGTTAAAACTACACCTTTTGGCGTTCCTGTATTTCCGCTTGTGTATATAATAGAAAAAATATCATCTTCTTGTGCTTGATAGAATTCAAAGCCTTTTGAATCACAAATTTGTTTACCGATAACTAAAATTTCATCAAAATTATGAAAATTTGGCTCTTTTATACAAAAATTGTGAGTAATAAATGTAAGCTGTGAATGTTGTTTTTCTATATCTTTTAATCTATCTTGAGAGTCTATAAACATATATTTCATTTTTGAATCAGCTATTTCAAAATTTAGATTTATTGTAGATATATTTGCAAAAATGGGAACACTTATAGCCCCTAATTGATGTATAGCAAAATCAAAAATCAACCAAAATGGGGAAGAGTTTGCAAAAATCCCAATTTTATCATTTGGTTTTACTCCCAAATTTTTTAAAGCAAGAGTCAGGCAAATAACTTTATTTTTGAAATCTTCTATTGATATATTTTCATACTTTCCATTTTGTAAATAGTTTAAGAAAGTTTCATTATTTTCTTTTATTATATGATTAAAAAGTTCATTATAGGTTCTAAAATTATACTCTTCCATAAATATTCCTAATATTATTATAAATTAGTATAACAAAAATAAGAATTTTAAATATCAAAAATATTTTTTTTGAATTTATGTTCATAAAATAAACAGCAAAATTTACACACTTTTTTAGAGTTATTTTGAAATAAACTCTTTTTTAAACTTTGATTACAAAATATCCCTCAAACTCTACACATTTCTCATCTTCTTCAATTATATAGGATTTTATTTTTAGTGAAGAGCTTTTTTTTGTTTTTAGTTTCTCTTTCAAAATCTTTAATTCCTCTTTGGAAGGCATTAATGTATTACAAATAATACTATTTTTTATTACAGGTTTTCTAATCTTGATCATCTTTATACTTCAATTCAAAAAT
>JBBITK010000073.1:10438-10660 GCA_037440805.1 Arcobacter sp. | reverse complement strand
TCCATTTTTAAGTTTTGGTTGCATTGCATGGGCTACTTCCAAACCTTCAACGGCACTTTGACCAAATCCTCCAATAGGTCCAGATATAGGCATAACAACACCTATTTTTACCTCTTTTGCCATCAAAGAACAACTCAAAGCTGTTACAATAGAGAGTGATAATATCTTTTTCATTTCAAAACTCCTAAACTAAAATATGATAAATACTAACATAAATAAACT
>JBBITK010000073.1:0-10408 GCA_037440805.1 Arcobacter sp. | reverse complement strand
TTTTGATTACTCTAATTCTAAACTCATGAGATACATATCTTCACAATCTAAAACATTTATATTTACACTATTACAATTTGGGCAAGAGAAATCATTTTTTTCTATTATACTAATAGTTTTGCAATCCAAACAATCTATTTGTAATTTTTGAATATTGACCACAAATTCAGCACTATCACAAATGGTTTTTTCTTTGAATGTATCAAAAGCAGTTTTTAGAAGTTCTGGTTCAACTCCACTTAAAACACCTATTTTTACTACAACTTTTGTAACTTTAGAGGCTTCATTTACCCTTGCGTGTTCTTCGCAACTCTCTAATAATGATTGAACTATTGAATACTCGTGCATCTTTAACAAATCCTTGGTAAAAGCTCACCCGTTGGAACATCTAAAAATCTTTTAGTTCCCCAAGCACTATTTAAAATCACTTTTTGCAAATGCAAATCACTCACTTTTCCTATTATTGAAGCATTTTGACCATTTTCAAATTTTTGAAGTATATCAATAGCTTTTTGTGCATTTTCTTCTTTGATAGCAAGTACAAAAGTACCTTCATTCGCAAGATTTGAAGCTTCAAATCCTAGCATTTCACAGATACCTTTTACCTCATCACAAACAGGGATTTTTTCTTCATCAACTTCAATACAAATATTTGATTGTTTTGCCCATTCGTTTAAAACTGCACTCAATCCACCTCTTGTGGCATCTCTTAAAGCTGTGATTTTCACACCCTCATCAATCAAAGCTTTCACCATAGGATAAAGCGAAGCACAATCACTTTTTAGTTCACTTGAAAGCTCTATTCCTTCCCTTGCTGAAAAAATAGTAGCTCCATGTCTTCCTATATCCCTACTTACAAGTATCAAATCATCTTTTGTAATACTATTTGAGCTAATACCCTTATACAAAACTTCTCCAATTCCCGTTGTATTTATAAAAATCTTATCAACACTTCCACGTGGTACTACCTTTGTATCACCGCTTACGATTATGGCTTCATTAATAAAGAGTTCCTCTTTCATAGAAGCTACTATTTTTTTAAGCTCTTCCATATCAAAGCCCTCTTCTATGATAACTGAACAAGTAAGATATTTTGGCTTTGCTCCCATCATAGCTAAGTCATTGCAAGTTCCACAAATAGCTAATTTTCCTATATCAGCCCCTGCAAAAAATAGAGGTGTTACAGTGAAACTATCTGTACTAAAAGCTAATTTTCCATTTTCAATGATTGCTGAATCTTCACAATTTTGCAAAATTTCATTTTTAAAAGCTTCATAAAAAACCTCTTTTATTAGTTGATTATTTTCTGCTCCACCGTTTCCGTGTGCTAGTGTGATTTTACTCATTTATCTTCCCTACTTTTGCTATATTTTTTACTTCCACCTTGAGAGGTCTCAACTGGATATTTTGCTTCATTTTTTGTCATTTTATTTTGAATTGCATCTTCAAGATTTATATTTAATTTCATACAAATTCGTATTAGATATATGGCTATATCAGCAACCTCTTCTTTTGTATGCTCTAATACATCACTTGGAAGATTTAAAGACTCTTCAAAATCAAGCCATTGAAATATTTCATTCAACTCCCCAACTTCTCCACTAAGTGCCATAACTAGATTTTTTGGGTTGTGAAAACTCTCCCAATTTCTATCATCTGAAAACTTTTTTATTCTTTGTTGTATTTGTTCTATGTTCATGTTTTATTCTTCCTCTAATAACTTTTTAAACTCTTCCTTATTTGGCAAAATAGTTAAATACTTACTTGCATATATTTGATTATTGTCTTTTGGAAGTGTTAATTCAACTAAAGTTTTACTTTTGTCTTTACAAAGAATTATTCCTACTGTTGGGTTTTCATCATCTGTTTTCTCATATCTATCAAAATAATTCACATACATCATCATTTGTCCAATATCTTGATGTTTTAGTTCCCCTATTTTTAAATCAATAACAACAAAGGATTTTAATAATCTATTATAAAAAACTAAATCCACTTTAAAATGTTTTTCATCTATTGTAATTCTTTTTTGCCTAGCTACAAAAGTAAAACCTTTCCCAAGTTCAAGTAAAAAATGCTCCAATTTATCTATAAGTTTTTGTTCTAGTTCACTTTCACTATAACTTGACAATTCAGGAAGTCCTACAAACTCTAAAATATATGGGTCTTTTATCAAATCTTGAACTGTTTGGACAACTTGACCATTTAAAGATAACTCTTTTATTTTTTGTTTATCACCACTTAAACTAAGTCTTTCAAAAAGTCCAGTGTCGAATTGTCTTTTAAGTTCTCGTAAACTCCAACTGTTTTCAATAGATTCTATTTCATAGAAGTTTCTTTCATCTATATTTTCAATTCGTGTTAAGAAAATATAGTGTGACCAACTAAGTTTGAATTGGTGAGACGCTGTCTCACTTTTTTGAAAACATAGATAAAATCTTCTCATATTTTTAAGATTGTCTATTGAAAAGCCATCTCCAAATTCTTTGTTTAGTTCTAATGAAAGATTTTTTATAAGCTTTTTTCCATATTCAGCTCTTAACTCACCATTTTGTTCTTCTTCTACTATTCTTTTACCTATTTGAAAATAGGTTTGTGTCATAGTAGTATTTATAGTTTGATAAACTTTGCTTTTTGCACTATATAGTAACTCTTTTATTTCTTTGTAAAAGTTATTGTTTGTTAGGTTCATTTTCTAATCCTAAAATTTTTATCGTTTAATTAAAAAAACAATAGCCGAATACACATCTTGGTCATTTTCACAATAAATTTCTTCAATATGTTTTATGAGAATCTATAATTGCCAATAATGTTGTATCTATTAATTCTTTTTTTGTAATCATTTTTATATCCAATTATTTAAATAATATTTACAACTCTAAATGCTTCATAAGTTTTATTCTAACCTCATCTAACTCTTCAATATTCAAAGTTGTTAATTTTTTATCCAAATCAATTCTACTTAAATCCAAAGTGCAAAGTTCATTTATACAAACTTCACTATCTTGTAGTAAATTTTCCCTTGCTTGGATTTTTACTCGCAAATTCCCACCACATAAATTTGTTGTTATTGGAATAACTGTTACACCTTTGAATTCTACTTTATCTATATTTCTATTTGCTATATTGTTTTGTATTATAAGAGCTGGTCTGATTTTGCCAAATTCACTATTGTATTTTTTTCCAAAATTTACAAGATAGATTTCTCCTCTTCTCATTTTGAATCCTCTATAACCTCTTCTATTTGTAAAAACTCTTCATAGGATTTTTTATTTAAAGCGTTTTGATTTTGCAAAATATATAATTCATCTTCTATTTTTTCTTTTAGTTTTTCATACAAAGCATAAGGAATAACTACACTTTTTGTGATATGTTTTTTGGCATCTTCCACAAAAGTAATATCTGCTGGTTGAGTTATATAAGAAGGTTTTTTAATAAAATCACTAGAGTTTATAACTATCATTTTTATACCTTTTTTATTTAGTATTTTTAATATACTAATATTATATACTATTTTTATTTACAAACTTTATTTTACAACAAATTCCCATACTTATAATAAGCACTACAAGCACCCTCGCTACTTACCATACAAGAACCAACGGGGTTTGTTGGAGTACAAACATTGCCAAATATCTTACAATCAGTAGGTTTTGCAACACCTTTTAAAATATCAGGGCATCTACAAGCTTTGTTTTCTTTTACTTCTTTGTTTGATAATTTATCTTTAAATACTATTTTTGCATTGTATTTATCAAACTCATCTTTTAGCTCATATCCACTATTCTCAACTTCTCCTATTCCTCTAAAAGTAAAAGGAACTTTTTTGAAGTATTTATTTATCATCTCTTGTGCTTTTGTGTTTCCATCATAACTTACAGCTCTTTGATATTCTACTTCCAAATCAGCTCTTTTTTCCACAAACTGTTTTACTATCATTGAAATTGACTGCATAACATCAACTGGTTCAAAACCACTTACAACCACAGGTCTATTATAATCTTTTGCAAATTTTTCATATATTTTACTACCACTAATAACACTTACATGAGATGGTCCTAAAAAAGCATTTACCTTACAATCTTCACTTTTTACCAACACTTCCATAACTTCAGGAACTGTTATGTGATTTATATGAAAAAGAATATTTTTTATATTTTTGTTTATTACCGTTTGGATTAAAGAAGCGGTCATTGGTGTAGTTGTTTCAAAACCAATAGCAAAAAATACAATAGTTTTTGATGGATTTTCATTTGCTATTTTTAAACAATCAAGAGGAGAATAAACAAACCTAACATCAGCACCTTTACTTCTTGCGTGTTGTAAGCTTCCATAACTTCCTGGAACTTTTATCATATCTCCCAAAGTTACAAGTATTACATCATCAATCAAACTTAACTCATAAGCACTATCAATTCTTTGTTTTGGCATAACACAAACAGGACAACCAGGACCGTGAATAAAATTGATTTTTTTGTTTACAAGTTGTGGTATACCATACTTCATGATAGTGTGAGTATGTCCTCCACAAACCTCCATAATATTTATAATTCCATCATAATCTTTTAAATCTTCATCTATTAGCTTTTTGTATGCTTTTATAACTTTTGCATCCCTAAAACCATCATATAAATCTTTTAGTTGTAACTCTTTTTTCATCTTTTATCCGTTGAATTTATGTGTTTGGGCAGTTATCAGACTCTTCTATCATAGCCAAGCGGTCATTTTCTTCCATCTTTTCTATGATTTCAGCATAGACTTTTAAAGATTCTAAAGCATCCTCTTCATCTATTTTATTCATAGCAAATCCAATATGAATAAGCACATAATCCCCTACTTTTACATCTTGGTCTATCAAGTCTAAACTAGCACTTCGCTCAACTCCCATAGTATCAACTACGCAAGTGTTCATCTCAGGGTCTATACTTTTTATTTTTGATGGTATTGATAAACACATATCAATTTTCTCCTTTTAATTTTCTATTTCTTTTTTAGCACTTTTTTAATATTTGTAAAACAATTTTCATTTAATACTTTTTTTAAAAAAGTATTCAAAAAATCGGTGCAAGAGTTGAGATTTTAGGAATTTATTTTCTATTTTTTCTAAAAACAAAAAACTCACTTCGTTCAAACAGTTATGTTTTTTGACGAAAAAATCTTAATAAATTTTTATCCTAAAATCTAAAATTGCACCACTAAAAGAGGGATTTTGTTATCTCATCTTTCTTTTAAAATTTATCCAATCAACAACAGCTTGTAATGAATCTTTATCTTTTATACTAACTTCCAAAATATCAACATTTGGTTTTAGTTTTCTAGCCGTTGCTTTCTCTTTTTCTAAGTCATATTCAAAATATGGTAAAAGGTCCGTTTTAGTAAAAAGTATCAAATCAGCACTTCTAAACATAACTGGATATTTCGCCACTTTATCTTCACCCTCAGGCACTGAAACCAAAACTATATTCAAGTGAGTTCCCACATCATAAGAAGCTGGACAAACCAAATTTCCCACATTTTCTACAAAACAAACATCAATATCAGCCAATTTTATATCATGTAAAGCTTTATGAACCATAAACGCGTCCAAATGACAAGCACTTCCCGTTTGGATTTGAACTGCATTTATACCTTTTGCTTTTAGTCTATCTGCATCCCTTGAAGTTTCCAAATCACCCTCAACAACTGCAAATTTAAAATCAGCAATATCCACAATATTTTCTAAAAGTGTTGTTTTACCACTACCTGGGCTACTCATTAGATTTATTCCTAAAACCTTGTGAGAATCAAAATGAGTTCTATTGTGTGAAGCCTCATGGTCATTTTTATCAAGTATTTTTTTGATAACCGATATTGTTTTTGCATCATTTAGTTGTGGGTTGTGATGAAGTGTTTCGTGGGCGTTTTGGTGATTTGCACTCCAAAGCATATTATCTTTTGGGTGGTTGTGGTCATGAACCATTCCATGTTCATGGTCATCGTGGTGATGGTGATGATGATTTTCTTGTCCTGCTATTACACATCCGCAATCTTTACACATATTAAAATCCTTTTTAGTGAATATTTGTTCATTATATTAAAAGATTTTAACTTTTTTGATTTTAAATAGCTCTAAGATTTTATATATCTTAGGTATTTTTAGAACAAGTTATTTAAACTCCCGCCATCCAACCTATAAACCGTTGAAGTCAAGCTATCTATAAAACTTCTATGGTGAGATACTATAATCATCGATTTTTTTATGGAATTTAATATATCAACTATCTTTTTTTCACTCTCTTCATCAAGTGCATTTGTGGGTTCGTCTAAAAGTAGAATTTTTGGTTTTAAAATCAAAAGCCCAGCTAGGGCAACTATTTTTTGCTCTCCTCCACTTAAATCAAAAATTACTCTATCTTGCAAGTGTAAAATATTTAGTTCCTCTAAAATAGCCTTTCCTTGAGAAATTGCATCTTCTTTTGAAACTCCTTTTGCCCTTAGTGAAAAAATAACATCTTCAATAACCGTTGGGCATAAAAAATGGTTTGTAACATCTTGTGGAAGATATGCTATATCATTTCTATATTTTTTAAACTCATCAAGGCTATTTATCTTATTATGAAAAATCTCCACATAACCATCCGTTGGGCTTATAAGTCCAGCTATGATTTTTAGAAGTGTACTTTTACCGCTTCCATTTGAGCCAATTATTGCTATTTTTTCCTCATGCCCTAAATTAAGATTTATGTTAGAAAATAGCTCTTTTTTCTCATTTTTATAAGAAATAGCTCTTAGATTAACAGAACAACTCATAAACTACCTTTGTTAAAATAATAATTATTGTAAAAAATAAAAGCTTCGGCAAAAACTCTATTTTTGAAGAGTTCAAAAAATATATTCTATTTGTAAAACCTCTTGCATTCATACTATATCGCATATCTTCTGATTTTTTTAAAGCTTTTATAAAAATCATAGCTATTATATTTCCGTATGTTTGGTAAGTAAAAATTGAAGTATTTGATACAAATCCCCTACTTTTTAAACTATCTCTTGTTTTTTTGAAATCCATCATCAAATAATCAATAAGCGAAATTGTAAAATAAAAAACACTTACAACTTTAGAAGGCATTTTAAGAGCATCCAAACCTCTTACAATATCATAACCCTTTGATTTATAAAAGAGTGAAATATTAAAAAGTAAAATTAAATTTGTCCTGAAAAATAGTTCTATTGCTTGGTTTTTATCTTGAAAAAAGAGAAAAACCACCAAAACAACTATAAAAAAATTTAAGAAAAAAAGCTTTTTAAAAATCTTTAAAATACTCTTTTTTTCCATATATAAAACCACAAAAATAGGAATCAAAAAAACATATTCCAAATGTGAAAATGCAACTATCAAAGAGTATAAAAAAGCATTGATTAAATATAGGGATTCTTTGTTCATTTTTTAAATTTTTTTAAAAGGAAAAATATCAAAAATATCAATACAAGAGCAATTAATATGTTTATGTTTTCACCTCTATTTTCCTCTTTTTTATGTTCTGTTAAATCTTCTTTTTTTATATTTGAAACTTCTATTTTTTCACTTGCAATATGCCCACCTGTTGCATCCACTACGATTTCGAGATTTTTGAAAGTTGGTTTATAGCTATATTTTCCATCACTATTTAATACATCTTCTAAAACTATTTTTTCATCATTTTTTATGATAAGTTTGCAGTTTTTACAAGCACTACCACTTGCAAAATATGAATAAATCTCTAAATTATCATTTTCATTTGTTACAAAAAGATTTATTTTATGGGCAAAAGAGAAGCTAACAATTAAAGCTAATAAAAGTAAATATTTCATCTATTCTCCAATATTTTAGGATAAACTTTTTTGATAAAAAGTAATAAAAACATACTTACAACTCCCTCAATAACCATCGTTATAATATTTACTCCAAATATTGAAAGTGCCACATAATTAAACTCTTCTTTTGAAAAATATAAAATCAGAGTCAAAAAAAGTGTAGCAAAAAATGTTCCTATAAAACCTATTAAAAAAAATTTGATTTTTTCATTTATTTTTAAAAATAGCTCATTTTTATTTATATAATAAACAATCACAGCTGGCATCGCCATAATAAAAAGATTTACACCCAAAGAGGCAATTCCTCCATAACCCAAAAGCAAAGCTTGAAGTAATAATGCCACAAAAATAGATACAAAACTACTCCAAGAAATCAAAATCCCAATAACACCCAAAAGTATAAGATGTATTTGTGTAACACCAAATGGAATATGAATAAATGAAGCTATAAAAAACATAGCACTACAAACCGCAGTTATTGAAATATCCTCATTTTTTAGTTCTTTTATGGCTTTAAAAAGTGCAATTGCTGAAATAGTTGATACAACAATAGTTGCTTCAAAACCCAAAACTCCATCTGCTATGTGCATATTAGTAAGCCTTTAACCACATCAAAGCACCATTTTCGATCTTGTACATTTTTCCATCACTGTGTTTTAACTCACCCTCTTCAATCAAAGCTGCAAATCCCCACCAACCTTTATGATTCATAACAAATGAAAAAACTCCATTGTCATCGGTTTTAACAACTTGAGTTATGTGTGCATCAGTTGGTGCTTTTAAGCCAAATTCATTATAAAGTTCCACTTCAACTTCCACATTTGAAGCTGGTTTTCCATTATGCAAAACTTTTCCTTGAAATAAATTTCCGCTATAAAGTGCAAAAGGTTTAGTAAGAGGAACTATCTCATATTTTAATCCCACTGGTTCATCCCAACCATCTTCAAGCCCAAAAGAGCTAATAATCACCTTTGGAACATGGGAAATAAACTTCTCTTCTGCTGGTTCAAAATATGGTTGCGGTTGTACAAAAAACTTATAAACAGCAGGAGTTTTTATATCATAAGAACTAATCCAAGATTTATGGTCTAGTTTTTTTGATTCTACCAAAGGCAAAGATTTATTCAAACTATTTACAAAAAGTTTTGGTTGCTCCATAGTCATACCTGTTTGCTCAAATGGATGGATAAATGAAATATCAAAATCTACTTTTGTATTTTTTTTATCGGAAATATTGTCAGTTGATGGTAAAAATGTCAAAAAGTGTGCATTTGCTACCAATAATAAACCACAAGTTAAAATTGCTATTTTTTTCATAATATTCTCTTTTTTTTAATTTTAATGATTATAGATACCAAGGCGTTATAATAATCTAAATTTGTCTATTCACTTAGGTATTTTTAGAACAAAAAATAGACATTTTTGGATAAAATAGTTTTTATGATATGCAAAAACTGTGGAAATAACTCATTTTATACCTTAGCAAACGAATATATCAAATGCAAAAATTGTGCAAAAAAATATTCCCAAAAAAAACTAAAAACCGATGAAGAGATAGAAAAAGGCTTTTTAGAAAACAAAACAGCTCTTGAACTCTCAAATGAATTAAAACTAAACTACAAAACCGTAAAGCATAGATACGATGAAATAAGATACAAACTTTCACAATTTTTGGAAGAGGAATACAACAAACTACCAAAGGATTATAGTGAGTATGAGGAGTTTTATTATTTTTCACAAAAACAAAAACTAACAAATGTAAAATCACTCTATGAAGCCATAAATATCATAGGTTTTTTCTCAAACAATAGGGTTTATACACTTCTTATGCCAAATCTAAAACACAGAAGAGAATCCAAAAATGAAGGTTTTGAAGAGTATCTAAGTTGGCACAAAATCTATTCAAAAGAGTCTTATAAAACAAAACTTTATGATTTTTGGAGATTTTTAGAAGAGAATCTCAAAAAATATAATGGAGTATCCTATGAGAGTTTTTTTTACTATTTAAAAGAGTGTGAATTTAGATTTAATTTTACTTTGGAAGAGCAAATAGAGATTTTGAAAAATCTCTAAATCTATGAATTAAAATCTCTATTATCACACTAGATTTTTCAACTTATATATTTTTTACAAAAATTTAGATAAAATCCTACCCTTTATGTACAAAAAACCAATACAAAACTAGGTAGAGAAAATGAAAGTAGTTACAGGTGTAGTTGGTAATGATATCCATGTTGTTGCAAACAGACTTATAGATATATCGTTACAAGCAAGAGGATTTGAAGTATTTAATCTAGGTGTTAATACATACCTTGAAGAGTTTATAGATGCAGTTATAGAGACAAATGCAGATGTTTTATTAATTTCATCATTAAATGGTGAAGCTGAGGGTTGGTGTAGAGATTTACCAATCTTAAAATCAAAATATAAAAACTTAAAAGATGTGGTTTTTATGCTTGGTGGAAATTTAGCCGTTGGTGAGGGTGATGCTAGTGTTATCGTGCCTAAATTCAAAGGTTATGGATTTGATTTAGTATTTCATCAAGTTGATTTAAATACTGGATTAAATGAATTAGAA
>JBBITK010000072.1:9765-10730 GCA_037440805.1 Arcobacter sp. | reverse complement strand
TCTAGTTAACTCTTTTTGGGCTTGTGCTTTTAACTCTTGTATTTTTTTCTCTTCTTCGAGTTTTTTAGCTTCTTCTTCTTTCTCTTTTATGATATTTTGTTCAATTTGTTTAACTTCTGCCTTATCTTTTTTATCTGCTGTTATTGACAGATTTGTATCTTCTGCACCAAAAACCAAAGAGACACATGCAAGTAGAAAGAATATTTTTTTTAACACTTTAAAACCCTTTTAATATTTCAATTACATCTTCTTTTGTAACTTCATTGGTAATTTTACAATCACCAATACCAACTGGTAAAATAAACTTGATTTTATTGTTTAAAGATTTTTTATCCAAGAAAAAGTGTTCATAAAAATCTTCAACATCTTTGATTTTGTATGTTGTTGGAATATTATATTTTTCCAACAACTCTTTTACTCTTCTCTCTTCATCTTTACTCATAAGATTTAATTTTACAGCCAAAGCATTTGCCATACACATACCAATTCCCACAGCTTCCCCGTGTAAATAAGTATTGTAATTTGTCTCATTTTCAACCACATGCCCAAAAGTATGCCCATAATTTAAAGCAGCTCTAATTCCAAGCTCTTTTTCATCTTGAGAAACAACATCTGCTTTTGTTTGAACTGATTTTGCAATGGCAATATCAATATTAGAACCTTCTCTTAAATCATTTTTTTCTAACCATTCAAAAAAGTCTTTGTTAAAAGTAACTGCCATTTTAACTATTTCAGCAACTCCTGCACCAAACTCTCTAGTAGGTAAAGTTTTCAAAAAATTTGAATCAATATAAACCGCTTTTGGTTGATGAAAAGTCCCTATTAGATTTTTTCCAAATTTATTGTTTATTCCTGTTTTTCCACCAACACTTGCATCAACTTGAGATAAAAGAGTAGTTGGGATTTGAATAAAATCTATTCCCCTTTGATAAATAGAAGAGGCAAAACCTGTCATATCACCAATA
>JBBITK010000072.1:5359-9722 GCA_037440805.1 Arcobacter sp. | reverse complement strand
TTCAAAACAATGATTTAAAATCATATCTATTGTTTCCATATTTTTGTACTCTTCGCCATCTGGAATAGTAACAACACTAAACTCTTTTGCTTTTAATTTTGTTTTTAAATAATCTAAGTGAAAAGCACTTATAGTTGGGTTTGTTACAACAACCACTTTAGTATCTAAATATAAATCTTTTAAGTCTTCAATAAAAATATCGTATGAATCATTTGGTAATGTAATTTTAACAGTCATTTTTTAGTCCATTTTTTAATATAAAGCTTATTTATATTATCCAAATTAAACTAAAAACAGTATGAAAAGAGTCTAAAAATAGGCAATGTTAGAAGAAAAATAGCTATTTGATTTTATAAAAATTGAACAGTATTTTTCCCTACTTTTTTTGCGTCATACATTGCACTATCTGCTTGTTTTATTATCTCTTTTACATTAGGAGAGTTTTGGTCAAATAAAGTTACTCCAATACTTGGTGTTGAGATATTTTTATAACCTTCAATATATTCAATTTTATTTACAGCATCTTTTATTTTATTTGCTAAAACTAAAGCATTACTTTTAGCATCCATAAAGTTACTTCCTATATTATCAGCTAAAACAATAAACTCATCCCCACCAATTCTTGAAACAGTATCTTCATCCCTTACAGCTTCTCTTAAATTGTTAGAAACCATTATCAATAATGCATCTCCAATATCATGTCCCAAAGTGTCATTTATAGTCTTAAAATTATCCAAATCAATAAATATTAAAGCACCTATAAAATTGTGTCTCTTTGCTTTTATTAGGGCATGTTCAATTCTATCAGTCAATAATAATCTATTTGGTAATCCTGTCAAAATATCATGGGTTGCTTGATATTCCAATGCTTTTTGATGATTTTTTTGTTCACTAATATCGATATATTGAGCCAAATAATTTGTAACAACATCATTTTTATCTTTTATAGCCGTTATAGTAAGTAATTGAGGAATAATATCTCCATTACCTTTTCTGTTGTGAACTTCTCCCTTCCAAGAACCTT
Source organism: Arcobacter sp. (assembly GCA_037440805.1). Classification (GTDB taxonomy): domain Bacteria; phylum Campylobacterota; class Campylobacteria; order Campylobacterales; family Arcobacteraceae; genus Aliarcobacter. The sequence continues at coordinate 8,698 of JBBITK010000072.1, read as the reverse complement.
TTCTTTTTAGTTCAGTCCACATATTTCTAAAAAACTCATCATTATGCAAAGAAGAGTTAAATATTTTTGGGTCTTTCCCCAATAAAGTATCCCTAGAATAAGCCATAACATCACAAAATGCATGATTTACATTTATTATAACACCACTTTTATCAGTAATAAACATAGGTTCACTAGACTCAAATGCAACTGAAGAGATTCTTAATTGTGCCTCTTGGGATAATCTTAGGGCATCATATTCAAACCTCTCCAAAGAGTGACTCATATCTCCCGTCATTTTGTCAAATAATACCTCTACTTCTGGCTCAAAGAAATTAAATTCATTTGAATAAATCAATAAAACAGAAACTATTTCATTAAATTTTCTTATTGGAAATACAGCCGATGATTTTATATTAAACTTTTTTGCATAGCTTGAAAATACAGATAAATCACTTTTTAGAAAATCTCCAATAATAATAATTTTTTCCATATTAATGGCTCTAGTTAGAAGATTATCACTATTAGTCTTTTTATACTCTTCCAATTTTGCAACTAAAAGATTTCTCATAGCACCATCTGGAGCATAAATTCTATTATTTTCTTCCTCTTCTAAATCATAAATAAAACTAAAAACTACCGTTGGATTTTTTGAAATGATGTTGTGTATCTCATAATATAAATCTTTTTTATTATCTTTTTTTAGAAGGTACTTATTTGTATCATTTAATAACTCATAAACTTTTTTTTGTTTTGCAACTTTTTCAAAATTTACTTTCTCTTCTAAAATTATCTTTCTCAAAACTATCAATAAAATTACAAAAGTTATACAAGATGCAAACAGCAATAATAAACTTACATTTTTCTCAACAAAACCATCATTTTTAGCATTCCTTGAAATCTCTTTTAAATCTACCAGAAACTTATCAAAAACCCTATCTAAAGAGGCTTGTCTTACAGAAGATATTTCCAACCATTTTTCAATGGTTAAATCTCCATCTTTTAGCTTTTGTTTTATATTTTTCACAATATCTTCTATCTCATCTGAAAAACTAAAAAGCATCTCTTTATTGTAAATATCAAGGGTCTGAGGAGCTGAATTAACATGGAAATATTCAAAATTTATCTTTTGTTGAATAGAGACCGTTGTCATCTCTTTTTCTAATTTATCATCTACTTTTTCTTTCATTATTGCAACAGAAACCAAAGCATTTTCAATGGCAACTTCTTCTTTAAAAGCTAAAAAGTTATAGATATTCAAAAACTCATTGTGAAAATTTATTGATGATTTAATATATTTCAAAGAGAATACAGAACCCAATAAAAGCATATTAATAGAGTTATACTTGTTCATTATGTCATTATTAGATAAATCAAACTTATTTATCATACTTCTAACATCGTTTAATTGAGAAATTCTATCTTGAATTTGTTTTATGAAATTCTCAAGTCCTAAATTTGAAACATCCTCTTTGGAAAATTTACTTATATATTTCAAATATTTTTCAAATAATATATTTGTAGATTTTCTTTGTTTATCAAGTTCGTTTTTATATTTTTTTGATTCATTATAGATTATTGAAAGTGTTCTTTCTCTTTGAATATTATATATAACTTTTTGAGTCAGTTTTATATACTCTAAATTATCATCGGCTTTATATATCTCTTTTAAAGAGCTAATCTTATCCATCAAAAAAATGGCATTAAAAACAAACATACCAATAGCTGGTAGTATAAAAATAATAATAATTTTAAAAAATATGGAATTCCTAGTCAAAATAAATCCTTAATACTTATTATGAATAATATAATTATTTTTCTTAATGCTTTATTTAATAACTTTCTTAAAAGCCTATAAATAAGGTTTTATTAAAAATTATAAACATTATTTACACAAAAAAACATATTATTAGATTATTTCAAATAAGTTCTAAAATATTTTCCTTTGATTTTATTTTTAGATAATTTTTCAAAAGATAATTTTGCTAAATCTTTTTTTATAGCCACATAAGAGACAAAATCTAAAATATCAATTTTTCCAACATCATCTTTTTGTAATCCAACAGTTGCTATTAATGTTCCTAAAATATCCCCTGCTCTAATCTTTTGTTTTTTACCACCCAAAATTAAAATAGTTCTAAAATCACTATCTATTTCAAAGCTTTTATCATCTTCAAGATTATCTGTTTCCAAAAATTCCAAATCTTCAAAACTCTCTTTGTACTCTTCAACATCATCTTCCAAAGTATATAAAGATACTGCCATTCCGCCCTTTCCAGCCCTTGCAGTTCTTCCTATTCTGTGAATATGTGTCTTTACATTTTTTACTAAATCATAGTTTATAACTAAATCCACATCATCTATGTGCAATCCCCTTGAAGCAACATCCGTTGCTATCAAAATTGGATAGGATTTATTGGAAAATAAAACTATAGTTTCATCCCTATCTTTTTGTTCTAAATCTGAATTCAAAGTCAAAACATCCAATCCCATATCATACAAATCATCAGCCAAATCTTCACAAGCAATTTTTGTATTACAAAAAATCAAAGTTGATTTAGCCTTGTTTAAACTAATTAAAGCGGGAATCAAAGATGTTTTCGCAAGATTACTTGTTAAATAAAATTTTTGTTTTATTTTTGTTTTTTCTTCTTCAATAAAAGAGACAAAAGTTGGATTATTTAAAATATTTTTAGATAACTTTTGGATATTTCCCTCATAAGTAGCAGAAAAAAGAAGATTTTGTCTCTCTTGAGGTAAAGCTTCAATAATTTCCATAATATCATCATAAAAACCCATATCAAGCATTTTATCAGCTTCATCTAAAACCAAATTTTTTAAATCATCAAAACTAATATTTCCATCTTTTATATGTTTTAAAACTCTACCAGGAGTTGCTACAACTATATGGCTTCCATGATTTAATGATAAAACTTGAGGTTTATACGGAACTCCTCCACACAAAGTTAGAACTTTTACATTTGGGATATGTCGAGATAGTTTTCTTATCTCTATGGCTATTTGATTTGCCAACTCCCTTGTGGGAGCCAAAATCAAAGATTGAATTTTAAATTTTTTCACATCAAGATTTTTTACTATAGGAATAGAAAAAGCAACTGTTTTACCAGAACCTGTTTTTGCCTGAGCAATAACATCTTTGCCCTCTAAAGTAAGAGGCAAAGATAAAGATTGTATTTTTGTAGGATTTATAAGACCCAAAGAGTTTAAGTTTTCCAAAAACTCCTTTTGTAGATTTAAAGAAGAAAAATTTTCCAATACTCTTGCTTTATAGCCTAATACTATAAAGACACTCCTTGTGTGTTAAAGTTAGCATACCAAAGTTCAAATTCATTAGGAGAC
>JBBITK010000072.1:1670-5349 GCA_037440805.1 Arcobacter sp. | reverse complement strand
AAAAATAACCTTGAACTTTTGTACACTCATTTTTTTTGAGAATTTCATCTTGTGCCGGAACTTCTATTCCCTCTGCAATAACTGTAATTCCCATAATATTACCAATTCCAATAATTGATTTTATTATATCTTCATCATTTTTCTCTTCAAGTAAAGAGTCTATATATGACTTATCTATTTTTATCCTAGAGATAGAACACTCTCTTAGATAATTCAAAGATGAAAAACCTTTTCCAAAATTATCTAAAGATACAACAACTCCTAAAGAAGCCAATTTTTTTAAAGTTTCAACAGTAACCTTTGAAACTTTCATAACACTCTCTTCACTAAACTCCAATTCTAAATATGAAGATTCAAGTTTTGTATCTTCTAAAAGCTTAACTATATCATCATACAAAAATCCACTCTCTAAATATTTACCTGAAATATTTACAGAAATAGAACCTTCATAAAGTTTTGAGTCATGCCAAGTTTTGAGTTGATAACAAGCTTTTTTTAGAACGATTTGTTCAAACTCTATTAAATGATTTGTAAATTCTAAATCAGTCAGAAAATTTCCAGGATATAACAAAGCCTTATCTTTTTGCCATCTTGTTAAAACTTCCAAAGAGAACACTTTATTTGTATTTGTATCAATTTCTGGTTGGAAATGAACTATAAATTCATTATTACTTAGAGCATGAATAAGATCTTTTTCCCTTTGGGAGTGTTCTAAAAATCTTGTTGTTATCTCAACAGAATAGAAACCAAAACTATTTTTTCCATTTTGTTTTATATGATACATTGCCGTATCAGCATTGTGAAGTAAACTCTCAATATCAGCACCATTATCAGGATATACAGATATTCCTATACTAACACCTACTTTAAAATCTTGCTCTTTGATTTTTATAGGTTTTGTAAAAAACGATAAAATTTTAGTACAAACTCTTTCAATAAAAACACAATCTGTAATATCACTTAATACGATTATAAATTCATCTCCACCAACCCTTGCTATCATATCGTTGGTTCTTATTACACTTTTTAATTTATTAGATAAATTAACTAAAAGTTCATCTCCACTAGCATGACCTAAGGTATCATTTACCTCTTTGAAATTATCCAAATCCAAAAATAAAACTGCAAATTTTAGATTATTTCTTTTTGAGTTGTTTATTACATACTCTAGCTGTGCTTTAAGTTTTAATCTATTTGGTAAATTTGTCAAAGCATCATGATAAGCTAAATGGAACAGTTCATCTTTTGATTCTTGCGTTAAAGAGACATCAGAAAAGACTGCATAAAAATAGAAATCATCTCCTATGTTTGTTTTTACAACTTTCAAAATAATAGGATAAACTTCGCCATTTTTATGTCTATTCCAAATTTCTCCCATCCAAATACTATGATTTTCCATAGATTTTCTTAGGTCATTATAAACCTCTGGGGAAGTTTTTGAAGACGAAAAAATAGAAGGATTTTTTCCTAATACTTCATCTTGAATATAACCTGTAATATTTTCACAAGAACTATTAACTTGTATTATTTCCATTTTATCATTGGCAATAATTACACCTTCGTTTATATCATTAATTACCGAATTAAGGACTTCTAAGCCTATACAATCTTTGTTCAACTGATACTCCACAAAAAATAATTATCTTAGATTATATCTAAATAATAAAAAATTGCCTGTTAAAAAATGTTACTTTTCTAACTTTTTAAAAACTAAAGAGATTATTATAATCAATAAAATTATTATTAAAATACCAGCATATTTAAATTCATCAGCAACTTTTAAAATATACTCTCCAGCAATAAAACTACAATAACCAATAATTACAGACCAAAGTGCTGAAGCAAATATGTTTATCGTACTAAATTTTATAGCTGAATATTTTGTAATTCCCATAGCTAAAGGAATAAGGGTTTTTATACCATAAATATATTTTTGAATAAAGATGATAAATGAACCATACTTTTTCATTAAAAGATGGGTATAAGCTATTTTTCTACCATGTTTTTTTATTATCTCTTGTGCGTAAGATTTGTTTTTTCTAGCTAAAAAAAACAAAAATTGAGAACCTACAAAATTTGAGATTCCAGCAACTAAAACTGAAATATAGATATTTAAATCACCTGCGTAAGATAAAACTCCAGCTATTGCTAAACCTAAAAATCCTCCACCAAAAGAGTAAAAAAACAGAGCTAAATAACCCCAATCTCTTATAAAATCTTCCATTAATCAACCTTTATTTCAAAAAATTCCAATGCGTCAATAACATCACCATCATCAATATCTAAATCACCATTTTTTAGATTTTTAGAAGCTTCTAAAACTATAAAATCTTTTACTTTTTTTCTAACATCATCTATATTTTCAACTATTACAAATCCACTAAATTGAATTTCATTATCATAACAAACCAAATAACCATCACAATTTTCTTCTATAAAATCACTAATCTCTCTATAATTTAATCCCAAAGCACTTCCATGCCATCCATAATCTTCAAGTTCTTTGTCTTCAAAAACCTCTACACCATCGCTTTGGTGATCAAAATACAACATATTATCTTTATTAAAAGTAATTATATTTTGCCAATTATTTACAGGTTTGATTTTGCAAATCGTTCCCACAATATTTGGCTTATAATCTGCAAAAAGTTTTGAAGCAATAGCCTTTGCATCAAGAATTGAAGAAGCCACAAAATTTTCAGCTTTAAAAATAAGAGGAAGCTTTCCAACTTCCTCTAAACTCTTGTAAATATTTCCATCCACATCAATATAAATTTTAGAGTTTGTAGAGTACAAATTTAAAATATTTATAATATCAATATTTAATTCCAAATCTTTTACATTTATTTTTTTCATAATAATTATTCCTATATTTTATAAATTTTTTTGGATTTTATCCTAAAAAGTATTAAGATAGTTTGTTATAAAACTCTTTTGTTTTTAGTGTAGCTTCTTGGAATGAAATCTCTTCAAATCTTATTTTTGTTCCAGCTTTTGCTTGGGAAAGTCTAAAACAATCTATACCCAAAACTGAGCCAATTTTTGGATAACCACCCATAGTTTGCCTCTCTTTTAATAAAACTATTGGTTGTCCATCTTTTGGAATTTGAATAGAACCAAAACAAATTCCCTCAGAAATAATCCCATTTTTTTCACACAAAATAGGCTCACCAAAAAGCTTATAAGCCATTTTATTACAATCATTTGTAACTAAATACTCTTTTGAAAAAAACTTTTTTATCTCTTCTTGTGGAAAAAAATCATTTTGATAAGATAAAGTTACTCGCAGACTCAACTCATCACTAAAATCAGCTATAAATTCTTTTTTAACTCTTTTTATTTCATTTGTCAAAAACGGTTTATATGGCAAAATATCGTTGATTTTTAGCTTTTCACCATCTATTCCACCCAATTTTTCTTTTAAACTTGTGGAGTTACTATCAAACTCTTTTTTTATTTCAAAGCCATTTTTAACTGCTAAATAGACCCAAACACCACTCAATATTTTTCCTATTTTGATAACATCATCTTTTTTTAGATTATAAGTTTGCCAAATACTCTTTTTTTCATCATTTATAAAAAATTCACAAATTGCTCCTGTTATGGCTATTTGTGTATCTTCCAAAACTTTTATTTGAATATTTGAAAAACCTATTTCTAAAATATTTGTATTTTTAGG
>JBBITK010000072.1:0-1660 GCA_037440805.1 Arcobacter sp. | reverse complement strand
ATTATTTAGAAGTTTATTTGCCATAAGATAGGAATATTCATCCATAACTCCAGATGTTGTTACTCCAATATTTGCAAATCCAAAGCGACCTAAGTCTTGAATTGTGGCTAAAATAGGTGAATTTAAAATCAAAAATGCCATAAATTCCCCTATTTTATAAAATTATGATTTTTTTACAAACTCTTGTTTTAATTTGATTGCACCAACGCCTGTTACTTTACAGTCGATGTTATGTCCATCATTACCTTCAACTAGTCTAATACCTTTGATTTTAGTTCCAACTTTGATTCCTGAAGAGCTACCTTTTACTTTTAAATCTTTGATAACAGTAACATCATCTCCATCTTGTAAAATTGTCCCATTTGCATCTTTTACAACCAAAGTTCCTTCTTCTTCACTACTTACAGAAGCATTTGCAGACCACTCGTGAGCACACTCTGGACAAATAAATAATTCACCATCTTCATAAGTGTATTCGCTTCCACATTTTGGACAATTTGGTAATTGACTCATATTTTTCCTTTTGTTTGATATGTTTTCATTATACAATAACTATACTTAGACAAAAAAAGCCCATAAAATCATATAACTCCACCTTGATTTAGAAACTCCTTTTTAGAAATAGCATTAAATTTAACCCTATTTCCCACTTCCAAAACTCCAAGTTTTGGTAAATTTTTATCAAAAAGATTTAGTGCTGTTTTTCCCAAAATATTCCAACCAGCAGGGGAAGATACTGGATAAACTGCTGTTTGAGTATCTGCAATAGCAATACTTCCTTTGGGTACACTTTTTCTTGGAGTTAGAAGTCTTGATGTTGCAATTTTTTCATCTACACTTCCCATATAAGCAAAAGCAGGTAAAAACCCAACCGCATAAACATCATAAATTTTATTTGTATGAATATAGATTATTTCTTCTATTGAAACTTTTTTTTCATTTGAGATTTTTTGTAAATCAAATCCAACTTCAAGGGCATAATAAACATCTATATTTATGATTTTTTCCTCTTCAAAATCATCTTCTAAAACTTGCAAATTTTCTAAAATATTTTTTAGATATTCAAACTCATAAACAAAAATATCAAAGGTTATCAAAATAGAACTATATGATGGAATAGTATCTATAATCCCTTTTTTTAGCTCTTTTTTGATAGTTTTATAAAAATTTTTAACCTCTTTTGAAATCTCTATTTCAATACTATTTCCAAAATAGATAATCAAAGAATCAACACTAACTTGTCTTATTTGCATTTAGAGAAGTGTTCTTTTAAGTAGTTTTATAAACTCCAAAGAGTTTTCATTGTCCCCATGAACACAAATAGTATTGGCTTTTAGAAACAACATTTCATTATTAATACTCAAAATATAACCCCTATCTTTTAGTGTTCGCACCCTTTGTGCAACCTCTAATTCATTGTGTATTACAGCATTTTCATTTGCCCTTGAAACCAAACTCCCATCATCATTGTAGTTTCTATCTGCAAAAATTTCATAAATTAGCTCTATTTCATAATGTTTTGCAATATCTTCAAAATATCTGTTGTTTGGAGTTGATAAAATCATAAGTTTTAGGCTTTTATTGTAAGAGGAAATTGCATTTAGAATCGCTCTAAAAATATTTTCATCTCTCATCATATCGTTATATAAAGCACCATGGG
>JBBITK010000071.1:0-10832 GCA_037440805.1 Arcobacter sp. | reverse complement strand
TTACCAGCTTTTTTACAAGAAGTTGGAAAATTTGTCATATCAGACATTATTCAAGAGAAAAGAGAAACAGAGTTTTTTCTAAAAGATTTGGATGAAACAAATGATACAGCAGAATGTGAAGAGAAATACACAGGTTTTAGTTGTGCAAGAATTACAGCAAATATCTTTAAAAAATGGGGATTTAGCCATAAGATAATCTTCCCTATAGCTTTTGTAGGAAATATAAAAGATTGTCCAAATGAGTTTAAGCAAAAAGTACAAATATTAGAAATTGTCAAAATCCTATGTGATATAAGAAATCCTATGTCCGATGCAAATATACAAAAAGCTATTGAGAAAGCTGCTATTTATGGATTTGATATAGAACATCTACTTAATTGTATTGATGTAATAAAAGAATCTATGGATTCAAGCTCTTAAATTCATCATAAGTAACTCTATACTATAATTTGTAACTTTTTTACACAAGGGATTTAGAAGTGAATGATACTACTTTGATTCTCCTTTGTGCTGGTAATTCAACTCGATTTGAGCATAAGACTAAAAAACAGTGGTTAAGAATAGAAGATGAACCTTTGTGGCTATATGTAACAAATCGATTAAGAGATTTTGCTTCATTTGCAAATATAATTGTTACTGGTCACAAAGACGAAATTAATTATATGAAAAATTTTTGCGATGATGTTGTTTTTGCTGAAGGTGGAAATTCAAGACAACAATCTATTATTAACTCTTTACAATATGTTTCAACTTCCCATGTAATGATTACAGATATTGCAAGGGCTTGCATACCTCAAGATGTAATTATAAATCTTTTAAACAATAAAAATAATGCAGATTGTATAGTTCCAATTTTAGATGTTTCAGATACTGTAATTTATGAAAATTCTACAATAGATAGAAGCCTTGTAAAATTAATCCAAACTCCTCAACTTTCAAATACTCAATTTTTAAAGCACTCTTTAAATACTTCCATTGAATATACAGATGAAAGTTCAGCTATAAAAGCTAATAATGGAACAATTTTTTATATAAAAGGTAATTTAGAGAGTAAAAAACTTACCTTTGGAAATGAATTAAAAGATATCTCTTGTTTAAAAGAACCTAGTAATAAATTCTTTAATGGTACAGGTTTTGATATCCATGCCTTCGAAGATAATAAAGAGATGTTTTTAGGGGGAGTTAAAATTCCATGTGAATATGGATTTAAAGCCCATAGCGATGGAGATGTTTTGATTCATTCTATTATAGATGCTTTGCTTGGTGCTTGTGGGGCTGGAGATATCGGAGAGTTTTTCCCAGATACAGATGAAAAATACAAAAACATTGATTCAAAAATTCTTTTAAATCACATAATCAACTTCATAGAAAATGTGGGATATGAAATTGTAAACATTGATGTAACTATTATTGCCCAAAAACCAAAAATCAATCCATACAAAGATGAAATAAAAAACTCCTTATCAAAACTTCTAAATCTAAAAAAACCTTTTCTAAATATCAAAGCAACAACTGCTGAAAAAATGGGTTTTATTGGAAGAGGAGAAGGTGTTGCTGTACAAAGTATAGCAACTTTGAAATATTATAATTGGAAAACAAAATGAATATATTAATTATTGAAAATGAAATTTATTTAGCTCAAAAAGTTGTATCAAGACTTCTTGATGATGGACATAGTTGTGATTATATAGAGTCTCCAAATATTGATAATTTAACAAAAGATTACGATACTATTCTTTTATCAACTTCGCTACCTGCACCACTTTGTAAAAGTATCATAAAAAAATATAGTGAAACTTCTATTATTTTGCTTTTAGTATCGTATATTTCTGATGAAACAGTTACAAATCCAATTAAAGATGGTGCAAAAGATTATATTATGAAGCCATTTATTATGGATGAGTTAGTAAGAAAAATCTATCACTATAAAGATTGCAGAAGTATGAGAAGAGAACTTCAAACTTTAAGAGAGTATTTTACTTTTACTATGGCAGACATTGATACAACAAATACTTTCTTACCTCCTTCTTTCCCAACACTTATAGAATCAAATACTCAAAAATGTGCGGACAAACTTGTTTTTGATTTGGGAAGAAGAATGGATTTACCAATAACTTTTATCTCTCTTGTTACTCCAAATTGGCAAAAACAAATAACTTCTATTGAAACAAAAACTATAATCTATCTAACAGATTATCATACTCTGAAAAAAAGTGGAAAAGATAATCTCCACAAACTAATTGAAGATAAAAACTGTGTAATTTCCAGCTTAGAAACAGAAGATGAATTTCCTTTTAGAAAAATTGAATTCCAAAATAGTGAGGATTTAATTAGTAATTCAAATATTATGTCAATAAATGATTATGTAAAAATGATGGTTATGTCCTATCAAAATAAATACCCAGATACTGAACTTTCAAAAAAATTAGGAATTTCTAGAAAATCTCTTTGGGAAAAAAGAAAAAAATTGAATATAGAAAAGAAAAAGTAGGTTATTATGAATTTTAGAAAATTTTTCTTAACTGTTGGATATTCTGGTCTTTTCCCAAAGGGACCTGGAACAGCTGGTTCATTTGTTTCTTTAATTATTGGTCTTTTTTTATTAAGTTTTTTACATCCTTCAACTCTTTTTTTATTATCTTTATTAATTACAGTAATTGCCGTAAAGCAGATAAATATTTATGAAAAAGAAGTTGGAATACATGATGGGAAAGAGATTGTAATAGATGAACTTGCAGGTATGTGGATAGCCCTTTCAATCTGTGGAATAAATGAATCAAATCAAATTATTATGGCTATTCTAGCTTTTGTGTATTTTAGAATTTTTGATATTTTCAAACCATCTATCATTGGAAGAATAGACAAAAATGTAGAAGGTGGATGGGGAGTTATGGGTGATGATATCGTAGCTGGAATTGCAGGTGGAATTGCCGCTGCGGGAACTTATCAATTAATAGAAAAGTTTATTTTCTAAGCTAAAAAATCCATCTTAAAAGATGGATTTTCTTATTTTACTATATCTGCAAATTGTTTGAAGATATATTTAGATTCATGTGGTCCAGGACTTGCTTCTGGGTGATGTTGCACAGAAAATACATCTTTATTTTTATATCTAACACCTTCTATTGTGTTATCAAATAAGTTTATATGTGTAATATCAGCAACTTCTGTAATATTATCAGGAACATTATAGTTATGATTTTGAGCTGTAATTTCAACTACTCCGTTATTAGAAACAGGATGATTTCCACCATGTTGCCCAAATTTCAATTTGTATGTATCATAACCATGAGCAATAGAAAGCATTTGATGTCCTAAACAAATGGCAAATATTGGAATATTTGCATTTATTAACTTTTGAACTTCCACTTTTTCATTTATTAGAGTCAATGGATCTCCAGGACCATTTGATAAAAATACTCCACCTATCTCTTTTGCTTCAAATCTAGCTATTAAATCTTCTCCTTTAAAAGATGAAGGAATAACTTCAACTTCTAAACCAACATTTACTAACTCATTTAAGATATTTCTTTTTACCCCAAAATCTATAACAACAACTTTTTTATCACTCATAACAGCTTTATTATAAGCTTTTATTTCATGATTCCATGCTCCTGATTTATGAACATAAGCCTCTTTTGTAGAAACTATTTCTATATAATTAATATCTTCTATTCTAGGACTTGCTTTTAATTGTTTTGCTAACTCTTCTTTGTCAGAAATTTCTGTTGAAGCTATCATCATCATAGCTCCCTCATCTCTAATCATTTTAGTTAAATATCTTGTATCAATATCACAAATTCCTAAAACTCCATGTTCTTTTAATAAAGAATCAAGATTTCCTTGAGATCTATAATTAGAATATTCATCATGATAATTTCTAACTAAAACACCCTTACAGTGGCATTTTTTACTCTCCATATCATCTTCATTAACCCCAACATTTCCAATTTCTGGCATTGTAAAAGTGATAAATTGTCCTGCATAAGATGGATCAGAAATTATCTCTTGATAACCAGTTAAAGAAGTATTAAATACTATTTCTCCAACAGCTGTTCCTGTTGCACCAAATGATTTAGCCTCTAAAAATGTTCCATTTTCTAAATATATCCATACTTTTTGCATATTATAACAATCCTCTTTTTATTAATTCTTCTTCATATAATCTATGGTAAACCAAATCATAATCTTCAGTACCTGGTATTAACTTTCTTTTATAATTTCTTAATTTTGATAAAACTTCTGCATCAGCTCTTTCAAAACCTTTCATAAAATCATCAATAGCAGAATGAATTACATTTTTTATTTGATTATCAGAACAGATATAGTGAATAAAATCCTCTTCCCATAAGAAATCCATAATTTTATGTGCAATATCTGAATATCTATCTTCATTATTTAAAATAACGCCAAAATCATTTGCCAATCTCTTTTTTGTCATCCAAAAAAGTTGTCTTCTATCAGCGTTTAGATACTCTATTTCTTCTTCTTGAGCTTCAAGTATTTGATGTACTTTTTCATCTAATGCAAACTCTTTTTCAATATCTGCATCTAAGATTCTCTCTATTTCAGCTTCTATACTATTTTTGTCTTTTCTAACTTCAATAAAGTCACACATAACTAAGTCTCTAGTTATTCTTCTTGATATGTATGGTGTATGATGTAATTTTAATCTCATTACTCTATCCTCTTATTATCGTATCTTCTCTTTCTGGAGAAGTTGATATTATTCCAACTTTTACAGAAGTTACTTGCTCTATTTTTTCAATATATTTTTTTGCATTTATTGGTAATTTATCATATTCTCTTATTCCAACTACACTATCCCATCCATCTATCTCTTCATAAACAGGTTTTACATTATCTAAACTTGATGGAACATAATCTATGATTTGACCATCTGATTCATAAGCAACACAAATTCTGATTTTTTTAAATCCATCTAAAACATCAAGTTTCATTAAAGATAATTGGTCACAACCATTTAATCTTCCTGCATGTTTAACTGCAACAGCATCAAACCAACCACATCTTCTTTTTCTTCCTGTTGTTGTTCCAAACTCTTTACCAACTTGAGCCATTGTTTCACCATCATCTCCAAAATCTTCAGATGGGAATGGTCCATTTCCAACCCTTGTACAATAAGCTTTTGTAATTCCAGTTACTATTCCAACATCTTTTGGACTTAATCCAAGACCAGAACAAGAACCTGCACTTACAGTATTTGATGAAGTAACATAAGGATATGTACCATGGTCAATATCAAGCATCGTTCCTTGAGCCCCTTCTAACAATACTTTTTTACCTTCATCTAATGCTTTCCAAACCATATTAGTTGTATTTGTGATAAACGGAGCTAATCTTTCTTTATAACCACTTAACTCTTCTAATAACTCTTCTTTATTTGGTGTTGCTATTTGTAAAACATCAAAAATTGCTCTATTTTGTTCAAAATACTCTAAAATAGAGTTTGTCAATTTTGTTGGATCTAATAATTCTCCAACTCTATGCCCTACTCTATTTATTTTATCAGAATAAGCAGGTCCTATTCCTTTCCCTGTTGTTCCAATAGCTTTTGCACCTTTTAATCTCTCTTTTGCTTGATCTATTTGAGCATGATATGGTAAATTTAAGTGAGCTTTATCAGAGATAAATAATCTACCTTCTAAATTTTCAAATTGACTCATCTCTTTTATAATATTTTCTGGAGATAAAACAACTCCATTTCCAATAACATTTATAGCTTTTGGATTTAAAACACCTGAAGGAATTAAGTGTAAAGCATATCTTACTCCATCAACCCATATAGTATGACCTGCATTATGTCCACCTTGACTTCTACAAACCATATCATATTTTTGAGCAAGCATATCAACTATCTTACCTTTTCCTTCATCTCCCCATTGAATACCAACGATTACATCTGCCTTCATTATCAATCCTCTAAAATTTTTAATAAATTATCCGTATAAAGTGCAAAACCAAGCGAACTTATATCATCACTTGAATACATTCCACCATTACATAATGTCAAATTATCTTTTATAACTCTGTAGTACATTCCATTGTAATATTTTAATGAACCATAATAGAGTGGAGAAATTATTATATTTGAATAATTTACCTCTTTTGCCCTATTAAAAAGTTTATTTAACTCTTCTTTTATAGTCACAGGAACTATATTTTTTACTTCTTCTAAATCTTCTATGCTTTTAACTTTAATAAGTCTATTTAACCACTCACATTTTAATTTAAACAGTGCATCTATTTCGCCATTTTTAAATAAATCTAAATCAATATTTAATTCATTTGCAACTAGTTTTGGAATATTTATATTTGAAATTTGCAAAATTGGAGATATTTCCAATGCTTTCAAAATATCTGCTGTCAAATTCATAACATCAGCAATATTGTCATGGTCTATCCATTCACATCCAATTTGATAATCTTCTTTTGATGGATAGGTAAAAATTGGTTGAACATAAAACCACTTTTTATGGCTTGTAGTTCTTCCCAATCTTTTTGTAATAATTCTTACAACATCCAAAGTTGAATCAGCTCTTAATGCAATTTGCTCATTTTGTTCATCAGAAAACTTTATAAGTTGTCTATCATTTGCAATTGCTTGATGTTGAGAATATGAAAAATTTGGTGTTAGTATCTCTTCAAAACCTTTTGAATCTAATATTTCACACACTTTATTTTCCAGTAATCTTTTTGCTTTTGCAGATTTACCAAAATATAATCGACTTCCCTTTGGAATTTCGTGTTCAAAAATCATTATTATTAGTTTCCTTTAAACATAATAGATGCAAAAACTTTATTTGCTGTTCCATCAAATGTTCTAATTCCCAAATCACCTAATGCTAATTCAACAGCATTTACAGCCCAAGATGCTTCATAATCTTCAACTAATCCCATATGATTGATTCTAAAAATTTTACCTGTTAAATGGTCTTGACCACCAGCAATATTTATATTATATTTGTTTTTCAAAATTTTTCTAATTGGACTTGATTGTTCTGTATAAACTGTTGTCATCGCATCTGCTGGAGATTTTGGATAAATATCAAAACCAATAGCTTTTAATGCTTCTCTTGTAGCTTCTGCTCTTAAAGCTGTTTGAGAGTAAAGTTTATCAAATCCAACATTTTCTTTGATATGAGATAAAATCTCTTTTAATCCTATAATCAAAGTTGTAGCTGCCGTCCAAGCGGTTGTGTTTGTTCTTTGTTTTTTAATTTCTGTTGCTAAATTGAAATAGAAACCTTTTGCATTCTCTTCTATTTTTGCAACAGCTTTATTTGATAAACCAATCATAGCAAGACCAGGAGGTAACATCAAAGCTTTTTGACTTCCTGTAATTACAGCATCAAGATTTGTAACATCAATTTTTTCAACACCAATAGCAGTTATTCCATCTGCAACTATTATTATATTTTCATTAATTTTTTTAACTTCTTTTGCAATTTCTTCAACAGGATGTCTTAATCCCCCTGCACTTTCACATAATTGAATAAATATTGCATCTATTGATGAATCATTTTTAACAGCATCTAAAACTGCCTCAACACTTACAGGAGTATTCCACTCATTTACAATTTCAGTGTAATCTATTTTATAAGCTTTACAAATTTTTCCAAATCTCTCTCCAAACTTACCAGAATTGATTGTTAGAGCTTTTGTTTTTGTTAAATTTGTAACACAAGCTTCCATTGCACCCGAACCACTTGAAGCTAACATTACAACCTCAGGCATACCATATAATTCTAATAATAACTCTCTAGTTTGTGCAAATATTGCTTCAAACTCTGGAGTTCTATGATGGATTGTCACATCAGCCATAGCTTTTCTTACAAATTCTGGAACAGGAGTTGGACCTGGAGTTAATAACATACTAATATCCTTATTATCATTATTCTTAAGCAAAACAGATTATTCTATCTAAGATTTTATTATGAAGAGATTAAGCATTTTTTTTGAAAACCTATTGACAATAATACTAATTAGTAGTATTATTTCGACAGGAGTTTCAAAATGGAAAAAATTAATATAAAAACTTATGGTAAAAGAGTTGATAAGGCTATGAAAACTGTTGTTAGACTTGAAAGAACAAATTTAAAGATAAACAATATGACACTAAATTATCTATCTCAACATAATCTTACTTTTAACCAATTTAAGATAATTGAAGTACTTTATCATAGAGGTGATTTAAATATTAGTTCTATTACAAAACTTACTATGAGTACACCAGGAAATACAACTGTTGTTGTTAAAAATCTCTTAAGAGATGGTTGGATTAACTCCTTTAAAGATCCAAATGACAATAGAATTTCTATATTATCCATAACTCCAAAAGGAAAAGAGATTATTGAGCAGGTTTTTCCAAATCATGCAAAAAATCTTGAAAATGCGATGTCGGTTTTAAGTGATGAAGAGTTAGATACTCTTTATGATTTATTAAACAAGATTTATAGGGCAAACTAATTTTTTGGCCCAAATAATACTAATTAGTAATATATAAAAGGAAATAAAATGAATTTTTTAAAATATGGTATATCAGCGACTCTTCTTTCAACTGCATTATTTGCGGGAACTTATAATGTAGATGCTAGCCACTCAACAGTTGGATTTAAAGTTAAACATATGATGATTTCTAATGTAACAGGTAATTTCAAAAATTTTAATGGAAATTTTGAATTTGATGAAAAAACAAATAGTTTAAAAAGCTTAAAAGGGGAAGTTCAAACAGCTTCAATAAATACGGAAAATGAAAAAAGAGATGAGCATTTAAAAAGTGCTGATTTTTTTGATGTTAAAAAATTCCCAACAATCAAATTTGAACTTACAAAAGTAAAAGATGATAAAGCTTATGGAAATTTGACAATGCATGGCGTTACAAAAGAGGTTGAATTAAACTTTGAGAATAGTGGAACAATTAAAGATCCTTGGGGAAATACAAGAATGGGATTATCTTTAAATGGAACTGTTAATAGATATGATTTTGGATTAAAATATAACTCTGCTTTAGAAACAGGTGGAGTAGCTGTATCAGAAAAAGTTAAATTAATAATTGACATGGAAGGAGTTTTAGCTAAGTAATTAGCTAAAACTTAAAATATAGGAAGAAAAAATGGCAACAAAATTAGAAGCAAACAAAGAGTATTACTACTGTACATGTGGTAAAAGTGAAGATGGAGTTTTCTGTAATGGTTCACATAAAGGAACTGAATTTACACCAAAAGTATTCACTGTAACAGAAACAAAAGAGTACCATTTATGTGGCTGTAAAAAAACAGCTAATACACCATTTTGTGATGGTTTACACGCAAAATAATTGAGGGCAAAATGTATCCTACACTATTTATTTCACATGGAGCACCTAATATTATTTTGGGTAATTCAAAATCAAAAAAGAGTATTGAAAAACTCGGACAAAAATTAACAACTCCAAAATATATAATTATTGTTTCTGCACATTATGTAACTAGAAGTTTAAAAGTCATAAATCCAAACGCAAATAAAATAATGTACGATTTTTATGGATTTGAAGATGAGTTGTATAATGTTCAATATGAAATAAAAAGTGAGGAATTTGCCACTTTTGATATAGTTGAGAAGTTAAAAGCACAAAACATAGATATTTCAATAGATGAAAATAGACAAAGTTATGACCATGGTGTTTGGAATGTTTTATCAATGCTTTATAAAAATCTTCAAATTCCAGTTATTCAGTTAAGTTTACCTATTTCCTACTCTTTGGAAGAGTTAGTAAATTTGGGAGAAAAACTAAAACAATTCAAAAATGAAGCAATGATTATTTGTAGTGGTGGTATTACTCATAATCTTGGAGGAATGAGTTATTCAAATGAGATAAAAAATTATGCAAAAGATTTTAATGACAAGATAAAAGATATTATAGAAGAGGGCGAAGAGTTAGAACTTTTAGATTTAACAAAAGATGAGAATTTTTATAAAAATCATCCAACTGCTGAACATTTTTTGCCTCTTTATATAGCCTTTGGAACTGCATTTGATAAAAAAGGTATTTCTATAAATAGTGAGTTTCAATATGGGAATATCTCTATGGAATCTTTTGCCTTTGATTTTGAAGGATAAATTATGATTAAAAAATTACCAAAAGAAAATATGGGAAAATCAAATTTAGGTTGGTTAAAAAGCCGTTTTCACTTCTCCTTTGCTGAATACAAAAATCCAAAAAATATAAATTTTGGAGTTTTAAGAGTTTTAAATGATGATATTATTGAACCTATGTCAGGTTTTGATATGCACCCTCACGCAAATATGGAAATTATCTCTTATATTGTAGATGGTGAAATAACTCATAAAGATTCTATGGGAAATAGCGAAACTCTAAAAAGAGGGGAGGTTCAATATTTAAGTGCTGGTGATGGTATTTATCATAGTGAACACAATTTAAGTGATAAACCATTGAGACTTTTGCAAATTTGGATTATTCCACCAAAACATAATTTACCAAAACTTTATGGTTCACACAAATACAAATTTGAAGATAGAGATAATAAACTCTTAAATATTGTCTCTTCTCAAAATGGAAATAGTTCAATAAAAATTTATCAAGATATAAATATTTATGTTAGTGAACTAAAAAAAGAGAAAATCATTGATTTTAAAATTGATGATAATAAACAAATCTATTTCGTTCAAATAGAGGGTAGCTGTAAAATAAAAAATACTACTTTAGAAAATGGCGATGCGTGTGAAATTACGGATGAGGATATTTTAAAAATTGAATCATTGGAAGATTCTCATTTCTTATTTATAGAATTATTATCTTAAAAAAAGGG
>JBBITK010000070.1:0-10947 GCA_037440805.1 Arcobacter sp. | reverse complement strand
CTATCACAAAATCAATTCATGAAATGGTTGCAACTATGCAAAAAATCATTCCAGGATATACACTAAAAAATGGACCAGTTTTTGATGGAAATAAAATCTCTATTTGGTTAGAGATAGAGGGATTGGGTGATTATTTACCAAAATATGCAGGTAATTTGGACATTATCACAGCAGCTGCAACAAATATTGCAGAACAAATGGCACAAAAAATAAAAGGAGAATAACGATGGATTTAAGAGGTAAAAAAATTAAAATTCATGATATGTCTTTAAGAGATGGAATGCATTCTATTAGACACCAATTCTCACTAGAAGAGATGACAAATATGTCTGTGGCTATGGACAAAGCAGGAGTTCCATATATTGAAGTTACACACGGCGATGGATTGGGCGGAAGTTCTCTTAATTATGGTTGGGGAAGACATACAGATGAAGAGTGGTTGGATGCTGTGGTTCCACATATGACTCAAGCAAAAATTTCAGCTCTTTTACTTCCTGGTATTGGTATTGTAAAAGATTTGGAAAGAGCTGTTGAACACGGTATTTCTATGGTTAGAGTTGCAACTCACTGTACAGAAGCAGATTGTTCAGCTCAACACATAAAAGCAGCCAAAAGAATGGGACTTGATACGGTTGGATTTTTGATGATGGCACATATGGTTGATGAAAAAAGATTGGTAGAAGAGGCTAGAAAGATGGTTTCTTATGGAGCTACAACTATTTATGCAACAGATTCAGCTGGTTATTTATTACCTGATATGGTTAGTGCAAGAATTGGTGCACTTAAAAAAGAGTTTGGAGATGAAATAGAACTTGGATTTCATGGACATAATAACTTATCTATGGGAGTTGCAAACTCACTAGCAGCTATTGAAGCAGGGGCTTCAAGAATAGATGCTTCACTAGCTGGTTTTGGAGCGGGTTCTGGAAATACAGCAACAGAGGTTTTGGTAGCTGTTTGTAATAGAATGGGTGTTGATACGGGAATTAATCTTGAAGCCATAGAAGATGCTGCTGAAGATATAGCACTTCCTATTATGGGGAAACCAACAAGAATTTCTAGGGATTCTATCACTTTGGGTTATGCTGGTGTTTACTCTTCATTTTTACTTTTTGCAAGAAGAGCAGAAGAGAAATACGGAATTGATGCAAGAACTCTTTTAGTGGAATTAGGAAGAAGAGGAATGATTGGTGGTCAAGAAGATATGATTGATGATTGTGCAATGGAATTAGCAAAAGCGAAAGGATTATTATAATGGCACTACCTAAAGCAACAATAGAAAAATTAGCAAAACATTGTGAAGATGCTGAATTAAAAGCTTATGAAATAACGAAAATAACAGATGATTATCCAGATATGACATATGAAGATGCTTATGATATTCAATGGATGGCCCGAGCTAACAAAGAGGCAAGAGGTCATAAAATCGTAGGTATGAAAATGGGACTTACTTCTCAAGCTAAAATGAAACAAATGGGTGTTCCAAACCCTTGTTATGGATATTTGGCTGATTATTTCTCTTATGGAGATGGAGCTGAAATCAAGATTGATGAACTTATCCATCCAAAAGTTGAAGCTGAAATAGCATTTGTTTTAAAAAATGATTTACAAGGACCTGGTTGTCATATTGGAGATGTTTTAGCTGCAACTGATTTTGTAATGCCTGCTGTTGAGATTATTGATTCAAGATATAAAGATTTTAAATTTGATTTAAAATCAGTTATTGCTGATAACTCATCATCTTCAAGATATGTTACAGGAGGACAAGCAAGAAGTGTTGAAGGGCTTGATCTGAAAACTTTGGGTGTAGTTATGGAAATCAATGGAGAAATAGTACAACTAGGAGCAGGGGCTGCGGTACTTGGTCATCCTGCAACTGCTATTGCGATGCTTGCAAATATGTTAAGTGAAAGAGGTGAAAAGCTAAAAGCTGGTGAATATATCCTTTCAGGTGCAATAACAGCAGCAGTTGGTGTTAAAAAAGGTGATAATGTAACTGTTAAATTCCAAAATTTGGGAACAGTTTCATTTAGATTTGTGTGATTTAAAAGAAGCAACTCGTTGCTTCCTTTAGAGTTTGCTTCTTTAGGTTTGATTTATTCAAACCGTTAAAAGAAGTTATTTATGTATAAGGAGAACTATTAATTATGCCAATAGCAACAATAAATATTATTGAAGGTAGAAGTGATGAACAAAAAGAGGAATTGATTTTAAAAGTTTCTCAAGCAATTCATGAAGCTTTAAATGCTCCAATAGAAAGCGTTAGAGTTATTATAAATGAAATGCCAAAACAACATTTTGGTATAGGTGGTAAAAGTGCCAAAAAATTGGGAAAATAAAGGGAATAATATGTCAAATCCAGAAATAGCAAATAGTATAAAAACAGGAAATTTTAATACAAACTATCATGATTTAGGGGAGGGTGAGCCAGTAATTTTTATTCATGGTTCAGGACCAGGGGTTTCAGCTTATGCAAACTGGAGATTATGTATGCCAGTTGTTGCTGAAAAATTTAGAGTTATAGCTCCTGATATGGTAGGGTTTGGATATTCTGATAGACCAGAAAATATAACTTATAATATGGAAGTTTGGGCTACTCAAATTATTGATTTAATGGACGCTTTAGGTATAGAAAAGGCTCATTTAGTAGGTAACTCTTTTGGTGGAGGTCTAGCAGTATCTTTGATGATTAAATATCCGCAAAGATTTAATAAAGTTGTTTTAATGGGTGCTGTCGGAGTATATTTTGATTTAACTTATGGACTTGATAGAGCATGGGGATATACTCCAAGTATTGAAAATATGAAAGAGTTGTTAGATATTTTTGCCTATGATAGAAGTATTGTTACTGATGATTTGGCAAAATTAAGATATGAAGCTAGTATTAGACCAGGTTTTCAAGAATCATTTAGTTCTATGTTTCCCTCTCCTCGACAAAATGGAATTGATATGATGACAAGTTGTGAGCAAGATATTAAAAAAATAGAACATGATGTGTTGATTATTCATGGAAGAGAAGATAAAGTTATACCTTTAGAAAACTCAATTGCATTAAATAAATTGATAAAAAAATCTCAATTACATGTTTTTGGTCAATGTGGACATTGGACACAAATAGAACATAACAAAAGATTTAACAACTTATTATTGAATTTTTTTAGTGAATAACTAGGAGATATATGAAGTTTTTAATTTTGGGTGCTGGTGGTATAGGCTCTTATTTTGGTGCAAGATTGATTCAATCTGGACACGAAGTTGTTTTTACAGCAAGAGGAAAGCATTTTGAGGCTTTACAACATCAACCGTTGAAGTTACAGCACCCAGATTTTAAATTTGAGAAAAATGTTATCGTTTATGAAAATATTAAACCCATTGCAGAAGTTATCGATACATTTGATGTTGTTCTACTTACCACAAAATCAACTTCAACACTACAATTAGCAAAAGAGTTATCTCAAGTTTTTGCTAATTTTTCAAAAATACCTTATGTTGTCTCTTTACAAAATGGTGTGGAAAATGAAGAGATACTTCTAAAATATATAAATGAATTTTATGTTGTTGGAGGAATTACGAGAAAAATAGGGTCGCATATTGTCTCTCCTTCAATAATAAGTGCAACGGGAAATGCAGAAACAATTTTGGGTTTATTACATCAAAACCAAGAAAATCAAGAATTTTTAGAAAAATTAGCTCATACATTTAATCAAGCAAAAATACCTACTCAAATCTCTTCAAATATCAAACTAGAACTTTGGAAAAAATTGGTAATAAATAATGGTGTTAATGCTTTGTGTGCTTTGGTAAAAGAAAAAACGGGCGTTATTATGCACCATGAAAAACTCTCCAAAATAGTTTATGGTTTGATGAGTGAAACGGCAGTTGCAGCTCAAAATAAAGGTGTTTTCCTATCAAAAAAAGATATTGATGAAATGTATGAACTAATCACAAAATTTGATTCCATAAAACCCTCTATGCTTGTGGATGTGGAAAACAATAGAGAGTTGGAAATTGATGAAATCTGCAATGTTGTAATCAAAAATTGCGAAGAACAAAATAAAGATGCTCCATATACAAGAACTATTGCCTCACTTTTGGAGTTTATATATAAAAAATAGTTTTTAGGAGTTGATTTTGGTATATAAAATAATAGAGATACTTTTTCCTGTTTTTGTTATAGTTTTAATAGGGTTTTTTTACTCAAAAAAAGTAAAAATAGATACAGATTCTATAAACAAAATCAATTTAGATATTTTTATCCCCCTTTTAATTTTTTACTCTATTAGTGCAAAACTCCCTAATATATCTGTTTTGGGTTATTTCTCCCTTGGAGCAGTTATTGTTGTTTTTGGTTCAGGATTGATTTTGTATCCTTTTATTAAATGGATGAAAATAGATATAAATAGTTTTTTACCAGCTATGATGTTTAATAACTCTATAAATTTAGGTCTTCCTTTGGCTTTATTCTCTTTTGGAGAAGAGGCTATGACACTATTTATAGCTTTATCTTTGGTTCAAGTAATCGGACAATTTACAATAGCAGAGATGATGTATGGAGGAGAGATAAACTTAAAAGCAATGCTCAAAAATCCAGTTATTATCGCTACTATTTTGGGGCTTTTTTTCAACTATTTTAGTATAACTTTTCCACAAACTTTTGTGGTTACATTTGATTTGTTGTCAAAAGTTGCTATTCCTTTGATTTTATTTGCCTTGGGAGTTAGACTCTCAACTGTTAAATTTGAAAATATAAAATTAGGATTTTTAGGAGCTATTTTGTGTCCATTATCTGGATTGATTATGGCTTTTTTAGCAATTTATATTTTTGATTATTCTTTACTTCAACAAAAGCTTTTAATTTTATTTGGCCTATTGCCAACGGCTGTTTTAAACGCTATTTTGGCTGAAAAATACAAAAAAGATTCCGCAATGGTAGCTTCAATAGTTGCAATAGGAAATCTTTTTACAATAGTTTATATGCCAATAGCTTTGTATTTTTTACTATAAAAGAGTGGATTTAAAAACTATTTATTAAATTTTATCATTTTCCAACGGTTCAATACTTGGAACTTGTTTTAAAGCATTTAAAAACTCTTCTTTTGAAGATTTTTTTGCCTTTTGTTCTATAATATCAACTGTTTGCAATGCTGATACTTTTTCACTTAAAGCATTTACAATAAATTGATTTAATGATATTTTCTCACCTTGACATACATCATTTACGGCAGATTTTAAATAATCAGGGATTCTTAAACTCATTGTTTGCATTATAATTCTCCTATGTATATTAAAAATTCTTTTGGTGTCATAACTTTTATATTAAATTCACTTGCTGGTTTAAAATCTTTACCATTCAAAGTTACTATTATTGAATTTGAAGCAACAGCCAACTCTAATAAAAAGTCATCATCTGTATTTTTTAATTTTGGTCTCCAAAGATAAAAGATAGAATTCTTTTTTCCTATAAAACAGATATAGTTCAATATTGAATCTATATATTTTTCATCAAGATTTGATTTTAATTTTAATATCTCTTCATACTCATAAATAAGAGTATTTGAGATATTAACACTAATTTTATCACTATCAATAATAGATAGTAGTTTATAACTTGCACCTTTATTTGAATAAAGAGCTGATAATAAAACATTTGTATCAATAACTATATTTTTCATTATGGTATTATATGTAGTATCATATTAATTTATATTTAATCCCAAAGAGTAGAGTAAAACATATGAAATCCTCCCTTTATTTAAAAAGAGAGGATTTGGATTAGAAATTGTAAGTTAAATAAACTCTTGAAGTATCAGTATCTTCAGTAAAGATTTTTTCCACTTCAACATGTTCATAATTTGCTTTTAGAAGTAAGTTTTTAGCTATTGGATATATTGCCATTGCACCAATAGCTGTAACATCTCCAATAGGGTGAGTTTTAGAGAAAGATTTTCCTGTATAACCTATTAAAGTTACAGGTTCAACTGGAATGATTAATCCCCCAACAACAGTATCTGTGTCAGCTCTTGTAGGAACTCCTCCACCATGAACGGGCATTGCAGTAAATGGAGTATCAGTTGTTCCTTCTCCAGCACCTGTATAAACATCAGCTTTATCATCTGTACTTGAGTTATAAGCCAATAAATATCCAAGTTTCCAAATACCAAGAGGTCCAGAAGCTTTTAAACCAAATAGTTTTCCATCTTGTGCATCACTTGCTTGAGATTTATTTGTTGATTGTAAATATTGTGCTGATAAAGTTTGTGGACCAAATTGATAATCAGCTTGTAAATATAAAGCATCTTTATCACTTGTAGCTACGATACCATTTACATCTAAATATTGACCTTGTAAAGTTAAATTTTCAATAGAGTTATTTTTTAAATAAACAGTATAAGCTCCATCTTCAAAATTTTCAAATTTACCAACATTTCCAATTCCATCGCTTTGACCTTGATATTTATCAACATATCCAGTAACTATTGTTGTATTTGGAATATCTGTATTTGTCAATAAATAGGCTTCAAAAGAGTCTTTTACAATAGCTTCCGATGATTTCCCATCATTCCCTGAACTAACAAGCGGAGTTTGAATAAACTGTCTTCCAGCTTTTAGTGAAGTATTTGATATTTTATAATCCAAATAAGCTTCCGATAATACCGCACCAGAAGCATCAAAATAGTTTACTCTAGGGCTTACAGCACTATTATTAAAATCATCATTTAACACAGTTGAAGCTTGAAAAGTTGAACCAGCCTTTAGTCCATAAAAATCACCTGTAACATAAGATAGTTTTCCACCAGCTGCTGTTAAACTATCATCTTTTGTATTACCTAAAAAATTTGAATTTACATAGGCACTTTTAATCTCTCCATTAACTTTTCCATTTTTAAAAGCATCATCCAATGAATCACTTGCCAATAAAGGTGTAGTTAATAATAATGCACATACTAAACTAACACTATTTTTCATATTTGTTCCTTATTATTGAGATATATCTGATATTCCAATCAAAATTTTTATAATAAAATCGCAAAAAATCATAAAAATTTATTTTAGAACTTCAAAAGTAATATAATTTAAAATTATCGCAATTTAATCGCATAAAAAATATTTGTAATAGTTTATAGGAGATGAAATTACTTATTCCAATACAAATAAAAAATGATACAGTTCATTCTAATAGTCCATAAAGTAAAATGCCTCTTTAGGAATATTTTTTGTTTCGGGATGATGTGCTACATCCAAACTTATTCTAGTGTGTCTATTTCAGGGCTTTAAATTGCAGTCTTAAAATGAATACCGTAATAATTACCGTAAAAGATGAACTCTACACAAATCCTTTTAATTTAATCTCATTTGATGGGATTTAACTTAATAGCCATAATAAATGATGAGATACTTTTTTATAATTAAAAAAATAAATTTACCGAATTATATTTATTAATATAACCTTAATTATTAATATATAACATATATGATGTTATATATGATTTTTTATGTTATAATCAGACATGAAAAATTTAATTGATATATTAGAAAATACATTACATTTAAAAGTCTATAAAAAAGATAGTAATTTTGACTATAAAAAATCTATCCCTTTTATAGTTAAAAAAAGTTATGATATAAGTGCTATAAATATAGAAAATATTGATTGTGTTGTTTTAACACCAAATGATGAAGATATAAAATCAATAAAAAAACATTTGTTTCTTTTTAGTGAATCTTTAACGATGCCTATTATTTTAAATATTTCTAATCTAAGTAATTCAACAAAAAAATATTTAATAGATAATAATATATCTTTTGTATCAAATGATGCAGTCTATTTACCTCAATTACTTATATATTTAAAAGATATTTCTAATAAACCTAAAAAGAAAATTAATACAAAAATATCAAAACTTGCTCAAATGATTTTAATCTTTGAATTGTTAAAAAAATATAAAAATGAAATTGATATATATAATTGTGCAGAAAAATTTAATGTAACTCAAATGAGTGCAAGTAGGGCATTAAAAGAACTTTATGAATTTAATTATTTAAAACTTGAAACAATAGGTAGAAAAAAAATATATCATCTAAATTCTGATATTAATATTGATGAAATATTGTTAACATTAAAAAATCCAAAGATTGAAGATATATATATTAAAAATAGTGATTTAAAATATTTTGATATACAAGTATTATCTTCTTATAGTGCTTTATCTTCTTATACTGATATAATGAATAATGAAAATATTTATGCTATTGATAAAGAATATTTTGCAAAACATATTAATAAAAACAATCAAATAGAGATTTACAATGAAAAATATGATAACAGTTTAATTCAAATAGAATTATGGAAATATCAACCTAATATAATTCAAGAAAATATTATAGACCCAATTTCTTTATATCTTTCATTAAAAGAAGATTTTGATAGAGAAGATACAAGATTACGAAATTCAATAAACGAATTATATAATAAAATTAAAGGGATGATTTTTGATACAAGGAATAGATAAATTTAAAGAATATTTTAAAGAGGATATGGATAATTATGTAATTATTGGTGGATTAGCAACTGCTTTAATTGCTCAAGATTTAGGATTTTTAGCTCGTGCAACAAAAGATATTGATTTAGTTGTAATATCTAAAGATAATGAAGAATTTATTAAAAAACTGCTTAGATTTATAAAAGAAGCAGGATATAAAACTAAACAAAGAACAAAAAATGATTCAAAACATAATTTGTTTAGATTTTTAGATAGTGAAGATAAAACATATCCTGAGCAATTAGAATTATTTGCCATACATGATGAAAATTCGCAAATAATAACTGATAAACATATCATTCCCATAGAAACTCCAGAATTTTATGATTATTTATCAGCTATATTGTTAGATAAAGATTATTTTGATTTATTAATTAACCATACTACAAATATGGATGGTTTACATATTGCAACAGCAGAAGTTTTAATCCCTTTAAAAATACACGCTCATTTAAATTTAATAGGTGGCACAGCAAATTATGATGGTAAGCATTTAAACGATGTGATTAGATTAGTCTCATTTTTAGATGCTGAAAACAAAGTAAAGCTTAATGGCAATCCTAAAAGTGATTTTATAAAATTTTTACCTATATTTGAAGAAGTTGAAGAAGAAAAAATCAATAATATTTTTAAAAGTATGAAAGGTACAAGTTTTTCTAAAGAAGATTTAGTTAAATTGTTAAACTACACATATAGTGAGTAAATTGTAGTAAAAATTGGCTTTCGGCTGTCATAAACAGTACCAAACTACGCTTGTTCCTTAGAAAGAATAAGTGATTGAAATTTTATTAGAATATGTTTTAGGATGTTTGTTTGTATCTAAATAAAGAGACCGTTAAATATTCCGTGTCAAAGTAATTCTGATAGGAGAAATCCTATCACACCTGAACTTAAATTTTAAGTTCACTATCCAGTCTACCCTCGAAAAATATTGCCAGTTGTGAAAGTGTTAAACTCCAATTCCATACTGGCATTGTCCATTTTTTCTCAGCATTTTTTATTCCCATAAAAAGCAATTTTAGCAAAGAATTATCATTTGGAAATGCACCTTTAGTCTTAGTTAGTTTCCTAAATTGTCTATGTACTGATTCAATTATATTTGTTGTATAAATTACTTTTCTAATCTCTGGAGGGTATTTGAAATAAACAGATAAATTCTCCCATTTATTTTGCCAAGATTGTAAAACTATTGGATATTTCTTACCCCATTTTTCATCAAGTTTTAATAATTCATCTTCTGCTAATTCTTTTATTGTTGCTTCATAAACTGGTCTTAAATCTTTCATAAACTCTTTTTGGTCTTTACTTGCTACATATCTTAGAGAATTTCTAATTTGATGAATAATACAAAGTTGCACTTCTGTATTTGGAAATATTGCTTTTATAGCTTCTGGAAATCCTTTTAAACCATCAACTGAAGCTATTAAAATATCTTTTAATCCTCTATTATTTAAATCTGTAAGAACTGAAAACCAAAAATTTGCACCTTCACTCTCACTAAGATACAAACCTAATATCTCTTTTCTTCCATCCATTCCTACACCTAAAATGGTATAAACTGCTTTACTAATATATTTACCACCATCTTTTATCTTGTAGTGAATTGCATCTAACCAAACAAACGGATAAATACTTTCAAGAGGTCTACTTTGCCAAGCTTTTACTTTATCAATTATTTTATCAGTAATAGCACTGATTGTTGCAGTTGAAATTGATATTTGATATATCTCTTCTATATGAGCTGAAATATCTGTATAACTCATTCCTAAACCATACATTGAAAGAATTTTCTCTTCTATTTCATCACTAATTGTAGTTTGGTGTTTTTTAACTATTTGAGGCTCAAATGTTCCGTTTCTGTCTCTTGGCGTCTCAAGTAAAAAACTTCCATCTGAAGTTCCTTTTATAGTTTTACTATTAAAACCATTTCTTCTATTTGATTTACCACTAAGAACATCATTAGCAATATGAGATTCTACTTCTGCTTCAAGTGCAGCTTCTGTTAGTTGTTTAATAAGTGGAGCTAAAAGTCCATCTTTACCTGTTAGTTTTTTTCCATTTCTAAATTGATTTAATATTTCATTAAAATCAAACTCAATTTGTTCTTCCATGTTCAATCCTTGATATTATTTTATCAGATTGACACGGAATTTCTAACACTCCCGATTTCAAAATTTTCTTGTTTGAATTTTTTATCATATTCAAAATAGATAATTCCTTGATGTTCAATCATTGTTCCTATTTTTTTACCATAAATATATGCATTTATCTCTTCCATGAAATTAACCTTTTCTTACTCTTTTTTTTTCTTTATGTTTTTTTTCATTTCTAATTTCATTAATTGAAGTAAATTTTTCTAGGGTAATTAAATCATCTAATTTTGAAGTCATATAAAGAGCAATCATCA
>JBBITK010000069.1:0-10988 GCA_037440805.1 Arcobacter sp. | reverse complement strand
TAATTCAAGAACAGGAGCAATTAAAACAGTTGAAGATGCGGAGATGAATCTCCCTGATTCTGTGAAGATATTTGGCTCTTCAACACCTTTTTGTTTAGCAATCTCTTTTATTGTAAATATAACATCATTTGCAAATTCGCTTAATGAATAAAATCTTGTTCTTTCATAGGCACTGTATTCAACTGCTAATCCACCACCTATATTTATAGATGTCAGATTTTTTGCACCAAGATTTTTTAATTCAGCATAAATATGTCCAGATTCTCTTAATGCTTTTTTCAAAGGTTTTATAGAATTCATAGCTGAACCAATATGGAAATGAATCATTGTTAAATGATTAACTATATTATTATCTTCCATTAATTCATATGCTTCTAATATCTCTGTTGATGTTAAACCAAATTTAGAGTTAATACCACCACTTTTAGCCCAAAGACCACTTCCTCCACTATGGAGTCTAACTCTTAACCCTATATTTGGACAAGTCATTTTGGTTTCATTTAAAACCTCTATAATCATTTCCAGTTCATTTAAACCTTCTATAATTATAGTTATATTGTGTCCCATACTTTTTGCAATAAAACAAAGATGAATCATCTCTTTATCTTTAAAACCATTTATTGTAATAGGTGCACCTAAAGAGTTGTAAGTCATTGCAATAATAAGCCATAATTAAACTTTTTACCACAATTAATTAAAGGATGAATAAAGTTAGGTAATTGATTAACTTTCAAAGGAAAAACGGCATTAAAAGAACCCTTATAATCATACTCTCTCATACTAGCATTAAAAGTATTGTATAACGTATTAATCTGTTTTTCTGTTATATGAGGAAATCTCAAAAGCAAAGGACCTTTAAAATCCTGACTTCTTATATCTTTAACTATCGAAATTAAAGATGGCTTACAATCGTAGTTAACCTTTGCTAAGCCATTTTCAATTACAAAATTATCATCACTCCAAATATCTATACCGTAATTACCCACTTAAAAATCCTCTAATTTTAAATTTTCTTCTTTTTGTGTATCTAAATGTTTAACATAAATAGTCCCATTATTGATTTCATTTTCACCAATTAATGCTACTATATTTGCACCAAGTTTTTCAGCATTCCCAAAATGTTTACCAAAACTTCTAGGGGTGTATTCTACTAGAGTTTTTGTTGTTTTTCTCTTTTGGTTTGCCACTTTTAAAACAGTATTTAAAGATGACTCATCTAATGCACCAACATATATAATATCTTGATTACAATTTGGTTTCTTTACTAGTTCTAAAAGTCTTTCAATTCCAATAGCAAATCCAATACCAGCAGTTCTTTTTCCACCTAAAAATTCAACCAATCTATCATATCTTCCACCACCTGCTATTGCACTTTGAGAACCTATTTCATCACTTACAAATTCAAAAGCTGTTTTATTATAGTAATCCAATCCTCTTACCAAGTTTGAATCAATTTCATAGTTAATATTGTTAAAATTCAAAATCTCTTTTAGCTTTTCAAAATCACTATTACAACAATCACATAAACTAGTTGTAATTTTTGGAGCATTGTTTAGTAATAATTGACAGTTTTCATTTTTACAATCTAAAACTCTAATAGGATTTGTATTTATCCTTCTTTGACAATCTTCACAAAGTTTTTCTCTGAAATTTGTTAAATGTTTAACTAGATTTTCTTTGTACGGTGGCATACATTCAGTACAACCTAAAGAGTTTAATTTTAATTTGAATCCAATACCAAAAAAATCTAAAATCTCTTTTATCATCATAATAATATTTGCATCTTCATAAACATTTGCAATTCCAAAAACTTCGCATCCAAATTGATGGAATTCTCTTAATCTTCCCTTTTGAGGTCTTTCATATCTAAACATTGGTCCATAGTAGTACCATCTATAATTTCCACCAGCACGGTCTAGCTTTTTTTCAACAAAATGTCTAACAACTCCTGCAGTTCCCTCTGGTCTTAAACATACATCGTTTTCGCCTTTATCGATAAACTGATACATCTCTTTATTTACAATATCACTACTCTCTCCAACACTTCTTTTGAATAAAGCTGTTTCTTCTAAAAGGGGAGTTTCAATATACGAAAAACCATAGTTTTTTGCTATTTTTGAGGCATTTTCTACAAAATAGGTAAAAAGTTCACTCTCATTATTTACGATATCTTTCATTCCTCTTAAACTTTGAATGTTTTGTTTAATCATTTTAAAAAATCCTCTATTTGTTTTTCTATATTTTCAATTGTATCTTTTGCATCTATTATTATATGGTTTAAATCCAATTTTTTCACGGTTTCTATCATTCTATCTTGGATATTCATCAAATAATCAATCCCTCTTAATTCTATAGAATCATTTTTCTTCAATGATAATCTATGTTTTAATTCTTCTGTACTTAATTTAAGAATTATAGTGTGTGTTGGTAAAAAATTTTGAGTTGCTATTAAATTTAAATCTATCAATTTATCAATAGGTAAAGTATTTGCATAGGCAATTCCAGATATTAAAGATCTATCAGATATTATTGTATCGTTTTTATAGGTCTTTATTACTTCTTCAATATGTTCAGCTCTATCGGCTAAAAAGATAAACATTTCAGCAATTTTTGACTTAGCTTCACCATTTAAAGCCATTTCTCTTAATTTTGAACCAATTTCCGTTCCGCCTGGTTCTTTTGTAAAAATTGCATTTGGTAATTTAGTTTTTAATAATTCTAATTGTGTAGATTTACCAGCTGTATCAATTCCTTCAATTACTGCATACATTCAAAAACCTTTTTGGGTATTAAATGCTCATATTTACCATTAAATTTTATAATTTCTCTTACTATTGTTGATGAAACAAAGGCATTTTCCAAAGTTGGCATTAGGTAAAGAGTCTCTATTTTGTTGTTGATTGAAGAGTTTGCGTAACCCATTTGTAATTCATATTCAAAATCAGAAACAGCTCTTAATCCCCTTATAATAGTATTTATTTTTAAGTTAGTTGCTAATTCAACAAGTAAAGTGTCAAAACCTAAAACAGAAACTCCTGCTATGTCTTGAGTTGCAACTTTTGCAAATTCAACTCTTTTTTCATGGCTAAACATAGGTTTTTTGGCTTCACTTTTTGCAACAGCAATAATTACTTCATCAAAAATATTTGAAGCTCTTTTTATAATGTCTAAATGTCCCTTTGTAATAGGGTCAAAAGTACCACTATAGATAGCTTTTTTGTAAGAAGAAATAGTAGATTTAGTATCTTCCATTTTTTACTCCCATCTTTTATATAAATTATTATCAATTTTTAATAAATCAAACCATTTTCCAATAAGAAAATTTTCCATCTCTTCTAGGGTTTGTTGATTTGAATAATAGCCTAACATAGGTGGTGCAATAATTACCCCTAAGTTAGATAGTTTTAACATATTTTCCAAGGCTATAGAGCTAAAAGGCATCTCTCTTGGAGAAATAATAATCTCTCTTCTTTCCTTTAACATTACACTAAAAGCTCTTGTGATTAAGCTGTCAGCAATACCTACTGAACACTTAGCTAAAGTATTCATAGAACAAGGTAGAATTATCATCTTATCAACAAAAAAAGAACCAGAAGCAATGGATGCTCCAATATCTGAATCTTTAAAAATTTTTATATTTGGTTTGTTTTCAAATAGCTTATTTAATTCTAAATCATTTTCTAGTTTTAAAGCCATTTTTGCACTACTTGAAAAAACCACAAAAACTTCTATATTTTCAGGTATTTTGTTTACAAGCTTAATTCCTAACATAGTACCACTAGCACCTGAGATAGCAACTGTAATTTTCAATAAAAACCCTTTTGTGTATATTTATTAAATTAGTTAGATAATAGCTAAAAAAAGCTTTTAAATTTATCAAACTATACAAAATATAGACCTGATTTTATTGAAATAAAGCCATTTTATGAGCCAAGATTAAGCTTTTATTAATATTTTAATTGATAACATATTGTATAATTTAAAAGATTTAGATATATACATTTTATATAAATTAAATTAAAAAAATAAAATATTTTGTAGGAGTGAAAAAGATGAAAAAGATTTTTACATATATTAGAATAAATGAGAATAATCAAAAGTATACAACACAGCAAAAAACATCTATTCTAGACTATTTAGAAAAAGAAAATTTAACAGTTTATAAGAATGTGGAAATAGTTATCAATACTCCAAATGAAGAGAAAAACATTTTAGAACTTTTGAAAAATTGTGAAAAAAATTCAACTTTAATAGTTGCAGATTTAAATGTTTTTGGAAGAACAGTTGAAACAATAATTGAAATTTTGAAGTTTTTATTGTCAAATAAAATTAGAGTTTTGGTTGTAAATCAAAAACTTGATTTAATAGATGATAAAGATATGTTAACGCAAATGATTTTAAGTATTATTTCTATGACTTTAGGTTTAGAAAAAGATTTGATGAGTTTAAGAACAAAAGAGGCTTTAACTGCTAAAAAATTAAAAGGTGTTTCTTTAGGTAAACCAAAAGGAACAATTCAAAAATCTAAATTTGATGAACAAAAACAGAAAATAGAAGAGCTTTTAAGAGTTGGTTTGTCTGTTAGAAAAATAGCTAAATTACTAGGATATAACAATCATATTGGTTTAAATAACTATGTTAAAAAAAGAAAAATTAAACAAAATATGGTTCTTGAATTAAACTAATAGATAAATCATTCTCTTATGTTTGTTTTGTTAGTATAAATATAAATTAGTTTTTAGATTGGATATATATTTTGAGAATAGAGACAAACATTGCAAAATTTGATGAGCCTTTGTATTTGGAGAGCGGAAGACTTTTAGAGTCTTTTCAAATTATTTATGAAACTTATGGCGAATTAAATGAAGATAAATCTAATGTTATTATCATTTGCCACGCACTCTCTGGAAGTCACCATGCAGCTGGACGATATGCAAATGAAGCAAAAGCTGGTTGGTGGGATAAATTTATTGGTGATGGTAAAGCAATAGATACTACAAAATATTTCGTAATTTGTTCAAATAATATTGGTTCTTCTTATGGTTCTACAAACCCTATGAGTATTGACCCCTCAACTAAAAAAGAGTATAGACTTAAATTTCCTGTTTTAACAATTTCTGATATTGTAAATGCTCAAATGAAGCTTTACAAAAGATTAGGCATAAAAAATGCTGTTTCTGTTATTGGTGGAAGTATGGGAGGAATGCAAGCATTGTGTTATGCAATAGAACATCCAACTTTTGCAAAAGAAGTTATAGCTATGG
Source organism: Arcobacter sp. (assembly GCA_037440805.1). Taxonomy (GTDB): domain Bacteria; phylum Campylobacterota; class Campylobacteria; order Campylobacterales; family Arcobacteraceae; genus Aliarcobacter. The sequence goes on along the minus strand of JBBITK010000069.1, from coordinate 5,724 downwards.
CAACCACAGCATATACAAGACCTTGGGCAATAGCATTTAATAAAATAGGAATGGAATCTATAAAAAATGACCCACTATTTAAAAATGGAAATTATGATAAAGATGATTTAAAGGCTTCTGGTTTACCTGGACTTGCTATTGGAAGAATGGCTGGACTTATTTGTTATTTAAGTCCAAATTTATTTAATAAAAAATTTGGAAGAGATTACTCTTCAACAGATGGATTATATGAACTCTTTGGAAGATTTGAAGTTGAAAAGTATTTGGAATATAACGCTTATAGTTTTCCAAAGGTTTTTGACCCACTTTCATATTTATATGTTTGTAAAACTATGAATATTTTTGATGCTGGAAGAAATAAGGACAAACTAGAAGATTCATTTGATAAAGTACAATCAAATCTCCATTTAATAGCATTTAGCGATGATATTTTGTTTTTCCCTGAAGAGATGGAAGAGATAAGAGATATTATGATTAAACTAGGGAAAGAGAATCAAGTTACCTATAAACTAATAGAGAGCCAATCAGGACATGACTCTTTTTTAGTTGAAGTTGAAAAATTTGAAGATTATGTAAGAGATATTTTAAAAGGCGAAATTGATGAGTGAAAAAGAGATTGAACAAATAAATTTTGAAGAAAAAATTATAAAAGCTAAAGAGTTATTGGAAAAACTTTCAAATCCACAAATTACATTGAGTGACTCTATAAAAGTTTATAAAGATGGTGTAAAAGAGCTTGAAGATGCTCAAAAACTTCTTGATGAAGCAAAATTGATTTTTAATGTTGAAAATAAGGCTTAATTATGTCATTACAAATAGATTATAATGAATTTTTTAACCGACAGATAAAACTTTGGGGAGAAGAGACTCAAAAATCTTTGCAAAATAAAAAAATAGCAATTATTGGAAGTGGTGGACTTGGTTGTTCTTTGGGAATTGCTTTAGGTGCTTCTGGAATAGGGCATATCTCTTTGATTGATTTTGATACAGTAGGAATCCATAATATTCATAGACAAATTGGATTTAAAGTAAAAGATGATGGAAAATATAAAGCTGAAGTTTTAAAAGAGTTGATTCAATCAAGAAATCCTTTTGTAAATGTGGAAGCTTTTTGTGAAAGTTTTGATGATTTTACAAAAAAAGATTTAAGCTTTGATTTGATTATTGATGCCACAGATAACCTTCCTTCAAGAGCTTCTATAAATAGTTATTGTTTATCCAAAAATCAACCTTGGATTTATGGTAGTGTTGAGGAGTTTCACGGTCAGGTTTGTTTTTTTCAAAATGCCTCTTATGAAGCTGTTTTCCAAATAAATGATAGAAAACCAAATGGAATAGCTTGTCCAATTGTAATGCACATAGCTTCTTTACAAGCAAATTTAGCTTTGAGATATTTGACAGGACTTAGTGTAAAAAAAGATATTTTGTACTATTTATCTTTCAATGAAGATGGTGTTTTAGATACTAAAAAATTCAATCTTCCAGTTTTATAATTCATTAAATTAGTGAAAATAGTTAGATTTTCACTAATCTTCACATAACCCAATTTTAAGCCCTTTTTAGATACACTATCCAAATTTTATAAATACAAATACGGGGAATTTTATGCCAAAAAGAGAAGATATAAAGTCTATTTTACTTATTGGTTCTGGACCAATTGTGATTGGTCAAGCGTGTGAGTTTGACTATTCTGGAACTCAAGCTACAAAAACGCTTAAAGAACTTGGATATAGAGTTGTTTTAATAAATTCAAATCCAGCTACGATTATGACAGATCCTGAGTTCGCTGATAAAACTTATATTGAACCAATTACAGAAGAAGTTGTTGCAAAAATTATAAAAAAAGAGAATATTGATGCTATTTTGCCAACTATGGGTGGACAAACTGCACTTAATGTTGCAACTTCAATGTATGAAAAAGGTATGTTAGAGGGTGTAAAATTTTTAGGAGCTCATCCAGATGCTATTAAAAAAGGTGAAGATAGACATCTTTTTAACGAAGCTATGAAAAAAATTGGTATGGATTTACCAAAAAGTGCAAATGCTTATAATTTAGAAGAAGCTATTAAAGTTGCAGAGGAGATAGGTTTCCCTGTAATTTCTAGAGCTTCATTTACACTTGCTGGTGGTGGTTCTGGAGTTGCTTATAACATGGAAGAGTTCAAAGCTTTGGCAGTTGCAGGTTTAGAAGCATCTCCTATTAGCGAAATAGAAATTATGGAATCTATGCTTGGATGGAAAGAGTATGAAATGGAGGTTATCAGAGATAATAAAGATAACTGTATCATAGTATGTTCTATTGAAAACCTAGATCCAATGGGAGTTCATACAGGAGATTCTATCACTGTTGCACCTGCACTTACTCTTACAGACAAAGAGTATCAAGATATGAGAAATGCTTCTTTTGCAATTTTAAGAGAAATTGGAGTTGATACAGGTGGATCAAATGTACAATTCTCTATTTGTCCAAATACAGGAAGAATGATTGTAATTGAGATGAATCCAAGGGTTTCAAGATCATCTGCACTTGCTTCAAAAGCTACTGGTTATCCAATAGCAAAAGTTGCTACATTATTGGCAGTTGGATTTACACTTGATGAAATTCAAAATGATATTACTGGAACAACTGCCTCATTTGAACCTGTAATTGATTATATCGTTACAAAAGTTCCAAGATTTACATTTGAAAAATTCCCAAAAGCAAACTCTACTTTAACAACTTCTATGAAATCTGTTGGTGAGGTTATGGCAATAGGAAGAACATTTAATGAGTCAATTCAAAAAGCACTTTGTTCACTTGAGACGGGATTAATCGGTTTTGATAGAATAAGTGGAGATTTGGATTTAATCAAAAAAGAGATTAGAAGACCAAATGATAAAAGACTTTTATATCTAATGGAAGGTATGAGACAAGGATTATCAAATGAAGATATTTTCGAATTATCAAAAATTGATCCTTGGTTCTTAACTAAATTTAGAGAAATTTACAACTTAGAGTGTTCTATAAATGAGTCAGTTTTAAGTGATGAATCATTTATGAGAAAGATTAAAACAAATGGATTTAGTGACAAAATGATTGCTTCTTTGATTGGAAAGTCTGAAGAGGATATTTATAAAGCTAGAAAAATTTTGGGTGTTGATTTTGAGTACAATGAAGTTGATACTTGTGCTGCTGAGTTTAAAGCTTTAACACCATATTTATACTCAACTACAAACATTACAAAATTACCAGAAGTTAAAAAAGAGATTTCAACTGATAAAAAAGTTATGATTATTGGTGGTGGACCAAATAGAATTGGTCAAGGTATCGAGTTTGACTATTGTTGTGTACATGCAAGTTTTGCTTTAAATGAAATGGGTGTAAAAACAATCATGTATAACTGTAATCCTGAAACTGTTTCAACAGACTATGATACATCTGATATTTTATATTTTGAGCCTATTGATTTTGAACATGTTAGAAGTGTAATCGAGCAAGAAAATCCAGATGGTATTATCGTACACTTTGGTGGACAAACTCCATTAAAACTTGCAAATGCAATTCATAATTTTGGTGGAAAAATTATAGGAACAACAGCTGAAGTTATTGATTTAGCTGAAGATAGAAAAAAATTCTCTGCATTTGTTGAAAATATTGGATTATTACAACCAGAAAATGGAACAGCAGTTGTTGTAACTGAAGCTATTGAGATTGCTGAAAAAATTGGTTATCCAGTACTTGTTAGACCATCATTCGTTCTTGGTGGAAGAGGAATGAGAATAGTTTATTCAACTGAAGAGTTAAAACAATATATGGATGAAGCAGTTTCTGTTTCAAATGATGCACCTGTATTAATTGATAAATTCCTTGATAGAGCAATCGAACTTGATGTTGATTGTATTTGTGACGGAAAAGAAGTTTATATTGGTGGAATTATGCAACATATTGAAGAAGCTGGTATTCACTCAGGAGATTCAGCTTGTTCGTTACCACCAGTTTCTATTGAAGATAAATTAATCAAAGAGTTAGAAACAAAAACAAAAGAGATGGCTTTAGGTTTAGGTGTAGTTGGACTTATGAATGTCCAATATGCTATTCATAAAGGACAAATTTACTTAATTGAAGTAAATCCAAGAGCTTCAAGAACAGTTCCATTTGTATCTAAAGCAACTGGTATGCCATTAGCTAAAATAGCTACTAGAGTTATGTGGAATCAAAGTTTAAGAGATGCGTTAAAAGTTTATGATAAAGATATAGTTTTTGAAGAAAATGGTGTATTAAAACCAAAATTAAAAAATCATGTAGCAGTTAAAGAAGCAGTTTTCCCATTCAACAAATTAACAGGTGCAGATTTACTTTTAAGTCCAGAAATGAAATCAACTGGTGAAGTTATGGGGATTTCAAATAGCTTTGGTATGGCATTTGCTAAATCTCAAAGTGCTGCAAAAAATCATCTTCCAAAAGCTGGAAAAGTATTTATTTCATTATGTGATTTAGACAAAGAGTTTGCTCCAGCTATTGCAAAAGGTTTAACTGAAAATGGATTTACTGTTGTTGCAACGGGCGGAACATTTAAAACTATAAATGAAGCTGGAATAGAGTGTGATAAAGTATTAAAAGTTAGTGAAGGAAGACCAAATATTACTGATTTACTTACAAATGGTGATATTTCAATGGCAATTAATACAAGTGAAGCAAAAGAATCATCAAAAGATGATGGTAAAGAGATAAGAAGAACAGTATTAAAAAATAATGTTCCTTATTTTACAACAGTTGCTGCTGCGATTGCTGCTGTTGAAGCAATCAAAGTTTTAAAAACGGAAGATGTATCAACTCCAAAATCTATTCAAGAATTTTTAAACGACTAATATGGACTCTTCACTAGTCTATCTAGTACAAACAGATACTACGGTTGGTTTTTCATCATCTAATGATGAAAAGCTCTCTTTAGTGAAGCAAAGACCGAAAAATCAAAAGATTTTACAAACAGTCAATAGTTTTGAGATACTAAATAATTTAACAAGAATTCCTAAAAAGTTTAGAAAAGAAGTTAGAGAATCTAAAAAAACTACTTTTATCTATCCAAATGGTCAATCTTTTAGAGTTGTTGATAGAGATTCAGAGTTTTTTGATTTTCTTTCTAAGTTTAGAATTTTGTATTCAACTTCTGCTAATAAAACAGGAGAAAAATTTGATGAAAAATTTGCCTTAGAAAATAGTGATGTTTTTATAGAAGATAAAAGAGCATTTTATGAAACAACAGCTTCTAAAATTTATAAAATATCTAAGAGTAGAAAAAAGATAATTAGGTAAATTAAGCTTCTTTAAACACTAAATAAAATAGAATTCTAACCTTTTATATGACCTTGTCGTCTAGTGGCCAAGGACGTTGGGATTTCCTCCCAAAGACGCTGGTTCGAATCCAGCTGGGGTCGCCATCGATTTAAAGGGCTTTCTAAAGCTTTTTAAGTTTAATATTTAGCAGTAGACACTTTTTTGCAGTAAGTCATTGATAACAGATTCCCTGATTGTTATTTCCAATTTTTTACAAGCATTTTTAAAAGCTTCATCTTCACCTACAATAAAACACATTCTCTTTGCTCTTGTAATTGCTGTATAAAGTAGTTTTGTGTTGTGCATAATATAGTGAGAAAAACTCATAGGAATCAAGGCATTTTCATACTCCATTCCCTGCGTTTTGTGGATAGTCAAACAATATGCCAAAGATAATAAAGAAGAGACAT